>JANQZT010000058.1 GCA_030728325.1 Pontimonas sp.
GCTGAGCGGGCTGGTCGACAGATCAAGAAGGTTGTGCTGGAGCTCGGCGGATCCGATGCTTTCATCGTCATGCCCAGTGCTGATCTGGCTCAATCCGCGGTGACAGGCGTCAAGGCCCGGATGATCAATAATGGTCAATCCTGTATTGCTGCCAAACGCTTCATCGTTCACGAAGACATTTACGACAAGTGGCTCGGGTTGTTCGTCGAGGAGATGGACAAGTTAGTGGTCGGTGATCCGATGGAGGCGGGTGTTGATGTCGGGCCGCTGGCCACCCAGGGGGGCCAGCGCGAGATTTCGGAAATCGTCGAGGATGCCAAACAGAAAGGCGCTCGCGTCTTGACCGGTGGTGAATTGCCCGAGGGCCCAGGTTTCTACTATCCACCCACTGTGATTGATGGCATAACGCCAGACATGAGAATCATGATGGAGGAGACGTTTGGGCCAGTCGCAAGTGTTTATAAAGTCGGCAATGTCCAAGAAGCCCTCGATATCGCCAATCAGACGACATTTGGGCTTAGTTCTGCGTTGTGGAGCACAGATTCCGCCGAGCAGGAGCACTTCACACGCGAGCTTCAGGCTGGGGCAGTCTTCATTAACGGTATGACGATCTCGTTTCCTGAGCTGCCGTTTGGAGGAATCAAGGACTCAGGACATGGCCGAGAGCTCGGGATGCATGGCATTCGCGAATTCACCAACATCAAGACAGTTTGGAAGGGGTGAATTCTTCCTCGACCGTTGCCGTTATCGACGGTGGGGCTGCGAATGACAGGTTTGGAAAACTTTCCCCGGAGTCGGTCTGAACTCCTCGGTAATCTTCGCGCCAATCCAGCCTGCCGGGTCCTCATCATCGGGGGAGGTATCAATGGGATTGCGACGTTCCGCGATCTCGCCCTTCAAGGCGTTGACGTCACTTTGGTGGAGCGCTCAGACTTTTGCTCGGGAGCCACAGCTGCGTCCTCCCACATGATTCACGGCGGCGTTCGCTACCTGGAGAACGGTGAACTTCGCCTCGTCAAAGAGTCCCTGATGGAACGCAACCGTCTCCTCGCTTCGGCTCCCCACTATGTGAGACCACTGAAGACGACTATTCCTATTTTTTCGCTAGTTTCGGGATTGCTGGCTGCGCCCATTCGTTTATTCACGCATGCCCAAGGCAAGCCCAAAGAGCGCGGAGCGCTCCTAATCAAGGTCGGCTTGATGATGTACGACCTCTTCGGACGGAACCAAGGCAAGATGCCTCGTCACAGCTTCCTGGGTCGTCAGAAGTCTCTCGCTCAAATGCCCCACATGAACCCCGACATCAAGTTCACGGCCACCTACTATGACGCGGCGATGGATAACCCTGAAAGGCTCGCCCTTGACGTATTGCGTGACGGCGTGGAGTCAGGCACTCACGCCAGAGCGTTCAATTATCTCTCCGCCGTGGGCTTCGATTCTGGGGGAGTGGTCCTTCGGGATGAGCTCACTGGAGACACTCTCACAGTCTCAGCGGACGTGGTCGTCAACACCTCAGGGCCCTGGACCGACCTCACGAACGAAGCTTTGGGGCAGAAAACCTCCTACATGGGTGGGACCAAAGGCTCACATATCGTGTTGGACAATCCCATGCTGTTTGAAGCCTGTGATGAGCGGGAGATTTTCTTCGAAAACAGTGATGGGCGCATCGTGTTGATGTATCCGATCATGAACCGAGTGTTGGTGGGGACTACAGATATCCCCGTGGACATGCGGGATGAGATTGTCTGCACTGATGAAGAGGTGGACTACTTCTTTGACCTTGTCTCCCGCGTCTTTCCTCACATCGAGATCAATCACTCCCAGATTGTGTACCGCTACTCCGGTGTTCGCCCACTTCCTGCAACGGGAGATGTCAACCCCGGTGTGGTCTCGAGGGATTACAGAATCGTCGAGGGTGCGCTCGGTTCCACCCCTCTTCTTTCGCTGGTTGGCGGTAAATGGACGACCTTTAGAGCTCTGGGTGAGCATCTTGCAGACGAAGTTCTCGAGCGTTTGGGTCAATCGCGCACACTGTCCACCGTTGATCTCCCTATCGGTGGCGGAAAAGATTTCCCGATGAGCCCGACTAAGCGCGCGCGATGGGTGGACGCCCATTCCGCGGTCCTCCCTCGAGAGCGTGTTGAGCAACTCTTAGGTCGCTATGGGACATACGCGGACAGAATCATTTCTCACCTGGAGTCCTCTGGTGATGAGGCCTTGGCGCATCACCCGGAGTATTCGAAGAGCGAAATCGAGTACCTCGTCAGGCATGAATGGGTTCATACTTTGGGTGATCTGCTCACAAGGAGGACGAGCCTGCTATTTCGGGGCGAAGCCTCGACGGAGCTGGTAAAAGAGATAGCTGGAATCCAATCTGACGTGCTGGGATGGTCGAACGATCGCGTGCTTTCCGAGTTGCTCACGGTCAAGTCCTAGCTCGTTGACCATGAATATCTGGGTGCATTCCAGGCGGTTCTTCTTGTGTAGTGTTTCTGTGTTGGAGGTACGTTACGAAGAATGTCGAGGGTGACTCATAGTGACTAGCTCAGAGAGCCACGAGCCGGGATACGTCTCACTCCGTTCTGTCTCAAAGGCGTTTGGCGACGTCTACGCTGTCAACGACCTTGATCTCGACATCCAGTCAGGGGAGTTCTTCTCCATGCTGGGTCCCTCAGGTTCTGGCAAGACAACTGTCTTGCGCATGATCGCGGGCTTCGAGACAGTGACATCCGGGACGGTGCACATCGACGGTGAGAACATCACCGATTTAGCTCCGTTTGATCGAACCGTTAACACGGTCTTTCAGGACTATGCGCTGTTTCCTCACATGACCATTCAGGACAATGTGGAATACGGTCTGCGCACGAGAAAAGTGCCGAAAGATGAGAGAGCTAGGCAGGCTTCGGAGGCCATCGACCGTGTGAAGCTCTCGCTCGTCGCGGATCGGCTCCCGCACCAGCTCTCCGGAGGCCAGCGCCAACGAATTGCTTTGGCTCGAGCGCTCGTTCTGCGTCCTAAAGTTCTGTTGCTCGATGAGCCACTGGGCGCTTTGGACAAGCAGCTTCGTGAGGAAATGCAGGTCGAGCTGAAGACCATCCAACGCGAGGCTGGAATCACCTTCGTTTTCGTGACCCACGATCAGGAGGAAGCGATGCGCATGAGTGACCGCATTGCGGTCTTCAACGCGGGACGCATCGAGCAGCTCGGAACACCCCACGAGGTCTATGAGAACCCAGCCACCGCCTTTGTTGCAGGCTTCTTGGGAATCTCCAACCTCTTGGACGGGGAGAAGGCGATGGCGCTTGTGGGGCGCTCAGAGCTGGTCAATATCCGACCGGAGCGTATTCGTCTGCACGGAGCCGGGCATAAGCCCGAGAAGGACTTCTCGAGCGTCGAGGGGGTTGTCATTGAGGTTGCCTACACAGGCGCCAACACCATCACGATTATCGAAAATTCCGCTGGGGTGAGGCTCATCTCCACCCAGCTCAATGAAGAGTTACCGGGCCACAAAGATTCCTTTGCGGTCGGCGACAGGGTTGTCGCGACATGGCGCAGTTCGCATGTTGCGACAATTCCCCACTAGAACTGGCGAGAGCCAGGTGAAAGGAAACTGATGAGAGGCAAGAAACTAGCGGCTCTGTCGCTATTTGCTGCATCAACCGTTGTCTTGAGCGCATGCTCCGGCACCGGTGAGCTCACTCTCGATGTGCCCGACGTTCCGATGGTTGAGGAACTGGGTGCCTTCGAAGGTGAACTCAACATTGTTAACTGGTCAGGCTTCGTAGAGCCTGCCTGGACCGATCAGTTCACCGCTGACACTGGTTGCGTAGTGAACCCACGCGTGGCGGGCACCTCCGATGAGATGGTGACCCTCATGCGTACTGGTGAGTACGACATCGTGTCCGCATCGGGTGACGCCGCTCTCCGCCTCATCGTGGGTGGAGACGTGCAGCCTTTGAACATTGACCTGATTCCTAACTTCAGCGATGACATTGCAGAGGGTATGAAGGGTCAGATCTATGACACGGTCAATGGTCAGCCCTACGGTGTTCCCATCGGCCGTGGCGCCAACCTGCTCCAGTACAACGAGGACGTCACTGGTGGCGCCCCCGAGAGCTGGGATGTTGTGTGGGAGTCTGACAGCCCCTACGCCGGCAAGATCACCGCGTATGACGCACCGATCTACATTGCTGACGCTGCTGTCTACTTGATGTACCACAACCCAGAGCTGGGTATTGAGAACCCCTACGCACTGGATGAGGCCCAGCTTGCCGCTGCGGTGGACCTGCTCAAGCAGCAGAACTCCATCATCGGTGAGTACTGGTCTGACCCAGTAGCGCAGATCACCTCCTTTGTCGGTGGCAACACCGTCGTGGGTACCTCATGGGAAGTTCTTCGTAAGTTCGCCGCAAGCGACAACCTGAAGACCACTCTCCCTGTGGAGGGCTCCACCGGTTGGTACGACGCTTGGTTGGTCAGCTCCACAACAGGCAACGTCAACTGTGCTTACGCATGGATGGACTACACCAGCCGCGCCGATGTGAATGGTGCTATCGCCATGAACTTCGGTATGGCTCCGGCGAACGTCGCTTTCTGCGCAACCAGCGCTGAAGCACAGGCTCACTGTGATGAGTTCGCGGCCGAGGACGAGGAGTTCTTCTCCAAGATCTGGCCCTGGACCACCCCCATTGAGCAGTGCATCGATGGACGCACCGACGTCAAGTGCACCAGTTTCCAAGACTGGACCAACGCTTGGCTCACGGTTAAGGGATAAAACCCCAGGTGGGGTGGGGCCCTAGGCCCCACCCCATCACCCCCTCAGGAAGGCGATCGGACATGAGTACAGAGGTGAAGGACTCTGTGTCGAGCTCCCAGGAGCACTCACGCCCGCTGTCGACCTACCTCTTTCAGCGCTCGAGGATTCGCCTCATTGGGCTTCTCGCACTGCCGATGACGTGGCTTGTGGGCGTCTATATCGTCTCCCTGTTCCTGCTTCTCATCACGGCGTTTTGGGTGGTCAACCCCTTCACGTCTCGGGTGAGTCCTGGATTCACTCTCGATAACTTCATCAGCATCATTGCTGTCCCCGCATACCTCTCCACCTCGCTCCGAACCCTCGGTATGGCTCTTGCCGTCACGGGAATCTCCGTGGTGTTCGCGGTTCCCTTGGGCATCTACATGGCCAAGCTTGCGTCCCCGTTCATGAGGAACCTTCTCGCTGTGGCCATCACGTTGCCGTTGTGGGCGGGCTACCTGGTGAAGATCCTCGCCATGAGGCTTGTTTTCACCGAAAACGGCTTCATCAACTGGGCTTTTGGGCCGCTAGGCATTCAAAGCCCCGGTTTCAATATGTGGGTGGCCATCATCACCCTGACCTACCTGTGGTTCCCGTATATGGCGCTTCCTGTGTTCACCGCAATCCGGCAGATTCCTAACAGCCTCTTTGACGCATCGGCAGATATGGGAGCAAGATCGTTCACCACAATATTTCGTGTGGTGTTGCCTCTCATCGTGCCGGCCATTATTGCGGGATCGGTTTTCACGTTCTCCTTGAGTCTCGGCGATTACCTCGCCGCGCGCTTCACCGGGGGAGCGACCCAAATGATTGGGAGCATCATCGCCTCCAACATCAACTTGAACCCGCCGGTTGCGGCAGCGTTCTCCATGGTTCCCATTGCCTTTGTCGTGATGTATCTCATGGTGGCCCGACGCACCGGGTCGCTGGAGAGGATGTAAACGCATGCTCCAGATGTCACGAACCGCGAAGGTGGGCCTGCTCGCCATCGTTGGGTTCATCTTGGCCTTTATGTACATCCCGCTTTTTGTGGTGATCCTCAACAGCTTCAATGAGGCCCAGTTGTCCTCCTGGCCGATTGAGAACTTTTCCCTCTACTGGTGGGAATTCGCGGCTTCCTATGAGCCCATCCGGTTGGCCCTTCTCAACTCGGTGATTGTGGCGACCGCCGCCATGGTGATTGCCTCACTTCTGGGGACCTTAGTTGCCTTTGCTCTCAACCGTTACGAGTTCTTTGGTAAGAGCACCGTTAACCTCCTGGTTGTGCTCCCCATTGCCCTGCCGGGGGTTGTGACGGGTGTCGCTTTTTCCAACACCTACTCCAACTTCCTGTCTCCCCTGGGAATCGATATTGGCTATTTCGGACTGATCGTCTCGCATGCAACCTTCTGCATTGTCATGGTGTTCAATAACGTCTTCGCGCGCTTGAAGAGGATGAACCCCAGCTTGCAGGAAGCATCCATGGATCTCGGGGCTGGACTATGGGAGACGTTCCGGCTGGTCACGTTCCCCCAATTTCGGTCTTCCTTCATCGCAGGAGCGCTTCTCGCTTTCGCTCTGAGTTTCGATGAGGTGTACGTCACCATCTTCACCGCGCCTCCCGGTGTTGACACCCTTCCCCTGTGGATTCTCAAGGAAATGGCCAGGCCCAATCAGGCCAGCGTGGTCAATGTGGTGGCAACGGTCGTTATCTTGTTGTCTCTCATCCCGGTCTATATCTCGCAGCGCCTCGCGCGCGACGATGACCAGAGGTAGGGAATATTCGGGGTAGGTCAACCGTTATGCCCTTCCAAGGAGGTCACCATGAGTGAGTGGAACTACACGAAGTGCGCAAAGCCTTTCACCAGTGTTGACGAGGCGCGTGAGTACATGATGTCTCGCGGCTTCGAGGGTCAAATCCTCGCCCGTGACAACGGGGGCTACACCGCAGTGTGTCCGACCTATCCGGAGGGTTTTTATCCTGATGCGATTCCGGTGGAAACAGTGACGGGATCAGCACCCCCGACACTGCCTGTACTTCAGCCAGCTGAAGCGTGTTGCGACTAAAGACCCAGCAGTTTGTCGGTATCCCCGTAGACCTCCATGGCGCCCACCTGTGCAACGGTGTCGAGGACTACGTGGCCGCCTGGGTCGGTGTGGGTGAGGTGAATGACGGCGTTGAGCGTCTCTTCCACCCGTTGATGCATGGCCTCTCTCACAGGGGCATGCAGTGCACCGCCTCCGGTCCGCTCGGCATCGATAGTGAGGGTCCCATCTGGACCCGAAAGCTCCCAATGGACATGGGTATCCGTGATGTCCAGACGCCGCTCGGTGGTTCGGTTGTAAGTGGTGAAACGATGGAGCCGCCCCGAGTGGTAGAGGCCAGCAATAAAACCCCTAAAGGCCCCACCCATCCACGGGATGATAGCCACTGAGCCGATGAACGACGCCTCTGGTGCCCCGTCAAGATGATTGGAGTGCAGCCAGACATACCCTTCGGGGAACGCTTTCCCCCAGTCCTTCTCGATGTACCCACGACCCCCACTGAAATCTGTCGGGGTGCCCTCCACGGACAGGGAGCCACCCAGGCCGTGCCCGAACGACACAATTCCGTGGAAGCATTCCATGAACGGAACAAGGCCGTACCACCCCATAATTCCTGGTTCCCGCAACGTCACGGGCCACGGGTTGAGGGGTGTGGTGAACTCTATGTCACCGCTCAGCTGGGGCAGATTGAGTGTCGCCCCGTGCGAGGAGAAATGGTTGTCCCCGACGGAGACGGAAAACTCAGTGCTGCTCGCCGCAAACTCGTCGACAGCGAACCGGTGGTACCAGGATCGTCCGCTCGCGCCATCCAACACTTGCACGAAGGCTTCGCGAGTGTGGCCGTCGAGGCCGAGGAAAACTCCGGGAATGACAGCCCAACGTTGAGCGAGATTCTCCGAGACTAATTTGATGTACCAACCCTCAAAAAACTTTGTCCTCACCCCAGCTCCGTGGAACGCTTCGGGATTCTTCACTCCCCGGAAATAGTCCACTGGGCTTCGCATGCCCCGAGGTTATCGCACAGGCGACGCTCCTCCTCCGGTCCCACCCAGCATGGAGGCGTACTCTGGAGGCAATGACCGACACAGCAGACCCGATTGATCGCATCCTCGCCCAGGAGAGCGAACCTGGGGCAAACGTCCAAGTATTTGGTGGTGCCATCGGGGCGCCTCGATCTCCCTTGCGCGATGTCACCACGGGCGACATGGATTTGGAGGAGCGCCAAGCTCTTCGGCGCGTGAGCGGGCTCTCGACAGAGCTCGAGGACGTCACCGAGGTTGAGTATCGGGAGCTTCGCCTCGAAAAAGTTGTGCTGATTGGGGTCTACTCAGAGGGCACCGCTGTTGAGGCAGAGAATTCACTCAAAGAGCTTGCGGCACTGTGTGAAACAGCCGGGGCTGAGGTACTTGATGGCGTCATCCAGCGCCTTCCGCATCCTGACCCCTCGACCTACTTCGGGAAGGGAAAAGCGCGAGAGCTCGCGGATGTTGTCAAAGAGGTCGGTGCGGACACTGTCGTCGCTGACACGGAGCTTGCCCCCTCACAGCGCCGGGCTCTTGAGGATGTCGTCAAGGTCAAGGTCATCGATCGAACCGCGGTGATTCTGGATATTTTTTCTCAGCACGCCAAGACCCGCGAGGGTAAAGCGCAGGTGGAGCTCGCACAGCTCCAATACCTCCTCCCTCGACTTCGTGGGTGGGGTGAATCGATGAGTCGGCAGGCCGGTGGTCAGGTCGGAGGTACCGGAGCCGGTATGGGGAGCCGTGGGCCTGGTGAAACTAAGATTGAGTTGGATCGACGGCGCATCAACACTCGAATGGCCAAACTTCGCGCCCAAATCAAGTCCTTTGGGCCATCTCGAGAGACAAAGCGGGCCAACCGGCGACGCACCGGTATTCCGAGCGTGGCGATTGCGGGATACACCAACGCGGGTAAATCGTCGCTGCTCAATCGCATCACGGGCGCTGGTGTACTCGTTGAGGATGCCCTGTTTGCCACGCTGGATGCCACTGTGCGCAAGGCCAAAACACCGAGCGGGCGCGCCTTCACCCTCACCGACACTGTCGGTTTCGTGCGCCAGCTTCCCCACGAGTTGGTGGAAGCTTTTCGGTCCACCTTGGAGGAGGTCGCGGCAGCCGACCTGATTATTCATGTGGTGGATGCCACTCACCCGGATCCGGGTGCTCAGCTTCACACTGTCCGAGATGTGATGGCTGATGTTGGCGCCAGAGACATCCCTGAAATCGTGGTGTTCAACAAGGTCGACATGGTGAGCTCCGGGACCTCAATGATGTTGCGGGGTATGGAACCGGGAGCACTTTTCGTCTCTGCCGCAACGGGTGAGGGGGTGAGTGTGCTCCTGGACGAGATCGACCGCAGGCTTCCCGGCCCGACCATCCCGATTAAGGCACTCATTCCTTTTGAGCGCGGAGATCTTGTCGCACTGCTTCACAACGAGGCCATCGTTCACTCCAGCAGCTACGAGGAGGGCGGGACCCTGGTCGAGGCGCTAGTGGAGCAACGCCACCTGGACAAGATCTCTCCTTTTGTGGTGGCGTCAGCCTCCGAGCTCTAATCCAGCAGCGCGTTACCGGCCAAGTACGCGGCACCCACAATGCCGGCGTTATTCAAGAGCGCTGCCGGCTTTACGGGGGTCGCAATCTCGAGGAAAGGGAAAAACTCGTCATGCTGTTTGGAAATCCCACCGCCAAGGATGAACAGATCAGGGCTAAAGATCCGCTCCACGTGGCTTAAATACCGGGTCAGGCGAAGTCCCCACGCCTCAAAATCGAGTCCTTCACGCTCCCGCGCAGCATTAGACGCTCGACGCTCGGCGCCGCTGCCATCGATCTCCAGGTGCCCGATTTCTGTGTTGGGAACCAGGGTGCCATCAATCAAAAAGGCGCTCCCGATTCCCGTTCCCAGTGTCAACATGATGACGAGCCCAGACACTCCTCGGGCCGCACCAAACTGTGCCTCAGCGACTCCTGCAGCATCAGCATCGTTAACAAAGTGAATATCGCGCTCCAGTGATTGGGCAAAAGTCGCGGCCGCCGGAAAATCTATCCAGTCAGCGGAGACGTTTGCTGCTGACCGAGTGACCCCATGCGTCACAATCGCGGGGAAGCAGATTCCGGTGTGGTCAGCGGCCTTTCCCCCCAGGTCAGACAACAGTGTCTCGACAACGTCGAGAACATCACCGGGGTGTCCTCCTTCAGGGGTCGGGTATTTGATGCGCTCCGACACCAACTCTCCGGTGGTGAGGTCTACCCGGGCGCCCTTAATCCCGGTGCCGCCGATGTCAATTCCCAGTGCAGTCGTCATGGCAGGGTCAGGATTTCCGCACCGGTCTCGGTCACGACCAGAGTGTGCTCAAACTGTGCAGAAAGAGACTTGTCTTTCGTCGTGACGGTCCAGCCGTCCTCCCACATATCCCAGTGGATTGTTCCCAGGGTCAACATCGGTTCAATGGTGAAGACCATCCCTGGAACCATGAGCTGGTCAAAAAGTGGTGCGGCGTCATAGTGGGGGATGATCAGGCCCGAGTGGAACGAGGATCCCACACCGTGTCCGGTGAAGTCCCGAACCACTCCATATCCAAAACGATTCGCGTATGCCTCGATGGCTTTCCCGATGACGTTGATGTGGCGTCCCGGCGCGACAGCCTTGATTCCTCGACGAAGCGCCTCTTCCGTTCGTTCCACTAAGAGAGTCGCTTCCTCGGAGGCCTCTCCTGCCACAAATGTCTTGTTGAGATCCCCGTGCATGCCGTCTTTATAGGCGGTGATGTCGATATTGACCAGGTCGCCCTCCTGGATCACGGTGTCATCCGGGATGCCGTGGCAAATTACTTCGTTGAGTGAGGTGCAACACGATTTGGGGTAGCCCCGATAGCCGAGAGTGGAGGGGTACGCGCCATGGGACACGACATAGTCGTGCGCGATCGCGTCAAGCTGATCGGTGGTGACACCCGGTGCGACTGCCGCGCCAGCCGCCTCGATGGCTCCAGCTGCAATTTTCCCCGCAGCACGGATGAGTTCGATTTCCTCGACCGTGTAGACGTCATCGCCCTCGTGTTCCCGGGGCGATTGTCGTCCCACATACTCAGGTGCCACGATAGAGGAGGGCACGAGCCTCTGAGGCCCCAGAATCCCTGGAGTCAGATATCCAGTAGCGTCTCGAGGCACATGCCTAGTCTAAACAGGGGGAGCGAGATGGCCGACCAGGATCAATGGTGGTACAACCATAAAACGCGTGAGGTTGAGCAAGGACGCCAGTCGCTGGGTCTCCACCGGGATGGACCGTTTGCTACTCGCGAAGAGGCTCTCCGCGCACCAGAAATTGCCCGAGAGCGATCACAGGCCTGGGAAGACGACGAACAAAAGTCCTAGTCTTCGCGGAAACTGTGCTCTGGACCAGGGAAAGCCCCGGAGTTGATCTCACCGATCCACGTGGACACGGCTGAGTGGAGATCCTTTTCCAGTGACGCGTACTGCTTCACAAACTTGGGCACTCGCGATGTTGAGAGCCCGGCGAGGTCCGTCCAGACCAGAATCTGGCCATCAGTGTGAGCGCCCGCGCCGATCCCGATGGTGGGGATACGCAGCGCCTCGGAGACTTCTTTGGCCACCTCTTCGGGGACCATTTCAATCACCACGGCGAATGCTCCAGCCTTTTCCACAGCGAGCGCATCCTTCATCAGTTGCTCGCGGCCTGAGCCTTTCCCTTGAACAACATGTCCCCCCAGGCCGTGCTCAGACTGTGGTGTGAATCCGATGTGACCCATCACGGGCACACCAGCTCCGACGATGCGCTCGATGCTCGAGGCGGAGCGCTCACCGCCCTCGAGTTTCACCGCGTGGACGCCGGCCTCTTTCATGAACCGGACCGCGGTGTGAAGGGCGTCATCGGGGTTGGCTTCATAGGAGCCAAAGGGGAGATCGGCCACTACGAGAGCCCGCTTCGCGGCGCGAACGACTCCCTTGCACAGAGGGATGAGTTCATCGGTGGTGACGGGCACTGTGGTGTCATAGCCAAATACCACATTGGCTGCTGAGTCACCGACAAGCAGGAAATCAACACCCGCGGCATCAAAGATTCCGGCTGTCAGGTAGTCGTAACTGGTGAGCCCGGTAATCCGGATGCCCTCAGCTTTTGCTGCAGCAAAGTGCCGAACTCGAACCTTTTTGGGTGCGTCAGTCATGCGTGTGAGCCTATCGCGAGGGAGGAAAAGGGGTAGGTCTGCTCGTAATGGGTAGGCGGCGGTCTCTGCCAAACGCAACGCTCGAAATTCTCGGTCCAATTGCTCCCTGGCGTCGCTTCCACTCGGCCCTGGATACCAGGCCCACGATTTCCTCGACGAGTGCTTGATCGAATCCTCGATTCGTGATCTGAGGGACGTCAAGACCCTCCACAATCAAGAGTTCAAGGATGGCGTCGAGGACCGCGTAGTCAGGCAGGCTGTCCTGGTCGGTTTGGTCGGGCCTCAACTCGGCACTCGGAGGCTTCTCGATGGAACTCAGGGGGATAGGTGGCTGTCCCCCCGCCGCGAGTGCTTGCTCGTTGCGCCACCGGGCCAACTCCCACACCAGCGTCTTCGGGACATCCTTGATCGGCGCATACCCGCCCACAGAATCGCCATAAATCGTGGAATACCCGACGGCCAGTTCAGATTTGTTGCCGGTGGTGAGAACGAGGTGACCCTCTTTGTTCGACAACGCCATCAGGATGATTGCGCGGGCTCGGGCTTGAACATTCTCCGCGGCAAGCCCGCTCAACCCCAATTGAGTATCGAGGACGCTCACGACGTCGCCAATCGGCTCTACTCGATAGTTGATTCCCTGAGCCTCGGCCAGCGCTTCCGCGTCCCCGAGGGAATGCTCGCTGGAGTGGACGCTCGGCAAACTCACCCCGAACACTCGATCTGCGCCCAGAGCATCGACGGCAATCGTTGCGCAGACGGCTGAGTCAATCCCACCGGAGAGCCCCAACATGACGGAAGGGAAACCGTTCTTGGTGACGTAATCCCGAGTGCCCGTGACGAGGGCTTGCCACAGGATTGTGTTGTCATCTTCCTCGGGGGCGCTCCGAGGGGGAAGTGGCTGATCACCAGGCCCGCGGATATCTACCTCACACAGCACAGTCTGTGAGGGCAACGCGACATCAAGTTCAAAGCCTGGAAGCTCGAGATCTTGGAGGATGAGGTCCTCCTCGAACCGGGCACCCCAGGAAAGGCGCTTTCCCGCGGGATTAACCACCATGCTGTCGCCATCAAAAACAAGGTCGTCCTGGCCACCCACGAGATTCACGTAGGCGATGTGAGTTTTCATGTCCTTGGCGCGGGTGACCACGAGAGGCTCACGTACTTCGTCCTTATCGCGCTCGAAAGGTGAAGCGTTCGGGACAAGAAGCGCACCCAGGGGATAGCCGGTGAGGCTTTCGACGGGCCCATCAGAGCGCCACAGGTCCTCGCAAATGACGATCCCGAGGTCGACTCCACCGGTTCGCACGATGAGGCCTTGATCGCCGGGGAGAAAGGTTCGAAACTCATCAAATACTGCGTAGTTGGGGAGGTGATGTTTGGCGTAGGTCGCATGAATTTTTCCGTGAGCAAGCACTGAGGCGCAGTTCTTCGCCCGAGCAGGGTGGTGCAGGATTGTCGCCGAATCTTCCGCAGAGTAGGGACCATCGGGGTGCCCCACAATGACAGCCATGTCGCCCATTCCTTGGGTGTCCAGGGCTAGGGCGAAGGCGTCGAGAGCGTGGCGAGAGATTTCGAGAAAGTTATCGCGTAACGCCAGGTCCTCAATGGGATATCCCGTCAGGGCTAATTCACCTGTGAGGAAAACCTGAGCGCCCTGGTCGTAGGCCTGCTGGGCAAGCTCTAAGAGACGCTCGGCATTGTGTGCCCGGTCACCCACAATCGGGTTAGTTTGGGCCATGGCCAAGCGAAGTCGGGGCATACCAAGTAGCCTAATGGCAGGGTTTTAGCCCCTCCACATGGGTGCAAAGGATATGTGATGGATAAGCAACGAGATTTTGTTTTGCGCACGATTGAAGAGCGCGGAGTGAAATTCATCCGCTTGTGGTTCACCGACGTCGTCGGCACCCTCAAAATGGTGGCGGTCGCGCCCGCCGAGATCGAAGGCGCCTTTGCTGAGGGCTTGGGAATCGATGGTTCCTCCATCGAAGGCTTTACCCGCGCTTTCGAGGCTGACGTGCTCGCGCATCCTGACCCCACGACCTTCCAGATTCTGCCCTGGCGCGGTGAGATTGACCCCACTGCCCGCATGTTCTGTGACATCACGACCCCTGATGGTCAGCCCGCCGTCACAGATCCTCGTTTTGTTCTGAAGCGTCAGTTGGAAAAAGCCGCGGATTTGGGCTTCACCTTCTATACCCACCCCGAGATCGAGTTTTATCTCCTGAAGTCCAGTTCCTACGGCGAGAACGGCCCCGAGCCGGTGGATTCGGCGGGATATTTCGACAATGTTCCCGGTGGTAGTGCTCACGATTTCCGGCGTCGTGCCATTCGCATGCTCGAGGATTTGGGAATATCGGTGGAATTCAGTCACCACGAGGCGGGTCCCGGTCAAAACGAGATCGACCTTCGCTATGCGGATGCGCTGACGACGGCGGACAACATCATGACGTTCCGCACCGTTATCAAAGAGGTTGCCATCGAGCAGGGTGTCTATGCCACCTTTATGCCCAAGCCCATGGCGCACCACCCGGGTTCGGGTATGCACACCCACATGTCACTCTTCGAGGGTGACACCAACGCGTTCTTTGACGCCGGTGGAAAGTATCAGCTCTCTGCAGTCGGACGCTCTTTTGTCGCGGGAGTGCTCAAGCACGCTCCAGAGTTCACGGCAATCACTAACCAGTTCGTGAACTCCTACAAGCGGTTGTGGGGCGGCCATGAAGCCCCTAGCTACGTCACCTGGGGTCACAACAACCGCAGCGCACTCGTGCGAGTCCCGCTCTACAAGCCGGGCAAGGGCCAGAGCGCTCGTATCGAGTACCGCGCCATGGACTCTGCCGCTAACCCTTATCTCGCCTTTGCCGTTCTTTTGGCCGCGGGCTTGAAGGGTATTTCGGAGAACTACGAGCTTCCCGCCGAGGCCGAAGACACCGTATGGGAGCTCAGCGAAGGTGAGCGCCGGGCACTTGGATATGAACCGCTTCCCGCGAGCCTGGATAGGGCGCTGTCGTTGATGGAAGACAGTGAACTTGTCGCAGAAACATTGGGTGAGCAGGTGTTCAACTATGTGTTGCTGAACAAGAAGCGCGATTGGAACACCTACCGCGCTCAGGTCACCCCCTACGAACTCGCCAGCAATCTCGAGATTCTCTAGCCCACCAGAGGATGTCGCGGACTCCGTCAACCCTGTCTTCGCTAGCGAAAGCTGGCTTTGCGAGGCTGGACGAAGCCAGAGACCGTCTCGACGCCCATGACTTCTCCGCAGAGGACTTTTCTGGAGCAGCCGACCCTGATCTTTCGCTCAAGACTGTCGCCGACTTAGCAGAGAAGGAACCCAGCCGGTTTCGAAAGCTGTGGTCCGATGGTGACCACCGAGAGTCCTTAGTCCTGCTCGCCGGGTCAAGCTCAGGACTGGGCGATTTTCTCAAGCGCCACCCCGGTCAGTGGGACCTGCTCCACCAGCCGCTGCGCGCGCTCCCCAGTGACAGCGAGTACCTCGCGATTTTCAGGAAAGCGATCGCTGGGCTGGCAACGGAGAGTGCTGCCATGGCGCTGCGGGTCGCCTATCGTCGACAACTCTGTCGTCTTGCGCTCTGGGACACCCGTCAGAGCTCACCGGTCTCCATTGTCGATCAGGTGGCCAGGGCGCTCGCGGACATGGCCTCAGCTGCACTCGACGCTGCGCTGGATATCGCCCGCGAACACCGGGACCTGAGTGCCAAGGATGTCCCTTTGGCCATCATCGGGATGGGCAAGGCCGGAGCAGCGGAGCTCAACTACCTGAGTGATGTTGACGTCATTTATGTCACCGATGTGCCAGAGGGCGGTGATCCAAGCTCTGTTGTCAAGAGCGCTGAGACCCTCGCTCGCGACACCGCCCGGTATCTCATGGAGTTCGGGGTGGAGCCCGGGCTGTGGGAAGTTGATCCCAACCTGCGTCCTGAAGGAAAAGATGGCGCGCTGGTGCGCACCCTGGAGTCACACGTGGCGTACTACGAGCGTTGGGCCCACGATTGGGAGTTTCAGGCGCTGATTAAGGCCCGACCTCTCGCCGGAGACCGCGCGCTCGGTGCTGCCTATCGGGAAGCACTGGAGCCCCTGATTTGGCAAGCCTCGAGCCGGCCAGGCTTTGTCGAGCAAGTGCAGCGTATGCGTGAGCGTGTGACGGACAACATTCCTGCTGATCAAGTGGATTACCAAATCAAGCTGGGTCCTGGTGGACTTCGCGACATTGAGTTCACCATTCAACTGCTCCAGCTGGTCCACGGTGCACACGACGAGACCGTGCGAAAACTGGATACCTTGGGAGCGCTCAGGGCTCTCAGCGAGGCGGGCTACGTCGGGCGCGCTGAGGCGGCTGAATTCGATCACGCCTACCGGACGCTTCGAGTACTCGAGCACCGAATTCAGCTAGGAGCACTGAAGCGTAGTCATGTGATGCCACAGGGCGAAGAAGCGCTGCGCGTGCTCGCCCGGCACACGAGACTTGCCGACACAGCAGAAGGTCTCGTGGAGCACTGGCGAGGTATTCAGCGTTCCGTCCGCAGTCTGCATGAGCGACTGTTCTACCGGCCGCTACTTTCTGCGGTGGCGGGTCTGGAGGACCCGGGGGTGGAGCTCACCAGCGAGCAGGCGGCTTTGCGTCTCCAAGCCTCAGGGTTTAGAAACCCTGAGGGTGCGCTCCACCACATTGGAGCCCTCACACAGGGTGTTTCTCGACGCGCTGCCATCCACAAGACATTATTTCCGGTCCTCCTCAAGTGGCTTGCAGAAGGAACTGATCCCGATGGTGGACTGCTCGCGTTCCGCCAACTCAGCGATGACTTGGGGGAGTCCCATTGGTTCCTTCGGATGCTGCGCGATTCATCCGGTGCTGCCGGGCGATTGATGACGGTGCTCGGCACCAGCGCGTTTGTGGCAAAACTCTTTGGTCGCGTCCCCGAGGGAGCAGCGTGGCTGGATAACGATGACGACCTTGTGCCGAGGGAGCTAGCGTCCCTGCGTGATGAGGTCCAGGCGACCCTCGAGCGACACCAGGACAGTGAGGACTCGGCAAGAAAAGCCCTTCGAGGTTTCCGGCGCAGGGAACTACTGCGTATCGCGCTCTCCAGCATGGTCGGGGTGAGTGACATCACGCAGGTCGGGAATGCACTGACGACCCTCTCCAGGGTTTTCCTCGAGGGAATTGTGGCTTTGGCCCGAACCCCCGATGACGGTATCGAGTTCGCCGTTATCGCGATGGGCCGACTTGGTGGCGCAGAGTTGAGTTTTGGATCAGATCTGGACGTTGTTTATGTGTTCAGGGATGCCGGGGCCGCAGAGCAGGCCCACAGTGTCGCGGAGCGCATCGTCAAGGACATCACCCGATTGAGCGAGGACGTCCTCTTCCCGGTGGATCTCGATGCTGGACTTCGCCCTGAAGGGAAAAATGGCCCGATCGTTCGTAGTCTGGACGCCTATGCCGCCTATTACGAGCGGTGGGCACTCGGGTGGGAGGCCCAAGCATTACTGCGAGCTGCAAGCTATGTCGGAGATGAGGCGTTGACCACTGATTTTCTCGACATGGCGGCGGTGTATCGCTACCCAAAGGTGTTCCGCGAGGATGAAGCCCGGGAGATTCGGCGCATCAAGGCCCGCGTCGAGGCGGAGCGGCTTCCTCAAGGAGCGGATGCTTCGCGCCATCTGAAGCTCGGTCGCGGGTCTCTCAGCGACGTCGAGTGGGCCGTGCAACTGCTGCAGTTGCAGCACGGGCACGACTACCCCGATATTCGATCAGCCTCAACACTGGAAGCTTTGGAACGAATCGACGGCAACGGCCTCCTCGACCGACACGATGTCGAGCTTCTTCGGGAAGCATGGCTCTTGGCATCGCGCATTAGGACAGCGCTGGCTCTCTTTGGAGAGTCCTCGACAGATGTGCTGCCTAGTGACCGTGTGGGGTTGGAGGGTGCGGCCCGCCTCATGGGATACCCGCCACGGAGCGCGAGTGTGCTGGAGGAGACTTACCTCCGAGTCACCAGGCGCTCACGCGTGGTGTTTGAGCGCGTCTTCTACGGGCACGAGGCTTAACGGCCTGGTGGGCCCCATCCCACGATAGGGCCCACCAGAGTCTGTCTCTCGAATTAGACGCCGTAGTACAGCTCGAACTCGAAGGGGTGAGGACGCTGCGCCATGGGCAGAATCTCGTTCTCACGCTTGAAATCAATCCAGGTTTCGATGAGGTCCTCCGTGAAGACACCACCAGCGAGCAGGAACTCGTGGTCGTTCTCCAAGGCAACGAGGGCTTCCTCGAGCGAACCGGGAACCTGAGGAATGGACTTAGCTTCCTCAGCGGGCAACTCGTAGAGGTCCTTGTCAACAGGCTCGTGAGGCTCGATCTTGTTCAGGATTCCATCCAGACCAGCCATCATCTGCGCGGCAAACGCGAGATAAGGGTTGCTGGCGGCGTCAGGAGCGCGGAACTCGATGCGCTTAGCCTTCGGGTTGGTTCCGGTGATCGGGATACGAATGGCTGCCGAGCGGTTACCGGCCGAGTAGACCAGGTTCACGGGAGCTTCGAAGCCCTTGACCAGACGGTGGTAGCTGTTCAGGCTGGGGTTGGTGAACGCGAGAAGCGCTGGTGCGTGCTTCAGGATTCCACCGATGTACCAGCGAGCGATGTCGGAGAGGCCGCCGTAGCCCTTCTCGTCA
>JANQZT010000059.1 GCA_030728325.1 Pontimonas sp.
AGCTGTGTGCTTCGAGCCCGGTCGGGATGTCGACTCCGGTAGAGGGGCTCTCCGCTTGCTCAGACGACGTTGTCGAATCATCCTCGAGGCTAGGTTCTGGTTCGGAAGTGATGGGTTCACTGCATCCGGCGAGAATGCCGAGCGTGGTGATGAGGGAGAGAGCCAGGCCGGCTCGGCGCACTCGAGGCAATGGTTGGGGCAGAAGCTCTGGAGACATGGGGTGTCCTTTCTCTGGCAAACGTGGTGTTGGTGGTCCTGCTTTCACAGCAAGAGATACGAGGAAGCTCCCAAAATGAGCGCCGCGAGCGCGACGATGGCGAGCCCGATCCGGACCATGGCGAGCCCGATCCGGACCGCGGCAACTGTCCACTTTCGGTCCATCGTCTGGTGTTTCCTCTCACTGAGTTCAGCCCCGCGACTGTTACTCTCGCGGCAGGAAAACTATACCTCAAAGTGATAACTTAGATTAACTATTAGACGGTTTTGATTAGCACCACAATGTCGCAGTGAGCCGCGAGCCACCACCTGGTCGGCTGTCCAAACTCCAAGACCCCTCACTCAAGGCAGCAAGAAAGCCAAGCCCAACACCCAGTTTTCGAACCTTGCGGGCGGGCCCGGTCCCATCGTCGACAACGTCAAATAAGACCCGTCGTTCAGACTCGTGCGGGTCAAGGGACACGGTCACCGAGCGCGCCATTCCGTGCCGAATTGAATTGGTGACGGCCTCTTGAATCACCATAAACAGCACCGCCTCGCGGAGGTCTGACATGTCCCTCAGGTGGGAATTCACCGTGACCTGTGCGATGGGTTTCCACTCAGCGATTAGCGCCTCAACCCGCTCCTGAAAGGGTCGGGCCTGGGAGCTTTGAAAGTCAGCTCTTGCCTGAGTGATGATCTCTGAAATTGCTGTTTCCATTTCCCGCGGAATTTTTGAGGGTTGCGACCCGGCGCTCAGGCGCAGAACGAGCACCCTGTTTTGCACTGTCCCGTGCAAATGGTGAACGACGTTTCGAAGAATTGCCTGAACGGTTGCTCGCCCCCACTCGCCCTGCATCCAACTCGAGGTCCCGCCAGAATTCGACAAGGCGAAGCGCCCGCGTGAGCGTTCCGTCGAATCCTGGCTGGAAAAAGAAAAGAGCAGAGACAGAGAAATCAAGCTCAGGTAATTCAGCACAACTCCGCTGAGCACTCCGGCGAGCTCCAGAGGCGACTCAAAGAGCGACTGATTGATGAGTGTTTGCACCGCGGCGAGAGGGAGGAAAGAGCCGAGGTAAAAAAGAACTGTGCGGGGAGTGACGAGGCGAAACTGGGGGGCCATGAGGCGGTAGGTCAGCGATATCCAGCCACCTACGAGGAGAAATGCGAATCCCGCTGCTGGCAGTGACGCCAGTGCTCGCTCGCTTCCTGGGGAAAGTATGTTGTTGACCACAATGAGAGAGCAAGCGTAAAGAAAAGCAATCCACCATGGTTTGACAAAGGGATTGAAGGCGAGCTGGTCGCGAATTGCGCCACGCACGAAAAAGACCTCTTTTCTCGCGCTGTTGGCACGGAGGAGCTCTCGCGATATCGGCTTGATGGCAGTGTCAATCACGTTTTCTAGCAGCGTTGACGGCGGCGTGTCCGGCGCTGACTCGCGAAACACCCGCGTCACCCGCAGTTGGAGTTCATCAAAGACCTGCGAAGCGCTGCGGAGCAGCTCACCAACGCCCGCTGCGTCTGCTTCATCGACTTGGTGCAGTCTCATGATTCTGCGTTTACGCAACCGCTGATTTTCCACTACGGCGCTCACGACGATGAGAGCCGCCCCCGAGAGTGCACTGACCGAGAGCGACAGTCCCGTCACCGGTGGGTAGGAGAGCCCCAGTGACACTGAGCCAATCTTGTGGGTTACATGGGCCGTGATACCGAGGCCACCGCCGACGAGAAGGACCAGCCAGGGAGACACATCTCTTTCAGCACGATGGCGAAGCAGTGTTTTTCGTGTGATTTCGGCTAAACCCCAGACCGCAGTGACCACGCCGAAGTTGAGAACAAGATTCTGAAGCATCAGGGCCAGGTCAGGTTCCGTCCGGAAGCCGAGGGCGGCGATACTTGCCGCGATGTAGCCCAGGGGCCAGAAGTGTTGTTGGGGGAGCAACCCCGGACCCCCAATTCGCCAAAATTTTGAGTCTGACGTCGCGGTCTCCAGGCCTCTACTTTCCGAGGTAGACACGGGCAAGGTGGACTCTCTGGTTGCGGTCAAGATGCGAGGAAACACCGAGCGCTTTCGAAATTCTGTTGATGGAGATGGCTACTGATTGCTCGGTGATTCCCTTTATCCGGGCTATTTCTTTGTTGGAGAGCCCCCTTGCGAGCAATGCGAGGGTTTGCATCTGGCGGTCCGTGAGCTTCGCGAGAGGAGTCGTGGGTTCCTGGAGCCCGCTTCCCTTCTTGTTTTTGACGGTCTCAATCGCTTCCGCAAGCTCTGTGCCGGATTCGATCGATTGCTTGACCAAGTACACCGAGTTCTTCACCAGCAGGACGGGAGCCCCCCCGAGTGCCAGCCGAGGGTCTTCGTAACTTGTGAGGTACACGACACCAATCTCAGGATTGTGCTCTTCGGCCACTCTCGCGACATCTGCGCCAGAGAGCTCGGAGCCAAGGTGGATATCAGCGATCAGAACATCAACGTCGACTTCGGATAATTCACGAATGGCGTCCTTTGCTGAGCCAACCGAGAAAATAATCTCCCGCTCAGATCCCACTAAAGATTGCGCCAACGATGTTCGCAGGAGAGTGTCATCCTCGACGATGCCAATTCGAATGACCATGTCTGATGATACCGCGAGCACAAACGGGGCCGGTGACACAGAGCTTGTATCGATTGCTAATTGGGTAGCGAAAAGTTCATACTTTTTCGGAAGTATCGAGTCCACCTCCGCTTGGTTCATGGCGCTTGCGCTGTCGTCGAATCTTGAGCGGGGGTGCACCTAGAAAGTAGAAAACAGGCAGCCACTGCGCCCGACAGAGTCCGTCGGAGCATGTCGTCGACCCCTCCCCTCGCTTCCCCGCATCCAGGGAATGTTAAGGCATCGTATCAGTTAAAGCCCCGCGCCGGGGTCCACTAGCCTGGTCCCGGAGTTAATGGATCTCAGCGCAGACAGAACGTTGCGCTTGGCCCAGTATTGAGATTGCCCGCGCCGAGCGCGGGTGCCTCGCCGGCGGCGAAGTCAACAGTTGTGACACGACAAAAATGTTAATTTAACTTGACAAACCCTGAAGTTATGCTACCTTTACACTCATGACTATTTCTTTTCGGCACCTTTCTGTTATTCTCGTCATTGCGCTCGTGGCGACCATGTTTGCCGCATTCCCCGCAGCCTATGCAGCCTTATATAGCGACAAGACCACGAGCGTCACCCTCGACGTGGATGGCAACACGGTC
>JANQZT010000060.1 GCA_030728325.1 Pontimonas sp.
AGCGGTACGCGAGCTGGGTTTAGAACGTCGTGAGACAGTTCGGTCCCTATCCGCTGCGCGCGTTGGAAATTTGAGAGGATCTGACCCTAGTACGAGAGGACCGGGTTGGACGAACCTCTGGTGTGTCAGTTGTCCTGCCAAGGGCACCGCTGATTAGCTACGTTCGGGATGGATAACCGCTGAAAGCATCTAAGCGGGAAGCCGGCCTCAAGATGAGATTTCCATGCCCTTCGGGGCGAGAGGCTCCCAGTAGACGACTGGGTTGATAGGCCGGATGTGGAAGTGGGGACTAAAGACCCATGCAGCTGACCGGTACTAATAAGCCGATAACTTGACACCACATGAGTGGTGCTCGCGTCCACTTTGTGGTTCTCGATTTACGGTCGAGAACCGATCGGCAACCAGGTAATTCTGGTTGCCCTCAGACTGATAAATCAATAGTGTTTCGGCGGCCATAGCGAAGGGGAAACGCCCGGTTACATTCCGAACCCGGAAGCTAAGACCTTCAGCGCCGATGGTACTGCAGGGGGGACCCTGTGGGAGAGTAGGACACCGCCGGACTTCTTTGTGAAATGGCCACCCGCTAGGGTGGCCATTTTGCGTTAACGAGGAAGACTTCATGACTGAGAACGATAAGCGACCAGCCTCTGGTGATCGTCGACCCCGGAAACCCGGGGCCGGACGCCCCTCTGGTCCTGGTGGGCCCAAGTCCGGAGCACCCAGATCGGGAGCACCCCGGTCGGGTGCACCTAAGTCCGGCGCTCCGCGGTCTTCAACCCCGCGTGACGGCGAGCGTCGCAGTACTCCGCGTGATGGTGAACGACGCAACACGCCTCGAACAGGGGGTGCACGTCGTGACGAGGCGACGAGGGATGGCGGACGACCGAGACGCGATGATGCTCCTCGAGGCTCCAGACCTTTCAGTGCTGAGCGTGGTGGCCGCCCAGGCGCTCCGAGAAAACCCTTTGGAGACAGGAGAGAGGCTCGTCCTCCCCGCGATGATGATCGCGAGAATGCGCCACGTCATGATGATCCTGCAGTTGATGAGGACACGACACCGAGCGAGCTCGATAGGTCAGCGTGGCGTGAACTGAAAGCTCTCACCAAAGAAAACGCAGAATGGGTTGCCGGCCACCTAGTGATGGCCTCTCGAGTCGTCGATGAGGACCCCGAGCGCGCGCACAAGCATGCTCTCGCTGCCTCGAGGAGAGCAGGTCGCATCCCGGTGGTTCGAGAGACAGTGGGAATCACCGCCTATTTGCTGGGCGATTTCGCTCTGGCACTTCGGGAGCTTCGCACCTATCGCCGGCTTTCCGGCAGCAACGACCAGGTGCCGATGATGGTGGACTGTGAGCGTGGTTTGGGCCGTCCAGAGAAGGCTCTCGAGCTGGCGGGCGAAGTGAATAGGGCAGAGCTCAGCGCGCCCATCGCTGTCGAGCTGGCTATTGCGCGATCAGGAGCCCGTTTGGATTTGGGCCAGCTCGAGCTTGCCCTTCAAGAACTCGAGATCCCACAGCTCAACCCTGAGCTTGCGTATTCCTACTCCCCAGCACTCTTTGATTCGTATGCAACCATCCTGAGCCTGATGGGCAAGGAGGATGAGGCAGAAAAGTGGGGAGAGCTCGCCAATCGAGCAGCCCAAGCACTGGAATCTGTCGATGATGATGGTGACGACGAGGTCGTCGTGGTGGAGATGCCCCTGGAGGGTGAGGGTGACTAAAGCAACACCCTTGACCGGTGTGGGGCTCGTGCTGGCAGACCTCGATGGAGTCATCTATCAAGGACAGCGGCCCATTGATCATGCGATCGATTCGTTGGTGAAGGCCAGAAAACACGCGAACCTTGGGTTCATCACCAACAATGCCTCCAGGACGCCTGCTTCTGTTGCCGAACAGATTGCGGGGCTGGGGATTCCTGCCACAGCCGAGGACGTTGTCACCTCACCCCAGGCGGCTTTGCGAGTTCTCACGCGCTTGATACAACCGGGTTCCCTGGTGTTGGTCGTCGGTGGCGAGGGGCTCACCAGCGAAGTGGAGAGCGCAGGTTTTCGCATCACGCGCTCTGCCGATGACGTTCCCGACGCAGTTATTCAAGGTTTTTCGCCCGAGGTGGGGTGGAGCGATTTAGCGCAAGCCTCCTTTGCTCTCCAGCGCCGACCCGAGATTCCGTGGGTAGCGACCAATACGGACTGGTCCATCCCGGTCGAAGGGGGAGTGGCTCCGGGCAATGGAGCCTTGGTCTCTGCTGTTCACCTCGCGGTGGGGAGACTCGCGACATTTGCGGGTAAACCGGAAAAAGAGATTTTTGACGTCGCTTTGGAGCGTTTTGGCCCGGTGGGTGATGCACTGATGATCGGAGACCGTCTCGACACTGACATTCTGGGTGCCAACAGAGCAGGAATTCGATCAGCCCTGGTGTTGACGGGAATCGATACTCCCAAGACACTCATGGCCAGTGACGAATCCCAGCGTCCCACCTACGTGCTAGAAGATCTGCGTGAGCTCCACAAGCCATACCCCGAGATTATTCGCTCGGAGGACGCAGACGGTGTTCTGACAGTAGAGGTCGGACGAGCGGTTGTCCGCCGGAAAGGCCACGTTATTCGTGTTGCGCGCGCGGGGCGAAAAATAGACCTCATCCGCGCTGGCGCCACGATTATTCACGATTCAGGTCTCAAGATATTCGGCCTTGATGTCGATCCCCAGATATATTCGTGAGGGTGAGCATGGATTCTGAACAATGGCAGCAGCGCCTTGACGCCCTCCAGGCCCTTCCGCTGGCCGAGCGGGCTGATGCTTTGGGCGCGGTCTATGACGAACTCAAGGACATGCTCGATCATCCTGAATCTGACTAATTCGGAGAATGAGACTCGATAGCGCTTTGGTCGCGAGAGGGCTTGTTGACTCTAGAACCAAAGCTCAACGACGCATTCGCAGCGGCGACGTCACCGTTGAGGGAGTTGTGGTCACCAAGACTTCACACGAAGTCGCTGACGATGTTGCTATAGAGATCAGTGGCGCACCGGACTTCGTCGGGCGTGGTGCGCTGAAACTCCTGGCCGCCTTGGAGGAGTGGGATATCGACCCGAGTGGAAAGCTAGCGCTCGATATCGGAGCATCCACGGGAGGATTCACCCAAGTCCTTCTGGAGCGGGGTGCCAGCCGTGTTGTGGCGATAGATGTGGGACATGGCCAACTGCATTCTGTGCTGAGAGATGACCCCCGCGTTGACTCGTTCGAGGGAATCAACGTGCGAGATATCGCCCGAGAATGGTGGGAGCGAGAAGTAGGCCTGATGCCTTCCCTGATTGTGTCCGATGTGAGTTTTATCTCTCTCACTCAGATCATTCCCGGAGTGGTCGAGGCTCTCGGCGCGTGTGACTGGATTGCGCTCATCAAACCCCAGTTCGAAGTCGGCAAAGGAGGAGTCAGGGAGGGCATCGTCACCAACCCAGAATTACGTGCTTCTGCAATGGAGTCCGTGCTGGAATGCGCCGTGACCGTTGGCCTTCAGACCAGAGGGTTGATCGCCTCACCAATTACGGGAGAGTCAGGAAACCAGGAGTATCTGTGTTGGCTGAGTCCCACTCACGGTCGTAATCCGCCACAATGGTCAGAGCAGATACACGAACTGGCTCATTCTTAGGCTGGAGACCCTGATGGCAGCGCAAAGACACATGCTTGTCGTGGCCCACACGGGTCGCGACGACGCTCTCAGCGCAGCCATGACGGTCTGCCACCAGTTAGCCAGTGCGGGGTTGACCCCAGTCGTTGCACCTGACCAAGCCCAAGATTTTCGGTCGCACTTCGACGGAGACCTTCATCTTCTCGGGGAGGACGTCGCGCTTTCCGATATTGAACTCACCATTGTTCTGGGTGGCGATGGCACCATCTTGGGAGCTGCTGAGCTGACGCGTGGTTCACGTGCTCCCCTGTTAGGCATCAATCACGGTCACGTGGGGTTCCTCGCCGAGAGCGAGAAAGACGATCTTTCCTGGACGGTCCAGCAGGCTCTGGCAGGTGAATACGACGTTGAGGAGCGACTTGCGCTCGATGTCACTGTCGTACGGGATGGCGTCGAGGTCTTTCGAAGCTTCGCGCTCAATGAAGCGGCGATGGAGAAAGCTTCGCGCGCGCGCATGATTGAAGTCGCCTTGGAGGTTGACGGCCGGCCTATTTCTGCTTTTGGGGCTGATGGGGTGGTCATGGCAACACCGACCGGTTCCACCGCATATTCGTTCTCCGCTGGAGGACCCATTGTGTGGCCGGGTGTGGAAGCACTCTTGATGGTTCCCCTGTCAGCGCACGCTCTTTTTGCCAGACCACTCGTTGTGGGACCGGATTCCGTGATGGCGGTCGAGCTTCTCGAGCGCTCCTCAGCTCATGCAGTCCTGTGGTGTGATGGTCGACGGAGCATCGACATCAGTCCCGGATCGCGCATTCAGGCGTCGCGAAGTGCTGAACCCATTCGGTTGGCACGGCTCCACCCTGGTCCGTTCACTGATCGCCTCGTGAATAAGTTCTCGCTGCCCGTCACTGGCTGGCGCGGCCCTGAGGAGTAGCGAATCGTGATTGTCGACATCACCATTTCTGATCTCGGGGTCATCTCTCAAGCGACTCTGCCTCTCGGCCCAGGTTTGACGGTTGTCACCGGAGAAACCGGGGCTGGAAAGACGATGGTGGTGACAGCGCTGGGATTGCTGTTGGGGGCCCGGGCCGATGCCGCTCGTGTCCGTTCAGGCAGCCAGTCGAGCTGGGTGGAAGGGCGATTTTCCTTAGAACGCAGTCCCGGTGTTCGAGCCCGAGCTGAAGAACTCGGTGCTGCCATCGATGACCACGAATTGGTGCTCTCTCGTGAAGTTCAGTCGGAGGGCCGCTCTCGAGCACTAGTCGGTGGTCGAAGCGCTCCGGTCTCTGCCCTCTCAGAGCTCGCTGAAGAGCTCGTTGTTATCCACGGGCAGAGTGACCAGATCAGATTGAAATCCGAGGCAGCTCAGCGCGATGCCCTCGATCGATTCGCGGGTGACGAGCTTCGGACAGTCCTTACTCGCTATCAGGAGGCTTTTGCCCGGTACAAAGAGCTTGCCCACCGCCTGGAAGTGTTGACGACCCAGGCTGATGAGCGACGCCGGGAAGCAGAAGAGTTGCGCATTTCCCTGACAGATATTGAGGCAGTGTCGCCGGAGCCTGGCGAGGACGACTCACTGAAAGACTCCATCACCAAGCTGTCGAACACCGAGGAGTTGCGCGCGGGAATTGCTCTCGCCGCGCAAGCCCTCGCGTCGGATGAGAGCGCGATGGATTCACTTGATGCGACGGCGCTTCTCGATAGTGCACTTCGGGCTTTGGAGAGGGTCGCAAGTTTCGACTCGTCGCTGGAGAGCGTGCGGAGCCAGTTGGCTGATGCGTCTTATCAAGTCCAAGAAGTCAGCCACGCTCTTGCGGGATACGCGGCGGGCTTGGAATCAGGAACTGGCTTGTCCCTGGAGGAGAGCCATGATCGCCTGGCAGCCATCACCGGCTTGATGAGAAAGTTTGGCCCGACACTCGAGGATGTTCTTTCTTACGCAGAGCGAGGCTCAGCGAGGCTACTCGAGCTAGACCAAGACGAGACCACCGTAGACGCCTTGGCGAGCGAGGTTGCGGAATCTTTGCAGAGTACCCAAGCCTTGGCATCGCAGCTGAGTGCGCTTCGCCAGTCAGCAGCAGTGCTCCTCGGCGAAGCGGTCACTCAGGAGCTTTCCGCGCTGGCCATGCCGACGGCCACTTTCCATGTGTCCGTCGAGAGTAGCCCCGAGCTGGCCGCTCACGGTTCTGATCACATCAGCCTTCTGCTCTCTGCGCACCCCGGGTCTGCCCCCTTGCCGTTGGGCAAAGGAGCCTCTGGTGGTGAGTTATCTCGGGTGATGTTGGCCCTCGAGGTCGTTATAGCGGGGAATGACCCGGTTCCCACGTTCGTCTTTGATGAGGTTGATGCGGGGGTTGGGGGCGCGAGCGCTCTGGAGATTGGTCGCCGGTTGGATCGTCTCGCGCAAAACGCGCAAGTGATTGTGGTGACCCACCTCGCCCAGGTGGCGGCGTATGCGAATAACCATCTCCTCGTGGTGAAGGACACAGACGGCCAGGTAACAACGTCGAGCGTTGCGGTGCTGGAGGGTGACGAGCGAGTTCGCGAGTTAGCGCGAATGCTGGGGGGCATGGAGGACTCTCACACAGCCCTCTCGCACGCAAAGGAGCTTCTGGAGAAAACTCATTCGGTGAGCCGTCGCTAAGTCGACCATTAAGCAGTTAGTGTTGAATTCCGTGGCGGACACCTCAAAAAAGACCGAATCGGACATCACGAAACATATTTTTGTGACCGGGGGTGTTGTCTCCTCTCTGGGTAAAGGTCTTACCGCAGCGTCTCTCGGGAACTTGCTGTCGGGCCGAGGTCTGCGCGTTGTCATGCAGAAGCTTGATCCTTATCTGAACGTTGATCCTGGGACCATGAACCCCTTCCAGCACGGTGAGGTTTTCGTCACCGATGATGGGGCAGAGACCGATCTCGATATTGGCCATTACGAACGTTTTTTGGATATCAACCTCTCCCGGGCTGCAAATGTGACGACTGGCCAGGTGTATCAGGAAGTGATTGGCAAGGAGAGGCGGGGCGAGTACCTCGGCGACACTGTCCAGGTCATTCCTCACATCACCGACGAAATCAAGCGACGCATGCGGCTGCAGGCTCACGAAGAGCCCAGGCCAGATGTCATCATCACCGAAATCGGTGGCACCGTGGGAGATATTGAGAGCCAGCCGTTTATCGAGTCTGCTCGTCAAGTCCGTCACGAGCTGGGTCGAGAGAATGTGTTTTTTGTCCACGTTTCCCTGGTGCCGTTCATGGGGGCGTCGGGAGAGCAAAAGACGAAGCCGACCCAACACTCTGTTGCGGCACTGCGGTCCATTGGTATTCAGCCTGATGCCCTGGTTCTGCGCAGTGACCGACCAGTTGAAAGTGCGAACCGCCGCAAAATCGCGCTGATGTGCGACGTTAATGAGGCGGCGGTCGTGAATGCGGTGGATGTGGGAAGTATCTACGACATCCCTTCGCTACTCCACAGCCAAGACCTCGACGACTACATCATCGATCACCTGGGTCTCGAAGCGGGAGAGATGGTCTGGGACGGTTGGAAGAATCTTCTGGATGCCGTTCACCACCCCCGCCACACTGTGACGATTGCCGTTGTGGGCAAGTACATCGACCTTCCTGATGCCTATCTTTCAGTCAGTGAAGCCATTCGGTCCGGTGGATTTGCTCACCAGACCAAGGTGGAGCTGAAGTGGGTGGCGAGCGACGAGTGCGAAACCCCAGCAGGCGCTGAGAAGGCCCTCTCGGATGTTGATGGAATCTGTGTTCCTGGCGGTTTTGGGATCCGAGGAATTGAGGGGAAGCTTGGCGCGCTGCGCCACGCGCGCGAAAACTCTATTCCCACTCTCGGACTGTGTTTGGGTCTCCAGTGCATGGTGATTGAGTACGCACGCAATATCGCCGGGCTGGAGGGCGCCTCCAGTACCGAGTTTGACCCTGACGCGAAGCATCCCGTGATTGCCACGATGGCTGAGCAGGTCGATATTGTCTCCGGCCAGGGTGACATGGGCGGAACTATGCGACTTGGTCTCTACGAAGCGGCCTTGAAAAAGGGCAGTATTGTTCGGGACCTCTATGGCTCCGACTCCATAACGGAGCGTCACCGCCACCGCTATGAGGTGAACAACACCTATCGAGAGCAGCTGGAAGCTGCGGGCTTGGTGTTCTCAGGAACATCACCGGACAACAGCCTCGTGGAGTTTGTGGAACTTCCCACAACATCGCACCCGTTCTATGTGTCCACTCAAGCTCATCCGGAGCTTCGCTCACGGCCCAATCGAGCTCATCCGTTGTTTGCAGGCTTAGTGGGCGCAGCCCTCGAGCGACACAACTCGTCTGCGCTGTTTGCGGTTACCGATCAGGCCAGCTGATGGTTGCTCGCTTCATCCCTGAAGACGAGCCACTCTCGATTCCTGTTCTCAGCACCGAGACGGTGTACGAGGGTGCCATCTGGAACGTTGTTCGCGACACCTTCCCCTACAACGATGAGGTTCTGAGCCGGGACTATGTCGACCACACCGGGGCTGTGGCAATTGTCGCTCTCAACGAGAGTGACGAGGTAATGATGATTCGCCAGTACCGTCACTCGATTCGCACCATGAACTGGGAAATACCTGCTGGCCTGCTCGATATCCCGGGTGAAGATCCGTTGGTCTGCGGGAAGCGGGAATTGGCCGAAGAAGCGGACCTCGAGGCTGATCATTGGGAATTCTTAACCACGTTGAATACGACACCTGGTGGGTCGAACGAGTTCATCCATATCTATGTGGCAACGGGTCTCCGCCCCCTCACCCACGATTATGTCCGCACGGGTGAAGAAGCGGACCTTGAAATGCGCTTTGTGCCTTTGCGTGATGCGGTGGAAGCCGCAGTGACAGGAAAAATCCGCAATCAGATTGCTGTCACTGCACTGTTGGCGGCCTATGTCCACCGGCAATAGGGGCGCGGGGGAGAGGTCCCGAAGCGACCTCGAGCGGTATCTCGAGCACTATGTCCGCTATCTCACCCTTGAGCGAGGGAGATCCCAGAACACCATCGCTGCCTACACCAGGGACCTGGAGGCCTATGTTCAGCACCTTCACTCACTCGGCGTCGACACCCCGAGTGCCATTAGCGCGTCTCAGGCGAGGTCCTATGTCGAAGGTCTCGAGGGCGCTGCCACCACGCTGGCGAGGAAAGTCTCCAGCATCAAGAATTTTCATCGGTACTTACTCGAGGAAAAAGTCCTCGTTGACGACGTGACCGCCGGTATTTCGCCGCCAGCGCTTCCTGCTCGTCTGCCCAAGGCTTTATCGGTCAGTGAGGTTCAGACTCTCCTCGACTCGACAGTGGGGGATGACCCGCCTGCGCTGCGGGATCGAGCGCTCCTTGAGTTTCTCTATGCCACCGGTGCCCGAATCTCGGAAGCTCTTTCATTGACGATTGACGACATTGTCGACGATGACCTCCGGTGTGCTCCAGCAGTGAGAGTCACCGGGAAAGGAAACAAGCAACGCATCGTCCCGGTCGGATCCTTTGCGCGAGACGCCATGGACGCGTATCTCACGCGCTCCCGACCGGCGCTCGTCTCCGCTCGGGGCACAGCAGCAGCCATGGTGTTTGTGGGTAACCGCGGAGGAGCGCTCTCAAGGCAAAACGCATGGCTCATTTTGAGAAGCGCTGCCGAGCGCGCTCAGCTGACACAAGCTTTGTCACCGCATACCCTGCGGCATTCCTTCGCCACCCATGTTCTGGCGGGAGGGGCCGATATTCGCGTCGTGCAAGAGCTCTTGGGGCATTCTTCTGTGTCAACGACTCAGATTTACACGAAAGTCACGATTGACACCCTCCGTGAGGTGTACCAGAGTGCCCATCCACGCGCCCGTTAGTGCTTCGCTGTAGACTTTGGATATGGCGAAATCAGCGGTGAAGACGGGCCCCACCGGGCGCCCTATCCGTGATTTTGCCGAGCCACCAGCGCTCAAATCCCACGGACCGGCGCGGGTTATTTCGTTGTGCAACCAAAAAGGTGGTGTGGGAAAGACCACCACGACCATCAGCCTCGGGGGAGCCCTCGCCGAGTACGGTCGAACCGTTCTCATGGTGGACTTTGACCCCCAGGGGGCTCTTTCGGCAGGGCTCGGCGTCAACACCCATGACACCACCACGATTTATGACCTGCTCATCGGGAGAGAAAAAGACGTTCGTAAGGCTATCCAGCCAACGAAAGTCCCAGGAATTCATGTCATTCCCGCGAATATTGACCTCTCCGCGGCCGAAGTCCACCTCGTTAATGAAGTGGCGAGGGAGCAGATTCTCGCTCGGGTGTTGAAGCCCGTCCTGGACGACTATGACGTGGTGTTGATCGATTGCCAACCCTCGTTGGGTTTGCTCACGGTGAATGCCTTGACTGCGGCCCATGGCGTATTGATTCCACTGGAGACGGAGTACTTCGCACTTCGTGGAGTGGCGCTCTTGATCGACACCATCGATAAGGTCAGGGAGCGCCTGAACCCCTCGATTCGCGTCGATGGCATTGTCGCGACAATGTTTGATGCCAGGACGTTGCACGCGAAAGAAGTGATGGAGCGTGTGGTCGAGGCCTTTGGCGACACCGTCATGGACACGGTGATCGGAAAGACCGTGAAGTTCCCTGACGCGTCGGTGGCCGGAGTTCCGATTACCGAATTCGCCCCCAGCCATGCCAGTGCGCAAACCTACCGCCAGCTGGCACGAGAGCTCATTGCCCGTGGCTCCATCGCCTAGCACGCTCAACCTTCCCGAGGTGGAGGGCGCCGCGGTGGGGGATGGTTTTCAAGTTTCTCTCGCCAACTTTGATGGACCGTTTGACCTTCTGCTGAGCCTCATCAGTAAGCGCCAGCTCGACATCACAGAGGTTTCCCTCGGAGCCGTCACCGATGAGTTCCTCACCTATGTGAAGCACCTTGAGGGAATCGCGGGCCTCGACGCGGCGAGTGAGTTCGTGGTCGTGGCCGCCACTCTGCTCGACATGAAGATTGTGGGACTGCTTCCTCAAGGAGAGTTCGTGGATCCCGAAGATGTGGCACTCCTCGAAGCGCGGGACCTGCTGTTCGCGCGATTGCTGCAGTATCGGGCGTTCAAGGACGTCTCCTCCTGGTTTGCGGAGAACTTTGAGCGCGAGTCCGGTCGTCATCCTCGTGCAGTGCGATTGGAAGACAAGTTCCTGGCTTCAGCACCTGAATTACAGTGGACGCTCAGCCTCGAGGATTTCCATGCTCTCGCTGTTTTTGCGCTCGCTCCGAAAGAGATTCCGATGGTGGGGTTGGAACACCTCCACGCCCCGTTGGTGAGTATCCGGGAGCAAGCCGCTCACGTGGTCGCACTTCTCAAGAGTGGCAGGCCGGTCAGCTTTCGCTCCCTGATTGCGGGTGTTCAGGAACGGGGCGTCATTGTCGCCAGATTCTTAGCTGTGCTGGAGCTCTATCGCGAGGCAGCCATCACCTTTCAACAACTCGAGCCTTTGGGGGAGCTAACTCTCCAATGGGTCGCCCATGATTTCACAGATGATTCTCTTGCCCACTTGGGCGAAGAGTGGGGAGGCGAGGACCGTGTCAATGACTGAGGTGACGAGAGATCTGCAGCGTGAGCTGGAAGCAATCCTGATGGTCGCAGATGAGCCCCAAAGTGTTGTGGCGCTGGCGAGCGCGCTGGACGTTCCTCTCTCCGAGGCGAAAGAAGCAATCCACGCTCTGGTGGCGGATTACAACGGCGACTCTGGCGGTCCCCAGCGTGGTTTCGAATTGAGAGAAGTTGGCGGTGGATGGCGCATGTACGTCCGGGATACCTATGACTACGCGGTCAAGAAACTTATCCAGGACCAAGTTCCTGCGAAGCTTTCCCAAGCGGCACTGGAGACCCTGGCGGTGATTGCCTACAAGCAGCCCGTGACCAGAGGGCACGTCTCCGCCATTCGCGCGGTAAACGTCGACACGGTGATTCGTACACTGCTTGGTCGCGGGCTCATCCAGGAATCTCACACGGACTCTGAAACGGGGGCCATCTTCTACGAGACGACTCCGATGCTTCTCCAGGAACTCGGGATTGAGTCACTCGACCAGCTTCCCCCGCTGTCACCCCTGTTGGATGACGGTGCTGAGGGTTTTGACGATGTCAGCTGAGGACGACGGCTCGAGGCAACGACTTCAAAAAGTCCTCTCCGCAGCAGGACATTTCTCTCGTCGACGAGCGGAAATGTTGATGCAGGAGGGCCGCATTCGCATCAACGGGGAGCTCGCGACGGAGATGGGAGTGCGGGTCGACCCGAATGTGGACGTGGTCAGTGTTGACGGGAAAGTTGTGCCCCTGAAAACTTCAGCCCTCTACGTCATGCTGAATAAGCCCAAGGGCGTGGTGAGCACCATGGCTGATGAGCAGGGGAGGCCTGATCTCTCCGCGTATGTGAAGCAGATTGGCGAGAGGGTTGTGAACGTGGGTCGGCTTGATGCCGACACCACAGGCTTGTTGCTCATGACCAATGACGGTGACCTCGTTCACCGGCTGAGCCATCCCTCCTTTGAGATATCCAAGGTCTACACGGCAACAGTGACAGGTGCGGTGGACTCCGCAACGATCAAGAAGCTGACTGCCGGTGTTCAGCTCGAGGACGGTGTGAGCTCTGCCGACAAGGTCAAAGTCTTAGGTGAATCTCAGCGGGGCACGAGCATCGTGGAGATTGTGCTGCATTCTGGCAAGAACCGTGTCATCCGTCGCATGATGGAGGCCGTGGGGCATCCGGTGCTGGATCTTCATCGAAAAGCTATTGGTGGGGTTCACCTGGGAGGACTTAAGCCCGGTACTTGGCGAGAGCTCACTACGCTGGAGGTCAAAGACCTCTTGACCCTCGCCCACCGCGCAGATGCGCCCACCAAGGATTGAAGCCATGACCGGGAAGACTCAGCAGCCTTTCTCGCACGTCCACATTGTGGGGACGGGACTCTTGGGGACCAGTGCGGGCCTTGCATTGCGTGAGCGCGGCCTCGAGGTCACTTTGGAGGATGTCTCGCCGTCCTCGCTTTCCCTCGCTGAGGATTATGGTGCAGGTGTTCCTCGTGGCTCGGAGCATCCAGATCCCGAACTGGTGATTGTCGCGACTCCCCCTGACGTTGTCGCCGAGGTTGTTCTTCGAGCCCTGGAGGCTTTCCCCACAGCGATTGTCATCGATGTTGCGAGCGTCAAAGCGGGCATTGCGCGTGATGTTGCAGCGAGTAGTTCTCACTCCGCTCGCTTCGTGCCCACCCACCCAATGGCTGGTCGAGAGCGAGGGGGAGCGGTGTCCGGACGCAGTGACCTCTTCACCGCTAGGCCCTGGATTATCTGCCCCCAGGATTCTGAGGCAACCGACGCCGTTCGTGCCTTCATCGTCAGCCTCGGCGCACTGCCGGTAGAGATGTCTCCCGAGGAGCACGACGATGCTGTTGCGCTAATGTCCCACATCCCACAACTCGTTTCCTCTCTCACGGCAGCGCGTCTGCAGGCAGCTCCTGAGACAGCACTGGGTCTGGCCGGTGGGGGTGTCCGTGATGTCACCCGTATCGCTCAGAGCGATCCTGCTTTGTGGATTCAAATCATGGCGGCGAACAGCCTGCCTATTGCAGAGCATCTTCGCGCTCTTCGCGACGACCTGAACGAGGTGCTTGGCGCCCTGGAGAAGGTGGATTCCACCGGATCGAAAAAGAAACTTGCCGAGGCGCTGAGCGCTGGGGTCAGTGGGGTGTCGAGGCTACCTGGAAAACATGGCACGTCCACAGCGTTTGCCTCTCTCATCGTGGTGATTGATGACAGCCCTGGAGAGCTTGCCAGACTCTTGACTCAATTGGGCGAATGGGGGGTCAACCTCGAGGACTTGAGATTGGAGCACTCGCCAGGCGCTGAGGTTGGTTTCGCTGATCTCACCGTGGGCAAAGACGTGGTGAGTGGTGTGGAGGCGCAACTTCGGGATGCTGGCTGGCGCATTGCGGGGGAGCAATCATGAGCGACATCATCGTTGTGGCAGTAGACGGGCCGGCGGGCAGTGGAAAATCAAGCGTCTCCAAAGCGGTTGCCGCCACACGAGGCTTCGCCTACTACGACACTGGAGCTGCCTACAGGGCACTAGCGTGGGCGGCACTCGATGCAGGCGTCGATCTCGATTCAGAGGATGCTGTTGTCGCTGTGCAGGACACAGCGGACTATGTGGCCAGTCAAGATCCCGCACACCAGGTTTTCTCAGTAAATGGCACTGATGTCACCGACGCGATTCGTGGAGAAAATGTCTCGGGTTCTGTCTCGAAAATTGCCCGCCACCCTCGCGTGCGCGCGGGTTTGGTGGCGCATTTTCGAGACGTTATTGCAACCTGTAGTCGCCCAGGGATTGTGATGGAAGGTCGAGACATCACGACGGTCGTCGCCCCCGACGCAAAGGTTCGAGTTCTCTTGACCGCCTCGGAAGAAGTCCGCATTGCGAGACGACAAGCCGAACTTTCTGGCGTTCAGGCCCAGCCCGTGGCGGAATCGCTCATGGCTCGTGACCGGAGCGACCAAACTGTCGTTGATTTTATGAACGCGGCACCAGGAGTCTCTGTTGTGGACTCGGGGCCTCTCACTTTTGACCAAACGGTGGACGCGATGCTCTCGCTCATCGACAATGCCCTAGGAGGCGCAGATGACTGATGAGCACGATGAGATAGATGATGATTTTGGGGACGATCCTGACTTAGCAGAACGCCTCGCCGGCCTTGATGAGGCCGAGGGTGAGCAGAGGGCGCAAGCCCTCCGTCAAGGGCTCGCGGATTACGAGCTCGACGAAGAAGATGAGGACATCCTCGACGGTCTCGAGGATGAGGATGGCGAGTATCGCCCTCAGGCGGCTCTGCCGGTGTTGGCAGTGGTGGGGCGCCCGAACGTCGGCAAGTCGGCGTTGGTGAATCGTATTCTGGGGCGCCGAGAAGCCGTCGTTCAGGACACCCCGGGTGTGACGAGAGATCGAGTGTCCTACCGGGCCCACTGGAACACGACGTCTTTCACCTTGGTGGATACCGGTGGTTGGGAACCCGATGCCAAAGGGATTGCCCAGTCGGTCGCTCTTCAGGCTGAAGTCGCCATCGACCTCGCCGATGCCATTCTCTTTGTCGTGGATTCCACAGTGGGGGCAACTGCCACCGATGAGCACGTCGTGAAGTTGCTGCGAGGGAGTACTAAGCCCGTCATCGTGGTCGCCAATAAGGTCGATGATCAACGCCAAGAATCCGACGCCACAGCACTGTGGAATCTAGGTTTGGGTGAGCCTTGGCCGGTATCTGCACTGCACGGTCGGGGGGTCGCGGACCTTTTGGATCACGTCCTGACGGTGTTGCCCAAGGAATCCGCTCTCGCGAAGCCAGAGCCCGGAGGTCCCCGTCGCGTCGCGTTGCTCGGTCGACCCAATGTGGGCAAGTCAAGCCTTCTCAACAAGGCGGCTGGTTCTGAGCGAGTCGTGGTGAACGAGCTGGCCGGGACTACTCGAGACCCAGTGGACGAACTTGTTGATATCGCCGGAAAAGCATGGAGATTTGTCGACACTGCCGGTATTCGACGCCGGGTCCACATGGCGCAGGGCGCCGATTTCTACGCCAGCCTTCGCACTACCGCTGCCCTGGAGAAGGCCGAGGTTGCCGTCGTCCTTCTCGATGTCTCAGAGCCCATTAGCGAGCAAGACGTACGCATCATCGACCTGGTGCTTGAGTCCGGTCGAGCACTGGTCTTGGCCTTCAACAAATGGGATTTGTTGGATGATGATCGTCGCCGGTACTTGGAGCGAGAGATTGAGCAGGACCTAGCCCATGTGGCGTGGGCTCCGCGGGTGAACATCTCCGCTACGACGGGGCGTCACATCGAGAAGCTCGTGCCCGCCTTGGAGTTGGCCCTTGAGTCATGGGATCAGCGCATCCCCACTGGGAAGTTCAACGCTTTCCTGGCAGAACTGGTTGCTGCCCACCCCCACCCCGTGCGTGGCGGTAAGCAGCCGCGCATCCTTTTTGGCACCCAAGCCTCGACCAGGCCGCCAACCTTTGTGCTTTTCACCAGCGGTTTCCTCGACCCTCAATACCGTCGTTTTATTCAGCGCAGGTTGCGCGAGATCTACGGTTTTGAAGGCTCCCCGATTGTCGTCAATATGCGAGTTCGGGAGAAGCGCGGGAAGAAGAAGTAACCACTGTGACAAAGCCCCCACCTCTGCCACCAGAGCATTTGCGTGACCCCGGTGATGCCTGGGTGGAGGGGCCGGACGGAACCAAGTACTGGGGGCGTTTTGGAGCCGCGGGACTGCTGGTGCTTCATCCACCGCGTGGCGTGTTGCTGCAACTGCGTGCTGAATGGTCGCACAGTGGTGGAACCTGGGGAATCCCCGGTGGAGCTTTGAAGATGGGGGAGGATGCCGTGGGCGCAGCGCTCCGAGAATCACATGAGGAAGCGGGAGTTCCCGCTGACTACGTGCGTGTTCTCGAGACGAGTGTTCTGGATTTAGGTTTTTGGTCCTACACCACCGTGCTCGGAGTAGCGGATGACTACTTCGAGCCGGTGGCGATGGACCTTGAGAGCGCTGCTCTCGAGTGGGTTCCTATGAACGATGTCCTGGACCGTGACCTTCACCCCGGTTTTCACCGCGCATGGCCTGACCTTCGTGACCGTCTCGCTTTCCACCAGCGTGGCTAGCGCCGAGGTTTGAGGGCATCTGCTCGGGGGTGAGTGACCCACCGTTGTCTGCTGCGAGCTCAAACAGTGGCAGGTGTGATTCGAGGGAGGCCCGTCGCAAATTCTCCAGTACTCGGATGAGAGTCTCATCATCGGTCTGGGTGAGCAATTCGGCATACATATCGACGTTGGCTATCTCGCCCTCAGCCCAGGCCTCTGCCGCGGTTTGCAGATCATCCGGGGCTGATACTTCGCCGAGGTAGGGGTTATCGGGGACCTCATAGCCCATGCGCTCCAGCTGGCGGGTCAGGGCATCAATATGACGCTCTTCACCTTCTTTGATGGAGACATAGGGTTCAACGTCACCGAACTCATCGATGACGGCTTGATACATCGCGGCAGCGGCATACTCACCGTCTGGCCCCAAGAGAGCTGACCACGCGATGTAGGCATCGGTTCCTTTGTCGGGAGCGTCGAGGGCGAGCTCTTCCAGGACAGACGAGTCCACTTCAGGAAGTTCCGCTGGGGTTGTGCTGGTCTCCGCTTCCACTGTGGAGCTGTCAGCGTCGGGGGAGTCAAGTGCTGTGGTGCACCCGGAAATAGTGAGACTGACCCCTGCAACGAGAGCGATAGTGGTGATGAATGGACGAGCCATAGTGTTTCCTCACAATCTGTGTGTGCCATGTCGGCACTTCACACAGTAGGAAGACTGGCTATGGAAACCTTATGACTTGCCTATGGCTAACCTTAGCGTTACCTAGGTTATTTCTATGAGACAGGAAAGCTAGGTGCGACCACTGTCCGTGGGTCTTTCTCGAGCAAGGGTCTTTCCTCGGTAGATACCTACTTCATATGCCGTGACGGCGATGAGGGTGATGGCCACTAGGGGCAACACAAACCACAACATGATGGTGGTGAATCCCGAGGCTGCGTCATGTTCTGTCGAAGCCAAAACCACATAGAGCAGGTAGGCGACGTAGAGTCCGACAAACAGTGAGCCTTCCCACCGAGCAATGATGAACCCGGTGAAAGCGATCGGCAGGAGCGCAAGGGCGGCGGCCAGCATCAACGGCAGATCCAGAGCGATCGCCGCATCGGGCAGAGGGATTCCCTCCGCAAAAAGTATCGCGGGCAGCCCGAGGACGAGCCCGATGTTGAAGATATTGCTACCAACAATATTTCCGACTGCCATGTCCCTCTCGCCTCGGCGGAGGGCGACGATTGAGGTGGCCAGTTCAGGAAGAGAGGTGCCAATGGCCACCACGGTAAGGCCCACAACAAGGCTGCTGACCCCTAAGTCCAGGGCGATGTTAACGGCACCGGTGACAAGTGTTTGCGCACCAAAGACGAGGAGCCCCACGCCGAGTGCTACAAGGATTCCGGCGAGCCATAACGGCACCGGCTTGCTGTTCAGCGGCATCTCGGCTGGCGTGTAGGAGGCTGCCTGTGATTCCTTACGCCCCACGATGATGCTGAGAACTGCGTGGAGGATGAGCCCACCGAGGAGCAGCATGCCATCGACCAGGCTCAACACTCCATCCAGGCTGACGACCACCAGCAGCACGGAAATTCCCAGCATGACGGGAATATCGAATCTCACGACCTGGCGCTGAATAACCAGCGGGCTGAGAACCGCTGACACTCCGAGGATCAACAAAATGTTGGCGATATTGCTACCGATGACGTTTCCAATGGCAAGGCCGGGTTCTCCCTCGAGAACCGCTCCCACTGTGACGGCAAGCTCTGGGGCCGACGTGGCGGCTGAGACCACAACGAGCCCAATCACCAGGGGAGAAATGCCTACTCTTGCCGCGAGGGTGGAGGCTCCACGAACAAGGGCCTCACCACCAGCTATCAGCAGAGCGAGCCCCACCACAACTAATCCGATATCGAGTAGAAGCACAGCCTGAGCCTATCGAGGGGGACATGCAAACCCACTGAATCTAGAGGAGTCGAGGTAGCGCGCTCGAAACGCTAGACTCTCCTAGTTGCCGACGAGAGATTGTCGACTGCCACGGGCTGTGGCGCAGCTTGGTAGCGCACTTGACTGGGGGTCAAGGGGTCGCAGGTTCAAATCCTGTCAGCCCGACTGGGAAGTAGA
>JANQZT010000061.1:0-7406 GCA_030728325.1 Pontimonas sp.
GCTTCCGATGGTCGGCGATCGCCACACCTGGATGCCCAAGAACACCAGGTAAGCACCACCCAACCATTTGAGAACGATAAGGAGCTGTGCCGAGGCAGCCAAGAGCGCCCCGATGCCAAAGAGCGAGAGTGCAATCACGGCGGTGAAACCGAGTGCTCCTCCCGCAATCGTGAAGGCAGTCTTCTTCACGCCATAGAGAGCCCCGTGGGTGAGAGCGAGTAATCCATTGGGCCCAGGGGTGAGCGAAAGCCCCACCGCGGCAGCGGTGTAGAGAAGCCAGGTACCAAGTTCCACCAGCTCAGTATGGGGCTATTGGCCACAAATGGTGGTCAACACGTAACCTCCGCTTTCACTACTGTTTGCCGCCTGTTTCTACCGTGAAAGCCATGAGTCAGGTTGGTGTCAGCACAAGCTCCTTCTTCCCCCTAAAGCTGGAGGATTCTTTCCGCCTTGCCAAGGATGCGGGTGCGGATGGTGTCGAGGTGATGATCACCAATGACCCGCAAACGTATGACCCCCGGATTCTCGATTTCCTCTCTCGCCGCTTTGATCTGCCGATTCTCTCGGTGCACGCTCCGGTGCTTCTGCTCACCCAGGGAGTCTTTGGGTATGACCCTTCGGAGAAGCTCCACCGCAGTGCAGAGCTTGCTCGGATGCTGGGCGCTGACACCGTGGTCGTGCACCCGCCGTTTAGGTGGCAGCTGGCCTACTCCCGAATCTTTGCCGACAACGTCAAGGACGTGGCCGAGCGCCACGACGTCGTCGTGGCCGTCGAGAACATGTTCGGGTGGTGTGCCTCACGCTTCACCTTCGAGGCTTATGCACCGGGCTGGAATCCGGGCGAGCTCGATGTTCCCCACCTCACCCTCGACTTTTCTCACGCTGCCATGCAGGATGTCAGCGCCCTGTCTCTCGCCCGACAGTGGGGCGATCGCCTCGCCCACATCCACCTGTGTGATGGAACAAGCCCGAAAGAAAACTTCCACCTTTTCGATGAACACCTCCTGCCCGGTCAAGGAAGTCAGCCAGTCGCCCAGACACTGGAGACGATTTCCCAGGCAGGGTTTAGCGGCCACGTGATTGCCGAGATCTCCACCCGCAACGCTGGCACCGAGGACTACAGAGTTCAGATGGTCAAGTCATCGCTGGACTATGCCAGGTATTACCAAGCCGTGGGACGAGAGCGTCACTTCGCGGGGGCCAGCGGATGAAGGTAGCCCTCGTCACGGAATCTTTCCTGCCCTCCCTCAACGGGGTCACGAACTCCGTGCTGAGGGTCGTGGAGACTCTGAAAGCCCAAGGCCACGAGGTACTGATTGTCGCCCCCACGTCGGAATCCCCCGTCCATGAGGGCTTCCCCGTGGTCACCAGTCCTTTCGTTCCACTGGGTGGGTTCCCCGTCGCCATCCCTACTCCAGCGATTACCCAAACACTGGACCGTTTTGGACCTGACCTCATTCACGCAGCTGCTCCCTTCTGGCTGGGCGGTCAATCCCTTGCGTATGCAGCGAGGAAAGGGATTCCCTCCATCGCTGTCTACCAAACAGATGTCGCCGGCTACATGGAGCGCTACGGGTTGGAGTTCGCCGGACCGCTACTCGAAGCGATCACGGCAGCCATCCACAAACCTGCCACTTTGAGCCTTGCTCCTACACAGGATGGCAAAGACTTCCTGCACAAGATCGGAATTGATGCAGTCGAGCTTTGGGGCAGAGGCGTGGATGCTGATCTGTTCCACCCTGAGCGGCGCACCACGTCGAGAGTTCGTGAGCTCAGAGAACGATTTGCTCCAGAGGGCGAGCGAGTTATTGGCTACGTCGGCAGGCTCGCTCCCGAGAAGCAGGTCGCAAGACTTACGGAAGTCTGCGGAATACCGAATACCCGTGTGGTGATCGTCGGGGATGGACCCGACCGGCTTGAGCTAGAGGATCGCTTCGCCGGCTACCCGGTCACCTTCACCGGTCGCTTGTCCGGTGAAGCGCTTGCCGATGCGTATGCAGCGATGGACGTCTTTGTGCACTGTGGCACCGAGGAAACGTTTGGACAAACGATCCAGGAGGCACACGCTTCGGGCTTGCCGGTGATTGCCCCCACCAAGGGCGGACAACGACACCTCATCCGCGACGGTGTTGATGGTTATCTGGTGGAGCACACCCGGTGGGGAGCTTTCCGGGAGAGGGTGTGGACGCTGACCCAGGATGATCACCTGCGACACACCATGTCGCAGAATGCCAGGCGTGCGGTGGCGGGAAAGACCTGGGAGAAGAACAACGAAGAATTGCTTCGCTACTACGACCGGGTGCTCTCTGCCTCGAGAGTGACGTCACCGCTCGCTGCGTAGTCAGGCACCAGTCGCACAATCGAGGTGCGAGAGGGCCACATCAAGATGGGTGTGAGACCGATATCCGAGCTCACACTGATGGCTCCACGGTGTCTCGCTAATGCGGCTCGATATCGACGCCGATTGGTGTTATCGAACAGGATCATGCCGCCGGGGCTCAACCGAAGCAGCGCCGCATCGAGGCAGGCCTCGCGGGCCCGGCCATCAATGACGATCAGGTCAAAGAGACCCGGGATATCGTCAATCGCACCGACATAGTGGGAAAAGTCCAGGTGTCGAAAACCTGCCCGACGCGAGGAGACTCCTGCTCCCTTCTGGCGCAGGGGAATCTCTGGCGTCAGGATGTGGACATGAGGGGGCACGGAATTCTTGACCATCTGAGCCCAGTTGGCATCTGACTCAATAGAGAACACCTCGGCACTTCGTTTGCCCAGCCACACCGTGGATGCTCCAGAGCCCCATTCCAGAACCCTGCCCTCGGGGGTCGTGCTCAGGAAATCACGAACCTTTCGCCCTGAGGCAAGAGTCCACCAGGGGGTGTCTAGGGTTTGGAAATCATCAAAGTCGAGAACCGAAAACAGCGACCGGAACCACAGACCTCCGTCTGACTCGCCCGCCCTGGTATCAAGCTTTGACAGCAGTCCTTTGCGCGAAAGAAATCGGCGAATAGCGTGCATGACGCGGGCGTACTGGATGAGAAAGAACATGACGCCTCAGCACATGCGGATGGCCTTGCGGGTAGGTGACGAGAAGTTGAACGACACAAGAACGACCCTAAGAACTGGCTATGAACTCCAGAGCGAGTGATAGTCGTGCCCGAGCCCGCGGATCAGCAACCGCAGCGCCGAGGCGGACATTCCGACTACTGCCCAAGGGTCACCCTCAAGGTGACTAATGAGCGCGGCCCCGCGGGCATCAAGAGTGAATGCTCCCGCGACATTGAGAGGTTCGCCCGTCTTTACATAGGCCTTGATTTCGGCATCGCTGATGTTCTCGGCAAAGTGAACGGTGGCGTGACTGACGCGACCCAATCCACCATGGTGGGAACCATCAGAGTTGTCGACCACCCAGAGGCCCGAATAGAGGGTTCCACTCCTGCCCCGCATGGCCTTCCAGCGCTCGGTCGCCACCGAAGCCTTATGTGGTTTGCCCAGAAGCTCACCGCCAAATTCGAAGACAGAGTCGCCGCCGATGATGAGACCTTTGCGAGAGGGTTTGACGACACTTTCCGCTTTGAGCTTCGCCAGATGAAGCGCAACATTGGAGGCGGTCCGCTCAATCGTCATGGCCTCGACGGCCTTTGCTTCGTCGACATCGGGAGCGACCACGGTGGCTTTCAGGCCAATGTCCGAGAGAATCTTCTTTCTCGCGGGAGAGGTCGACGCGAGATACAGCGTGGTCACGACTACACCTCTCTCCGCACAAACGTGGCGATGGTTTCCATGTGATGAGTGTGGGGGAAGAGATCCCACGCCTCTACAAACACCATGTCATAGCCGGCCTTGTCGAGTAAACCGGTGTCTCGACCCAGCGCCACCGGGTCGCATGCCACATAGACAATCTGTGCTGGCGCGAGCTTCTCGAGGGAGGAAATCACATCGGACTTTGCGCCACTGCGAGGAGGATCCAGAATGACGGTGGCCCTCGACCATTCGTTAGCAGTGGCAGCACTGAGTCCGGTCACTTCTCGACGAAGCCACCGGTCGACCCGGTCGGCGACCGGGGTCAGGGTCGTCTTGTCGTCGAGATTCTGCATCAGATAGGGCAGAGCGCTCTCCTCGGACTCGACTCCTGTCAACGTCAGGGTGGAGGGCGCGATATCGGCCAGAGCTGCGCCGAGAAGTCCCACCCCGGAGTAGAGGTCAGCGTTTCTGGCGGTGGGATCCAGTCGATCCCGCTGAACGGCGCGCTGTAGTGCTCCCTGGAGAACCTCGGGTGCTTGGTGGTGAACCTGCCAGAAGGTTTGATCGCTGAGGCGAAACTCCACACCAGAGACAAACTCGCTGAGTTCTTGAGGCTTCTGGTTGTCGATGATGAGGCGAACACCGGAGAGCGCATCCACCACACGAACACTTTCGGCACCCTGGTAGGTGGAGTCCAGCACCCCGCAGTTCTGGATGTTCTCGGTGGCCAGGGGAAGCGAGTTCACTGGAATAACGGTGTGGCTCTTTTCGGCGTAGGGGCCAAGCCTGCCCTCGGCGTCCGCGTGAAGGGACACTCGGGTGCGCCAGGCCAGACCGTTTTTTTCGTCATCACCGGGGACACCCTGGACGACCAGAGAGTCGACCAGGTCCCCGGAGAGGCCTCCAAAGCGCTGGAGGGCATCACGGAGAATGTCGGTCTTTAGGGTGCGCTGGTGAGAGAGCTCAATGTGGCCATAGTCAGCGCCCCCTGCTCGCATCGCCCAGGGGCGGGATAGGTCAGCCTCTGGCCAGATGTGAGGAATGCGGTGGGTGCTCGGGGACAGAATCTTGATGGGCTGAGCTCGCCATAAGGATTTCTTGGAGTCCTCCACAATCTCCACTTCGACGACTTCACCGGGAATAACACCGGGTGTGAACACCACGCGGCCGTCCAAGCGTCCAATGCCGGAGCCGCCGTGGGCCATGGTCGTGATCTCTAGTTCGTGAGTGGCCATCAGGCAAGCCTAGGAGGAGTGGGGCACAATGGTGGGACTCAGGCCTCGAAAGGACCCCATCATGGACGTATTTGGTTATGCAGTGCGCGGTGAACGAGAGAAACTTGCACCTCTCGAATTTTCCACCAGAGATGTTGGTCCCGCGGACGTTGCCGTCTCGATTGAGTGGTCAGGTGTGTGTCACTCGGATATCCACACGGGGCGGAGTGAATGGGGAGAGGTCCTGTTTCCCTGTGTTCCCGGTCACGAAATCGTGGGCCGTGTCGTCGAGGTGGGTGCAGACGTCACCAAATTTTCGGTAGGTCAGAGAGTCGGCGTTGGGGTCTATGTCGACTCGTGTCGCGAGTGTGATCAGTGCGTCGGTGGCATGAGCAACTACTGCGCCAAAGGAATGATTGGGACTTACAACGTCCCCGAGCGCGAGGGCGATGGGTACACCCTGGGTGGCTATGCCAGCGGAATCGTGGTGGACCACGGATATGTGGTGAGCGTTCCTGAATCCCTCGACCCAGCAGGCGCAGCACCTCTGCTCTGCGCGGGCATTACCCTCTATTCTCCTCTCAAAGAGTGGGGTGCTGGACCCGGCAAGAAGGTCGGCATCATCGGTCTCGGAGGCCTGGGACACATGGGAGTGAAGTTCGCGAAAGCCCTCGGTGCTCACGTCACCGTCTTCTCCCACTCGGCGTCCAAGAAAGAGGACGCCCTAGCGATGGGTGCTGACGATTTCATTCTCACCACCGATGAATCGGTGTTTGAGACGTACAAGCAGCAGTTCGATCTGATCATCAATACGGTCTCAGCACCTATTGACTTGAATCTGTACCTGGAACTCCTCGGTCTCGATTCCACTCTTGTCATGGTGGGCTTGGCGCCAGAGCCCTACCCCATCAAGGCTCCCACGATGCTCGCTCAGCGTCGCCGTATTGCGGGAAGCATGATTGGGCCGGTGGCTCAACTGCAGGAAATGCTGGACTTTGCCGGGGAACACAACATCGTGTCCGACGTTGAGGTCATCAAGGCTGACTACCTCAATGAGGCGTGGGACCGAGTTGTCGCGAGCGATGTTCGCTACCGCTTCGTGATTGACGCCAGCACTTTCACTACTGCGTGAGGTGAGAGATGAGGCCCTGGATGATGCGCACATCATCCAGGTTCTCTTCAGGGTGCCACTGAACGGCTAATCCAAAGGGATAGTCCGTCATTTCTATGCCCTGAATGGTGCCATCAAAGCCTCTGGCGGTGACGGTGAGCCCCGGTGCCACCTGGTCGATGGCTTGGTGGTGATAGACGTGTCCGGGGACTTCACTCTCACCGAGAATTTGGTGGAGCAGGCTGCCCTCGGTAATTGACATGGGTTCTGGATGAAAAACCCCATCGCCCACCCGATATCGGTCGTGTCCCACCACGTCGGGGAGGTGCTGGTGGAGGGTCCCCCCGAGGTGGACGTTTAGCATCTGGGCGCCCCGGCAAATGCCGAGAATCGGCATTCCCAGTGCGCGGGCCGCCCCGAGGAGCGTGTCCTCGAGTGCATCGCGGAGATCTTCAGAGTCTTGGGTGTGGGGGCCCTTCTCTTGGCCATAGCGCGCCGGGTTGATATCGGCACCGCCGGTAATGATGAGACCATCAAGTCCCTGGAGGAGAGATCTCGCCTGATCAGGGGTGAGGGGTTGCGGGGGAATCATCACGGCCAGGCCACCGGCACGAGTGACGGCTTCGATGTATTGAGCGGGCAACACCGCTAGCTCGGTGTCATAGATGGTCATCTGACCGGGGGTTCGATAGGTCGATAGGCCAATACGAGGTGTGGACACGAGTTATGCGATTCCTCTGGAGTTCAGATGGTGCTGGGGTATGTCCGCTACTCTAAGCGAGCTCCAGCAGAGGAAAGTTGATTGTGACAGAACCGTTCATTCAGGCCACCAACCTGGTCAAGACCTACACCGCCGGCAAACGAGTCGTGAAGGCTCTCGATGATTTGTCCCTCAGTGTTCCTCGCGGCACTGTTCAGGCTCTTTTGGGCCCTAACGGTGCCGGGAAAACTACCACCGTCAAGGTTCTGACCACTCTGACGAAGCCAGACTCGGGTTCCGCCACGATCGGCGGAGTCAATGTCATTGAGCAACCTGACCAGGTTCGCCGGATGATCGGAGTAAGTGGCCAATACGCCGCCGTTGATGAGAACATGACCGGGTTTGAAAACCTCGACATGGTCGGCAGGCTCTATCACCTCACTCCGGATGAATCTCGGAAAAGAGCTCGCGAGCTGATTGAGATGTTTGACCTGGTGGAGGCCGGAGATCGCCCCGTCAAAGGATTCTCCGGCGGTATGCGACGCCGCATTGACTTGGCTGGCGCGCTGGTGGTGAATCCTCCGGTGTTGTTCCTGGATGAGCCCACCACCGGTCTTGACCCGAGGAGCCGCTTGGC
>JANQZT010000061.1:7506-11367 GCA_030728325.1 Pontimonas sp.
TGAGCAGATTTCTCTCCGATGGCTGGGTGACCACCAAGCGGAACTTGCTGAAAATCAAGCGCGTCCCCGACATTCTGGTATTCACGCTGATCCAGCCGATCATGTTCGTGCTGCTCTTCACCTACGTGTATGGCGGCGTGATTGAGATTCCCGGCAGCTCCTATGCGGAGTTCTTGATGGCAGGAATTTTCGCCCAAACCGTGGTCTTTGGATCCACTTACTCCGGGTCTGCGATGGCGCAGGATTTGAAGGATGGCATCATCGACAGGTTTAGAACCCTGCCGATGAGCCCGGCGGCGGTCCTGGTGGGTCGCACGAACGGCGACATGTTCATTAACGCAAGCTCCATGGTCGTCATGATGGTCACGGGCTTTATCGTCGGGTGGCGGATTCGATCCAGCTTCTTCGAAGCCGTCCTTGCGGTGGTGTTGTTATTACTCTTCGCCTACTCGTTCTCCTGGGTGATGGCTTATATCGGCATGAGTGTGAGAAGCCCAGAGATCATCAACAACGTCTCGTTCTTGGTGCTCTTCCCCTTGACTTTCATCTCCAACGCGTTTGTTCCCTCCGAGACCCTCCCCACACCCCTTCGGGTGTTTGCGGAGTGGAACCCGGTGTCGGCACTGGTGCAAGCAGCCAGGGAGCTTTTTGGGAATACGGCCCCTGGCACCCCGGTGGGGGATGCCTGGACGAGCCAAAACCCGATCCTCACGGTGTTGCTGGGGATGGCGATCATGCTGGCCATCTTTGTTCCACTGTCGATCCGGAAGTTCCAGTCGATTAGTTCCCGGTAACCTGTCTTGGATGAGTGAGCCAGAGGACCTGACCGCCCAGCATGAGGCGGAAGCACGGGAGCGCTGGGGTGCAACGGAAGCGTTTCAGGAGTCCCAAGAGAGGCTTGCCTCCTACTCCACGGTGGAGAAAAAGAACGCTCAGGCTGCCCAAGAGGAAGCCCTTCAGGGAATCCTTGACGTCATGGATAGGGGGCTCCCTCCGACGAGCATGGAGGCCATTGTTGCCGCAGATCACTGTCGTCACGTGATTTCCCGCTGGTATTTCGAGTGCACACCAGAGATGCACAAGCAGCTCGCCACGTTGTATGTCACGGACGAGCGTTTTAGGGCGTTCTACGAATCACGTCGTGAAGGTCTAGCTCAGTACTTTCACGACGCAATTCATGCACGCACTACTTAGTACTCGAGGCTTAGCTCCACGCGCACCTGGTGGTCAGAGGTAGGGGGACCGTCATACACGCCTCGTAGTGGGGGGACATCGGTGTAGTCGCGGCCTCGTCCTACGATGACGTGGCGATCGCCCACTTCTCTGCGGTTGGTGGGGTCAAAACCGCGGAACCCGCTAGACCACCATTCCACCCAGGCATGTGATTCGCCTTCGACCACATCACCGATGCCGGCGTCCGCAACGGGATGCAGGTAACCACTGACGTATCGGGCGGGAATTCCCACACTGCGCAGGGCGCCCAGGGCGATGTGAGAAATGTCCTGGCACACACCCTGCTTGTCCTTCCACGCTTCAGAAGCACTGGAGTGGACAGCGGTCACCCCGGGAACGTACGACATTTCGTCGTTGATCCACTCGCAGATTTCTCGCGCGGCATGATCGGGAGTTTCCGAAGCTGCCGCAATTTTGTGGGCACCCTTGATGACATCCTTGGGTGGTTTGGTCAGAGGGGTCAGTGTGAGGAGCTCGGTCAGCTCTGCTGAGGACAGCGGCGCCTCTTTGAGCTCACCCCACTCCAGACCCTCGGAGGTCACAGGTCGCGGATTGATCTCCACCAAGCTCTCCGCAACCAGGGAAAGCTCCTGATGTGGGGTGAGAATCTCCATCGAGGTGACCCTGGTTCCCCAGTAGTCGGTGAATTGGTGCTGGCTCGAGAGGGGAGTAATCACCATCTGCGAGGACAGAAGGAACTGTCGATCACTCATGTCGGGGCGCATACGAGCCTCGTTGTAGGACGCTTGCACCTCCGCTTCGTAGCGGAAAGACGTGGTGTGTTTGATGCGCAACCGAGTCATGCGTCCTCCCGTACCCAGATGGGAGCCTGCAGGACAGGGAAATACCGCTGGCGGATTCCTTCGCTCACATCGGACACCCCCGCCTGAATGGAGTCCATATTCTCGGTCAGGTTGCTAATGATGCGCGTGATGGGTGAGAACTCGAGATCGGAGCGAATCTGACCGAGGACTCGCAAGGCTTGATCGCTGACCCCAGCTCGGTCGGAGCGAGGTTCAATGTCGTGCAAGCACTTCTCTGCCCGCATGAGCGAAAACAGAATCGACCGGGGGAAGAGTCGGTCGAGAATCAGGAACTCTGCGGCATTTTCCGCAGAGGGCATCCCCCGGTAGGTCCGCAGGTATGCCTCGTAGCCCCCGCAGGAGCGCAAGATCGTGGTCCAGGAAGGACCACCGGCCTCGACCAGGGCTGAGGTCGAGAGAAGTCTGGCGGTCATGTCGACACGCTCAAGACTCCGACCCAAAGTGAAGAAGGACCAGGCTTCGTCCCGACTCGTGGAAGAGTCGACCGTGCCGACAGCGAGAGCGCTGCGCTCTCGAACCCAGGCGAAGAATTCGTGGACCTTGTCGGGGGCAACTTTGCGGGGCACTCTCGAGCGTGTCGTGTTGAGTACTTCCCACAACTCGGTGGAGACGACTTCCCGGGCTCGCCGGGCGTTCTCCCGCGCCTGATCGAGGCAATACGCGATAGAGGCGGGTGACTCACGATCGACCCCCAAAGTAATAAGGAGATCCGAGCGAGTGACCGGTGAATCATCCTCGGCGTGGGAGCCCATTACGCCCAGGAGTGCTCGACAGGCCACGTCCTCTTCCACCCAGGGGTCCTCGAGAAGTAACTGCAGGTGAACGTCAAGGATTCGAGCGGTGCCATCCGCTCTCTCCACGTAGCGGCCAATCCAGAAGAGGCTCTCCGCTATTCGACTGAGCATCATGCACCTGCCCCTTGTTGCTGCTGCTGCTGTTGATCTCGGCGCGCGTCATCCTCCGCAGGAGAGTGTTGCGGAGTTGTGGGATGGGAGTCATACGCGGCCAGTTGAGCTGCGGTGATGATGGGAATCGCCTGGGTTACGGTCGCTTGTTCCATGACAATGGCCTTGACGTCGTGTTCGGTGGCTGCCGACACCCGACCCCCCAAAACCCAGGTGTCTTTGGACCCGCCACCTTGGGAGCTATTCACGACGAGCTCACCCTCGGGCAGTGCTACTCGAGTGAGTCCACCCGGGAGCACCCACACGTCTCGACCGTCGTTGACCGCAAACGGTCGCAAATCGGCGTGACGAGGACGAAGCCCCTCGTCCACCAAGGTGGGGATGGTGGAGAACGCCACCACATCTTGAGCAATCCAACCGCGAGGATCACCGACCAGGGATTTCTTCAGCTCGGCCAGTTTCTTTTTGCTCGCAGCCGGCCCCACGACGAGCCCTTTACCGCCAGAGCCATCCACGGGTTTGACCACGAGCTCATCGAGTCGATCCAAAACCTCCTCGAGAGACTCGGGCTCTTCGAGCCGCCAGGTGTCAACGTTTGGCAGAAGTGGTTCTTCCGCAAGGTAGTAGCGGATGAGGTCGGGGACATAGGTGTAGACGAGCTTGTCATCGGCCACCCCGTTGCCGACAGCGTTAGCGATTGTGACGTTGCCCAGCCGGGCAGCCAACATGAGGCCCGGTGCACCCAGCAAGGAATCAACGCGGAACTCAAGAGGATCAAGGAACTCATCATCGACTCGTCGATAGATGACATCGACTCGTGTGGGACCAGCGGTCGTCCTCATCCACACCCGACCACCAGAACAGAAGAGGTCACGACCCTCGACCAGTTCAACGCCCAT
>JANQZT010000061.1:11467-18109 GCA_030728325.1 Pontimonas sp.
GCCGCCACCACGTTGTGTGCAGCGCGCAGGAAATGCTCCGACGACGTAATCACACTGGCAGGGATGACGCGATCCCGGATCGCTGACTTGGCGCCATAGATGTCCGCGAGGAAGGCCTCCAGGGCGCGGACTCGCTGCTGGATACCCGCCTCGAGGCCCGCCCACTCTCCTTGAGAAATAACGCGGGGGACAGCGTCGAGGGGGAACGGTCTCTCTTCGCCGGCGAAGTCGAAGGTCACCCCCTGGGCGAGGTATGAGCTTGCGAGCGCATCGGTTCGACCCCGAAGCTCATCTCGAGACATCCGCGAGAGAGCTTCATGGACCATCTCATAGGGGCCTCGAGGAGTAGCCGCGGAGGCAAACATTTCGTCATAAGGCGTAGCTGTGCCAGGGAAGACTCGTGGGTCTCCATACCCCTCGAAGAGGTCTGCCATAGAAACACAGTACCCCTGGCCATGTGTCAGGGGTGTTTCAGCGCCACTGCCTACACTGAGGGCCATGCCCCGCACCGCACTGACGAAGAACGGGTTTGAGCCGAAAACCTGTGCTCGCTGTGGGTTGCCGTTTGAGTGGCGCAAAAAGTGGGCGAGGAACTGGGACCAGGTTCTCTACTGTTCGGAGAAGTGTCGACGAGGAGGGACGTCCTGATGCCGACAGTGACGTTAGTGACCTCGGTATTCCTCTCCAAAGCGGAAGCTCTCGCTGTGTTGGAGGAAGCACTGGAGGCTCCGTGGAACATCGATGACCCCAGCGATGTCACACTCCCGCTTGACCAGGGAGTTGTGGTGAGTATCGAAATCCCAAAGTTTGGGGAGGATCTCCCGCTCACCCTGGATCTTCACCACGCGGAGGAGTCAGTCCTTCGAGAGGTTGCCGATCAGGTCACCCATACCCTCGAGACGACTCTCGGGTGGTCGATCCACGAAATCCCTAGGGCAGAAGTCGGTTAGGGCCCCTAAAGAGGAACGTGGTCTCTCGAATACTGGATTGCTCCAACATCAACATCATCACGCGGGCAAGACCCATCCCGAACCCACCGTGGGGTGGGACACCGTGGCGGAAGAAGTCAAAGTAGCTCTGGAGCTCATCCAGGTGCATTCCCTTGTCCTTGGCCTGTGCCTCGAGGATGTCAATGCGGTGCTCGCGCTGAGCTCCGGTGGAAATCTCTGTTCCCCGGAATAACAGGTCGTAGGACTTCGTCAGCGCATCGTTGTCGGGATGACGCATGTGGTAGAACGGCCGGATGCTGGTGTCGTAGTCGGTGACAAAGACAAAGGGGTGACCGTGAGTTTCCTCAATGTAGGCGGAGAGTCTCCGCTCCGCCTCGGGGTCTAGATCCCCATCAGCGCGGGGAATGTCATATCCCCCAGCCGCCACAATGTCCCTGGCTTCCTCCAGGGTCACCCGGGGGAACGGAGTGCTCGGAACTGAGAGCTCCACATCCATGACCTCAGCAATCTGGGTCCCATACTTCTCCACCACAGCAGTGATACCCGCGACGAGAACCTGCTCGTGCATGGCCATCACGTCGTGGTGGGAGTCCACCCAGCTCATTTCCGCATCCACACTGGTGAACTCAGTCGCGTGACGGGCAGTGAAGGAGGGGTCAGCCCGGAACGCAGGGGCGATCTCGAACACTGCACCGAAACCTGCGGGTTGAGCCATCTGCTTGAAGAACTGAGGGCTTTGCGCGAGGTAGGCGGTGGTATCGAAATAGCCGACCTCGAAAAGTTCAGCGCGAGATTCGCTGGCGCTCGCCATGAACTTCGGGGTGTGGATTTCAATCCAGTTGTTGTCCACCCACCAGGAGCGCATTCCGTGCTCAAACGCTGTTTGGGCGCGGAAGATGAGGTTCGCCGATGGTCTGCGCAAATCGAGGAAGCGCCAATCCATGCGCTTATCCACACTCGAGTCCTCCGCAATGGGGGGCTCGGGCTCGGCAGCTCCGGTCACCTCGAGAGAGTGGATCTTGACTTCCAGGCCACCCAGCTTCACGCGCTCATCGAGCTTCAGCTCACCGGTCACCCGAATAAACGTCCCGGCGGACAACTCGGAAATAGCATCCGTGAGGGTGCGGCGCTCTGGTGATGCGGCTGCCTCAGGGTCGTCCTCACGCAGTGCGGGGTTCACGAGTTGAGCGCTGCCGGATTCGTCCCGAAGGATGATGAATTGCACCTTCTTCTGGTCACGAACCGTGTCGACAAACCCCCCTACGGTGACGGTGGTGCCATCGGTCGTCTGGGCAAGGTCGGCAATGCGGGTGCGGGTGCTCACGAGAGTCGAGTCTAGCCCTGACCCAGATTCTCCCGAGCTTGTGCCTCGTAGACTGGGGCTGTGCCAGCAGACTTCCTTCACTTTGTCAGGCATGGCGAAGTTCATAACCCCGAGCGCATTTTGTATGGACGCCTAGAGGGTTATGGACTCAGTGATCGAGGCCACCAGATGGCGGCCAGGAGCGCTAGTGCTCTCGCCACCAGACCCATCGCGAAGATTTATGCCAGCCCGCTCCAGCGAGCTCAGGAATCTGCGGCCCCCCTCGCCACCGAGTTGGGTTTGCCCATCGAGACTGACGAGCGCCTCAATGAAGGGCTGAATCATTTCCAGGGGACCAGGCTCTCCGCAGCACGACTGCTCCGGGACCCCTCCGCATGGATGGCTCTGCACAATCCCTTCAAGCCCAGCTGGGGCGAGCCCTACCGCGAGATTGCGCAGCGCATGATGGCGGTCGCCGAGGATGCCTGGAACTCAGTCGACGAGGGTGAGGTCGTGCTGGTCACCCACCAGGTGGCGATCTGGATTCTTCACCGCAGTGTTGCGGGGATTCCCCTGCCCCATGTGCCCTCCCAGCGACGCTGTTCCCTCTCCAGCATCACGACCATCAAGAAGGTTGGGGAGCGGTGGAAAGAGGAAAGCTACCGGGAACCAGCCGCTGACCTTCTGGAAGACGCCATCGACTTGGGAGCCGTCTAAATGAAGGCAGCCTTTGGCGGGGTCCTTCTGATTATCGGTCTCGTCTTGAGCGGGTGTGCTGCGGAAAGTGATGCACTCGCAGAGCAGTATCGCGCGGGGACCGGCCAGAACTACATCTCGGGTGATGGTGCCCTCACCGTGGTCGCACCCGAGTCACGGGACGAGGGCATCGCCTTCCAAGGCCCCCTGGATGTGGGCGGAACGTTTTCTAGTGATGATTACGAGGGCCAGATTATGGTCGTCAACTTTTGGTATGCAGGCTGCCCGCCTTGTCGATTAGAAGCCCCCGACCTTGAAGCTCTCCACCAGGAATTCCTGGATGAAGCAGTGGTGTTCATCGGGGTGAACATTCTCGATCAAGCCCCCACGGCTCTCGCGTTCGCCGACGAGTTTGGGGTCACCTACCCCTCCATCATGGACACCAATGATGGCTCCGTTCGCTTAGCCTTCTCAGGCCAAGTGGCACCGAATGCGGTGCCCACCACGGTGGTGCTGGATCAGCAAGGGCGGGTTGCCGCCAGGATTTCAGGGCTCCTCACAGAACCCGATGTGCTGGCAGCACTCATTCGGGATGTTCAGGCCGAGGTCACTGGCTCATGAGCTCCATCGGTGAGCTGGTGTTCTCCGGGCCACTGTTGCTGGCTTTGCCGATAGCGCTTGCTGCCGGGTTTGTGGCTTTTGCCTCCCCCTGCGTACTGCCGCTCGTCCCGGGTTATCTGGGATATGTCAGCGGGTTCACCGGCTCCTCCACCACCACGAAACGACCCACCACCCGACTGGTCGTGGGAGTTTTGTTGTTCATCCTCGGGTTCTCCACCGTCTTCATCAGTTTCTCGATTGTGTTCGCATCGCTCGGAGCAGCTCTCATTGCCTGGGTGGATGTCATCCTTCGGATTGCCGGTCTGCTGCTGATCCTGATGGGTTTCGTCTTTATCGGCCAGGTGTCCTTTTTGCAGAGAACTACCAAGCTCCCCCTCGCCAGCACCAACGGTTTCCTAGGAGCACCGATCCTGGGCGTGGTGTTTGGGCTCGGGTGGGCTCCCTGTATCGGGCCAACACTGATTGCCGTGAACACCCTCGCCTTTAGCGTGGGGGACATCCCTCGGGCAGCGGCACTAGCCGTGGCGTATTGCCTGGGACTCGGTATTCCCTTTCTTCTCATTGCGCTGGGCTTTGGTTGGGTCACCGGAGCGGTTGCGTGGCTCAAGCGCCACATCCGGGCGATCAACATCGCTGGCGGTGTGATCCTGATGGCCATTGGAACAGCCATGGTCTCTGGTGTGTGGCAAATCTGGATGTCGAGTCTGCAGGCGGTGATCGGTGGAACCACTACGCCCCTCTGATTACGACGACGGCTCGACCGAACGCCCCATCCAGCAGCCAGCCCTCGGGCTAGCAGGCTTTGGGCGGTTTATGTGGCGTCAACTCACGAGCATGCGCACGGCGCTGATTCTGTTGCTGCTGCTTGCACTTGCGGCTATCCCCGGCTCGTTGGTTCCCCAGCGCTCCAGTGACCCCAATGGTGTTGTCCAATTCCGAAGGGATGACCCCGAACTCTTCGAGATTCTTGACACACTCCAGCTCTTTGACACCTTCACCTCAGTCTGGTTCTCCTCGATCTATCTACTGCTCTTTATCTCCCTGGTGGGGTGCATCCTGCCGCGCACCTCGCACCACCTGGCAGCTCTTAAGTCACCGCCGCCGGCGACCCCGTCGAGGTTGGAGCGTTTTGAGCACTACCGCACAGAGAAAGCGGAGGGAAGCCCTGACGAGCTGTTGAGTGCGGCGGAGGACACCCTCCGAAAAAGCGGCTACCGGGTCACGGTGGAGAAGAACAGCGTCTCCGGTGAGCGCGGGTACCTGAGAGAGACCGCCAACCTGGTGTTCCACTTTGCTCTCGTGGGAATCCTTCTGGGCTTGGCGCTCGGAACGGGATTCAAGTACCAGGGCCAGAAGGTGTTGGTGGAGGGGCAAACCTTCACGAACCAGCTGACCAGCTACGACTCGTTCAACCCTGGTCGTTTCTTTACCGACTCCTCACTCGAGCCTTACTCCTTGACGCTCAATTCATTTACGCCCACCTACCAGTTCGACTTCACCTCGGGCTTTGCCAACCCTCTGGACTTTGTGGCGGACATGACCTTGAGGGATGCTGAGGGAGCGAGAGACATGGAGCTCCGGGTGAACCAACCGCTGGATCACGATGGCACCTCGGTGTATCTCCTCGGTAATGGTTTTGCCCCCTGGATTACCGTCTACTCGCCCGAGGGTGATGTGGTGTTTAGCCAGCCGGTGGCGTTCCTTCCCCAGGACTCCAACCTGACCAGCCTCGGCGTGGTGAAGATTCCCGACGGCCTGCCCTCCCAACTGGGCATGATCGGGTTCTTTTATCCCTCTGCGGTCGCGCTCGACACGGGCGCCCTGACCTCTGTCTACCCAGAACCCGATCAACCCGTCTTGACCTTGAACGTGTTCCGCGGGGATTTGGGGCTCGATGAGGGAATTCCCCGCAATGTCTACTCGCTTGACACCGACACGTTGACCCAGCTGACCGGTGGTGAGACTGGTCGGGACTCGCTCGTCATGGGGTTGGGGGAGCGCGTTGATCTCCCCGCAGGGCTTGGGTCCGTGGAATTCACGGAGCTTCGACGGTTTGTGAGCTTCGATGTTCACCGTGACCCCACCCAAGTGCCGGTGGCCATCTCGGCGATGTTGATCATGGCGGGCTTAATCGTGACGTTGTTTGTGACCAGGCGTCGAGCCTGGATCAAGATCACCCCCAGCAGGAAAGGGGAGTCAACTGTTGAGTTCGCAGCACTCGCCCGCGGGGAAGACCCGGGTCTCGCCACAGGGTTGGACGATCTTGTCGAGGCGTTTTCTCAGAGCACGAAATCTAGACTGAAAGAGACATGATGGACTTCGCATATCTCTCGCTTGTGGGCGTGTATTCCGCGATGGCCGTCTACACGGTGGCTTTCTTTGCTTTCACCTGGGATTTAGCCCGTCGCTCTGCATCAAAGCCAGTCGCTGTTATGGCTGGCGGCGGGCGAGAAGCAGAAGCCCCCGCAGCACCCTCCACCTGGGGTCCTTTCCAAAGAATCGGCCTCACCCTCCTCGTCTTGGGTTGGATTCTCCACCTGCTGGCCACCATCGGGCGAGGCATTGCCGGCAACAGGGTTCCCTGGGCCAACATGTTCGAGTTTGGGCTCACCTCCACACTCCTGATTGTCGCGGTGTTCTTAGGGACACTGTTCTGGAAAGACCTGGGCTATCTCGGCGCCTACATCACCGGGTTTGTCCTCCTTGCGCTGGGTGTCGTGACCGTCAACTTCTATGTCGACGTCACACCACTTCCCCCCGCACTGCAGTCCGCCTGGCTGGTCATCCACGTCTTTGTGGCCAGCACCGCCACCGCGTTCTTTGCCTTGGGAGCTGCGCTCTCCGTTCTGCAGCTCGTGCGAGCTCGCTATGAAGCGCAGCAGATGGCGAAGGCTCGCATCATGAACACGCTGCCGGGGTCATCCGTCATGGAGTCCCTCGCTTATCGCCTCAACGTCGTCGGTTTTGTGCTGTGGAGCTTCACCCTGATTGCCGGTGCCATTTGGGCAGAGCGCGCTTGGGGTCGCTACTGGGGCTGGGATGTCAAAGAGGTGTGGACCTTCATCATCTGGG
>JANQZT010000062.1 GCA_030728325.1 Pontimonas sp.
CTGTAGCCGCTGAGCCCACGCCAGAGCCTGTAGCAGCGCCTGAGCCTGTCGCGGCTCCCGTTGCGGAAGCGCCCGCAGCTCCAGTAGCGCCACCCGTGGCAGCACCCCCCGCACCGGCGGCGGCTCCTGTCGCCCCTCCAGCTCCGGTTGCAGCTCCTCCTGCTGTCGCTCCTCCTGCACCAGCTCCTACCGCCGCCCCTGTTGCTCCTGCAGGTTTGCCACAGCCGGTTCCCACGGGCTCACGTTCGATGCCCTACGTCACGCCTATTGTCCGCAAGCTCGCAAACGACCACGGTGTCGACTTGGCCAGCGTTACCGGTACCGGTGTCGGAGGACGGATCCGCAAAGAGGACGTCCTTGCCAAGGCAGGCGGAAGTGCTGCTCCCGCGCCAGCGGTTGCTCCGACAGTCGTCGAGGCGTCCGCGCTTCGTGGCACCTCAGTGCCCATGAGTCGCTTGCGTAAGGTCATCGCTGAGCGTGCTGTTGCCTCCATGCAGCAGACCGCCCAGCTCACCTCTGTTGTGGAGGTTGATGTCACCGAGGTGGCGGAGCTTCGTCAGGCGGCCAAGGACCAGTTCCACCAGGTCACCGGCGTGAAGCTCAGCTTCCTCCCCTTCTTCGTGAAGGCCGCAGCGGAAGCCCTTCGCGTGTTCCCCATCATCAACGCGGTTGTTGAGGGAGAGACCATCGTTTACCCGGCGACCGAGAACATTTCTATCGCTGTCGACACCGAGCGCGGTCTGCTCACCCCCGTACTGAAAAACGCGGGAGAGAAGACCATTGCGGGGATCGCGAAAGACATCGCAGACCTGGCCGAGCGCACCCGCACTAACGCGTTGAGCCCTGACGAGTTGGCCGGTGGAACGTTCACCGTCACCAACACCGGGTCGAGAGGTGCACTCTTTGACACCCCGGTGGTGTTCCTGCCTCAGGTCGCGATTCTTGGCACGGGAATTGTGCAGAAGAAGCCGGTCGTGGTGACCCACAACGGGGACGATTCCATCGCCATTCGTCAGACTGTGTTCTTTGCCTTGTCCTATGACCACCGGATCGTGGATGGTGCCGATGCTGCGCGATTCTTGACTATGGTCAAGAATCGACTCGAGGCCGGCGACTTTGACGCCGACTTGGGCATCTAGAGCACCCCGGCACCAGGAGAGTAGACATCATGGCGAAAAAGGATTCATCGGCAAAAGAGCCTGGCCGGATTAAGCAGCTCTGGCAGATCTTCAACCTCACCAAGGAGTCTGACAAGCTTCTCGTCCCCATCCTTTTGCTGACGTTCATTGTTCCCATCGTGGCCGGAGTGGGTGCCGCCATTCTCATTTCCGGGGGCAGCATCCTCACCCTGATTCTCTACATCACGACGGGAATCCTGCTCGCGATTCTCCTGACGCTCGTGGTACTCGGACAACGAGCTGAGCGCACCGCGTATCAGCAGATTTCCGGCCAACCCGGCGCCGTCGGCGCTGTCTTGCGTAGCGCTTTGCGCCGGGCATGGCAGGCAAGTGAGTTTCCTGTTGCCGTGAACCCGAGAACTCAGGATGCCGTCTATCGCGCAGTGGGCAAGCCAGGGGTCGTGTTGATTGCTGAAGGCTCCAAGACGAAGACCAAGAAGATGCTCGAGGATGAGCGTCGCGCCGTCCTCCGAGCTGTCCCCGAGATCCCGGTGCACTTTGTGTATGTCGGACCGGATGCCGATTCGACACCACTCCACAAGCTCAACAAGACCCTCAAATCATTCAAGAACTCGCTGCGGAAAGCTGAAGTCCTGGCGGTCTCTCACCGACTGAACTCCCTCAAGAGCGGGCCGAACATACCAGTCCCCAAGGGCATCGACCCGACTAAAGTCCGGGCTCCAAAACCCCGCTAACGACGAACGAGAATCGTTCCAACCAGACGGTCATGGGCTCCTCGTTGGTCCTCGTCGACCATGACTGCGGGAATCACGAGCGCGATCAGTAACGGCCGGATCAGGGGTGGCAGAACGCCGAGCGCACCGCCTGTGATGGTCGCAATACGCATCCCGGCGAGCAGATGACCGGGAGATCCGGCCAGTATTAGTCCCCCCAGCATCTGCAGGACAACGAAGATGGCCAGCGTCCAGAGACCGTTGTAGTCAAAGAACAGCACCGAAATTCCGACAGCGATGGCCCAGTCGACAGCTAACCCGGCGACCCGACGAAGATATGTCGGTGTCGACCTGGGTCCATCCTGAGGAAGACCAAACTTCTTACCCGGCCAATACTCCTCGTCCACCACCCCTCCAGTGTAGGTTGCCAGGCTGATGTAACACAGAGGAAACAATCCGGATATGACCGAGAAATTGCACAGAGTTACTCTCAAGGCAGGTTGGAACCCCAACCACACTCAATCCCACGAAATACAGGAGTGACTGCATGTTTAAGAACTCTTCGGAAGTACTGAAGTACATCAAAGAAAAGGACGTCAAATTCCTTGACATCCGTTTCACCGATCTGCCTGGAGTGCAGCAGCACTTCAACATTCCCGCCCACTCGGTTGACGAAGAATTCTTCACCGTCGGCCAGCTGTTCGATGGTTCCTCCATCCGCGGATTCCAGCAGATTCACGAGTCCGATCTTCAGCTGATTCCCGATGTCACCACCGCGTATGTGGATGCATTCCGCGACGAGCTGACCCTCATCATGGTCTTCGACATCTACAACCCCCGTAACGGTGAGATCTACAGCCGCGACCCCCGTCAGGTGGCGCACAAGGCCGAGAAGTACCTTGCCTCCACCGGTATCGCCGACACCGCGTTCTTCGCCCCCGAGGCCGAGTTCTACATCTTTGATGACGTCCGCTACGACGTGCGTCAGAACCGCAGCTTCTACGAAGTGGACTCCATCGAGGGTGCATGGAACAGCGGTCGCATGGAAGAGGGCGGAAACCTCGCCAACAAGACCCCCTACAAGGGTGGCTACTTCCCCGTCTCTCCCGTGGACCACTTTGCCGACCTGCGCGATGACATCTGTCTGAAGCTCGAGGAAGCCGGTCTCATTGTGGAGCGTTCACACCACGAGGTGGGAACCGGTGGTCAGGCTGAAATCAACTACCGCTTCAACACCATGGTGAACGCAGCCGATGACATTCTGAAGTTCAAGTACATCGTCAAGAACACTGCACTGCAGTGGGGCAAGACGGCTACCTTTATGCCCAAGCCCCTCTTCGGCGACAACGGGTCCGGTATGCACACCCACCAGTCGCTCTGGAACGATGGCAAGCCACTGTTCTATGACGAGAAGGGCTACGGCGGCCTCTCCGACATCGCTCGCTGGTACATCGGTGGA
>JANQZT010000063.1 GCA_030728325.1 Pontimonas sp.
GGCTCTCGAGATCCTCGAGGCCTCGGGGACCACACCGCTTCGGTCTGATGAGCGAGGAATTGTGACGGTGAGCTCCACGGCGACGGGGAAACTCACCATCTGGAGCGAAAGGTGATGGTGCTCTCAGTAGTCTGAGACATGAGAAAAGGGGAGGGTTGTCATGGCAGGAGTTTCTGCGACCATCGTTCCCTGGCATGGTATCCGGGAAGCGCCAGTCATCCTCCTCTCGGGGACAGAATCCTTTCTTGCTGACCGCGCACTGCGCATCCTGACCGATCGAATGAAGTCCGCTGATGCCGGGGTGGAGATTAACGATCTGGACGCAGCGGACTACCAGCAAGGCGACCTTCTCCAGCTGGCAAGCCCGAGTCTTTTTGGAGAGCCACGCTTACTCAGAGTTTCCGCTGTCGAAAAATGCAACGACGCATTTCTGGAGGATGCACTTCTCTACCTCAGCACTCCCGAGCCCGATGTGGTCGTGCTGCTTCGCCACGGCGGAGGCAATCGCGGCAAGAAACTGTTAGACGCCATTAAGGGCGCGGGGTCTGCGCTAGTGGTGGAGTGCAAAGAAATCAAGAAGGACGCGGAGCGCGTCACGTTCGTGCAGCAAGAATTCCAGCGTCACGGAGTCTCCATCGAGCCCAAAGCTGTTCGGGCGCTGGTTGATGCGTTCAGCACCGATCTGGCCGAATTGGCGTCGGCCTGCACCCAGCTCATCACCGATGTGGGGAGTGCGGGGATTACCGCCGCCATCGTGAATCGTTACTACGGGGGGCGGGTGGAGGCCACCACGTTCCAGATAGCAGATCAGGCGATCTCCGGGCATTTTTCTGAGGCTCTGTCTCTACTTCGTCACGCCATGAACTCCGGCGTCGAGCCGGTCATGGTCGTGGCGGCTTTTGCGATGAAACTTCGCACCATGGCACTCGTCGGAGGGGCGAGCGGGAGTATCGATGCAGTCGCAGGTGAGTTGGGAATGGCCCCGTGGCAGGTACGAAATGCCCGCTCCAGTCTCCAAGGATGGGATCAAGCGGGACTCGGGTCCGCCATCCTCGAGGTTGCCCACACTGATGGTGCGGTGAAGGGCTCCGGCCCCTCGCCTGACTACGCTCTCGAGAGAATGGTGCGAGTCGTGGCGATGCGGGGCGCCACGATGAATCTCCGCTCTAGCTGAGAGTCAAACCTGGCATTTTCCCGTCCCCATAGGTGGCGCTCACCTCGGAGATGATGACCTGGTATCCCTCGTACCATTTCGCGTATTCCTTTTTCGCTCGGACATGCTCGGGAAAGCGCGCGAAGGTGTTGACCGTTTCTCGATCGGTAAAGAAATACACGACATTTTTGGCGGTCTTATCGTCTGACCACCACCTGTCGACCCCCACGAATCCCTCCAGGGACTTTGCGTAGTCATCGATGACTGCGTCGAGTGCAAAAAACTCGTCGTCAAGGTTTCCAGGGATGAACATGAAAGAGCAGGCGAACACAGTGCAAGTCTGGCAGGTGCCCGGAAAAAAGTGAGGGCCCCGTCGTCACGACGGGGCCCTCACCACTGAAGCTTTAGAGTGCAGCTGCCTGCTTGGCGATTGCTGACTTACGGTTGGCTGCCTGGTTCTTGTGCAGAACACCCTTGCTGGCGGCCTTGTCGAGCTTCTTTGAGGCAAGCTTGACGGCTGCTGCAGCCTTGTCCTTGTCACCAGACTTGATGGCTTCACGAGCCTGACGCACGGTGGTCTTGAGCTCGCTCTTGACGGCACGGTTGCGCTCGGTTGCCTTCTGGTTGGTCTTGATGCGCTTAATCTGCGACTTGATATTTGCCACGCTGTGTCCTTTATGGTGTGTTGTCAGGCCCAGGGACATCCTGGTGGGGCCTTGCGGCGAAAGTCAGGATGCGTTCCTAGCTTCAGATGAGAGGGCCTGAGGCTAAGCGAGCCAATCGGCAACGATACCAGGTGAAAGCGCCCGTCGCCAACGGTTTCGCATGGGACAATCATCTGACATGTCTTCTCACTCTGACCGCGATATTCAGCCGGCCTCCACCGATGTGTGGCGCCTGCGGAATTTTTCGATCATCGCGCACATCGATCACGGCAAATCAACCCTCGCTGATCGCATGCTGCAACTGACCGGAATCGTGGAGGCCCGCGATATGCGGGCCCAATATCTGGACCGGATGGACATTGAACGCGAGCGCGGGATCACCATCAAGAGCCAGGCGGTGAGGATGCCGTGGACTAAAGACGGCAAGACCTACGCGCTCAACATGATTGATACTCCGGGTCACGTGGACTTCACCTATGAGGTCTCTCGCTCACTCGCGGCCTGCGAGGGTGCAATTTTGTTGGTGGACGCTGCGCAGGGCATCGAAGCTCAGACGCTCGCCAACCTCTACCTCGCGCTGGAGAACGACCTCACCATCATTCCGGTGCTGAACAAGATTGATCTCCCTGCCGCTGATCCTGAGCGCTATGCCGAGGAGCTTGCGCACCTGATCGGGGGCTCACCGGATGATGTGTTGCGGGTGAGCGGAAAGACCGGTTTAGGCGTTGAGGCGCTGTTGGACCGGGTGGTCGATCTGATTCCCGCTCCCACGGGTGATGCTGACGCTCCCGCCCGGGCCCTCATCTTTGACTCTGTCTATGACGCCTATCGGGGTGTGGTGACCTATGTCCGCATGATTGACGGGTCACTGTCGCCTCGGGAGCGGATCGAAATGATGTCGACCCGAGCGCAGCACGAGCTTCTCGAGATTGGCGTGAGTTCCCCTGAGCCCACCCCCTCCAAGGGGTTGGGCGTAGGGGAGGTCGGATACCTCATCACCGGTGTGAAAGATGTACGCCAGTCCAAAGTGGGTGACACCGTTACCTCCATCAAGAAGCGTGCTACCCAGGCGCTTCCGGGCTATACCGAACCCAAGCCCATGGTGTTCTCCGGTCTGTACCCGATCGATGGCAGTGACTACCCCGATCTCCGGGAGGCACTCGACAAGTTGAAACTCTCCGATGCCGCCCTTGTCTATGAGCCAGAGACATCTGTGGCGTTGGGGTTTGGTTTCCGGTGTGGGTTCCTGGGCCTGCTGCACCTCGAAATTGTGTCGGAGCGTCTCGAACGCGAGTTTGGTCTGGATCTCATTGCGACGGCACCCTCCGTGATCTACACGGTCGAGCTCGATGATGGCACCAGCCAAGAGGTGACGAACCCCTCAGAGTTCCCGACCGGGCGAGTGACGACAGTGTGGGAGCCGGTCGTGAACGCTGCGGTGTTAGCTCCCAAGGACTACGTCGGCGTCATCATGGAGCTCTGTCAGGACAAGCGCGGAGTGCTGCAGGGAATGGAATACCTGGGGGAGAACCGGGTTGAAATCAAATACACGATTCCGTTGGGTGAGATTGTGTTCGACTTCTTTGATCAGCTGAAGTCCAAGACTGCAGGCTATGCGTCGTTGGATTACGAACCCGCGGGAGACGCGGAGGGCGACCTCGTCAAGGTGGACATTTTGCTGCAAGGCGATCGGGTCGATGCGTTCAGTGCGATTGTGCACAAAGACAAGGCCTACGCCTATGGCGTGATGATGACTGGGCGCTTGCGGGAGCTCATTCCACGTCAACAGTTTGAAGTTCCGATCCAGGCCGCCATTGGCGCGCGTGTGATTGCACGCGAGAACATCCGCGCCATGCGCAAAGACGTTCTTGCCAAGTGTTACGGCGGTGACATTACCCGTAAGCGGAAGCTCCTCGAGAAGCAAAAAGAGGGTAAAAAGCGCATGAAGATGGTGGGTCGGGTTGAGGTCCCCCAAGAGGCCTTTATCGCCGCGCTTTCCGGTGATGTCGAGAAAAAGAAAGGCAAGTAGGACTGAGACCCAGTCGCTACGCTTAGCCCGTGTCCTCCTCCACCACGCACCGCATCATCGTTTCGCTCTATGTGGTGTTGAGCTTGGCGGCACTAGGTCGCTCGAGTTTTCAAATACTCACCAAGTTTGACCAAGCACCGCTGGCCTATAGCCTCTCGGCGCTTGCCGCCCTGGTTTATGTCCTCGCCACCATCACGGTAGCGATGGGCAATCGGCCAGGGGCCAGAAGAATCGCGAGGGCTGCCCTGAGCTTCGAGCTGGTCGGAGTGCTAGTCGTGGGGGCGATTAGCCTGATTGTTCCGGACCTTTTCCCGGACCAAACGGTGTGGTCCCAATTTGGGCTCGGGTACCTGTTCATCCCTCTCGTACTGCCCATTCTCGGCCTGTGGTGGCTCTCGAAGCGAGCTGCGCTATGAGTCCTGTGGCAGTGAACTACGGTCTCGATTCGCTTCCCGGCGATGGCAAGCGCAGGGCTGTGACCATCGGGAAGTTCGACGGTGTGCATCGCGGTCACCGTCAGGTCATCACCCAGCTTCTGTCGATGGCGGGAAAAGCAGAGCCGACCGTCATCACCTTTGATCGCCACCCGCACGCCACGCTGAAGCCTGGCAGTGAGCCCACCCCGATTCTGAGTGACAGCCAAAAGATTGAGTTGTTGGCAGCTGCGGGCATTGAGCGCGTGGTGGTGTTGCCCTTCGATGAGGAGCTCTCCGCCCTCGATCACGAAGACTTTGCGCGCACCGTCCTCGCGGAGGGGCTTTCCACCAGCGTCGTTCTTGTCGGAGCAGACTTCCGTTACGGTCACGGCGGCGAGGGAACTATTGACACGCTCCGTGCGGAGGGTGATCACTGGGGATTCCGGGTGGACGTGGTCGCTGATGTCTGTGAGGCAGAGGGTGAACGGGTGTCCTCGACGATGATTCGCGGCCTGCTCGCGGAGGGCAAAGTTTCCACTGTGCGTGATCTTCTCAACCGATATCACTCGGTCCGCGGTGAGGTCGGTCACGGTTTCGAGAGGGGACGTTTGCTGGGTTACCCCACCGCTAACCTCCGAGAAAACATCGAGGGCCTCCTTCCCGCTGATGGTGTGTATGCGACTCGCGTCATCCACCGCGGAAAGACTTACGACGCTGCTACCTCGTTGGGTGTCAATCCCACCTTTGGGGATGTGAACGAGCGCACTCTGGAGTCTCACCTGATGGATGTGACGCTTGATTTGTATGGAGAGACCGTCACCATCGAGTTTGTGGACTTTATCCGGGGGATGCAGAAATTCCCTACACCCGACGCTTTAGCTCTGCAGATGGCGCGGGATGAAGAGGTCATTCGAGGAATCCTGGGCTCCATCGCGTGACGCGTAGGATTGCCGGGTGAGTCAGACCGGTCGATCCACTCTCATCCTGGCGATGACGGGAATTGTGCTGTTTGCGCTGGGCATTCGAACCGGGGTTGCGGCAGTGTCTCCCTTATCCACTCGTATTGATTTGGATGTCCCCCTGGAAGGTCTCACTCTCGGAATTTTGGGAACAATTCCTCCGGTGGCGTACGCAGTCTCGGCTGCTCTGTCTCCTTGGTTTGCCAGGAAAGTGGGCCTAGAGGGCGCCGTCATTCTGGTCGGGCTCATGGGGGCTGTTGCCCATGTCTGGCGGGGAATTTCTCCCACCTATGTGTCGCTTTTTGTTGCAACCATCGTGCTGATGCTCGCAGCCGGTGTGGGGAACGTTATTTTGCCCGGATTGGTAAAGCTCTACGCTCCTGATCGAATTGGTCCCCTCACAGCGGCTTATGGAACCGCGATGGCTTTTAGCTCGGCTGCTCCCACTGTTCTGGGTGTCTGGTTGGCTGATGAATTCGGGTGGCGGTGGTCTCTCGCGGCCTGGGCTGTGATCAGCGTCGTGGGCATCATTCCCTGGCTCTTCTTGTGGCCAAGGGCGAAAGCTAAAGGGATGCAGGAGGCGGTCATCACCGCAACCCTGCCGATTGTCACCGCGCCGGTGTCGCTCTTCCGATCACCGACCGCGGTGTCGATTATGGCGATTTTCACCGTCTCCGGTGCGATGGCTTATTCCTGGTTTGCCGTGTTGCCCCCAGCGTTGATGGAGCTCTCGGGGGTGAGCGCTTCGTCAGCGGCTCTGGCTCTGGGATTGTTCACCATCATGGGCTTCCCGATGTCTCTCATCGTTCCTCCCTTGGCTGTTCGCCGGGGATGGAGCGCGCCCCTGGTGGGCGCTTCCATGGTGTTCAACATCATTGGTTTGGTCGGCCTCCTCCTTGCGCCGACCGTCCTGCCGTTTGTCTGGGTGGCTTTCCTGTCGATGGGCCCGCTCACTTTCGCGATGTCGTTAGCTCTGATGGGACACCGGACTGTGAATCACCTCTCCGCCCTGATTTTGAGCGGTTTCGTGAACAAGTGGGGATACCTGTTTGCCGCAGGGGCGCCGGTGCTGGTGGGGCTTGGCCGAGAAATCTCGGGTGGATGGACTGCAAGCCTGTTGGGACTCTTGGCCGTGAGCCTTGTGTCGCTCCCGGCCATGCTGATCCTTGCCAAAGAGCAGATCGTCGACAAGGAGCTCGCCTCACATCGTTGATGCTCATCTGAGCAACAACTTCAACAAATGTTGTTACTGGGCCCAGGTGTCTCTATTCTGGGGTTATGCCACACCGGTCAGCTCATGATGACGAGTTGCTGGCTGTGCGTGCAGCAGAGCTCTACTACGAAGAAGAGAAGACCCAGGATCAGATTGGGTCGCTCCTCGGAATTACCCGCTGGAAAGTAGGCAGGCTTCTCTCCGAAGCGAAAGCTCGAGGGATTATCCGGATCGAGATTGTCCATCCCCATGCAAGGCGCTTGGGGATGGAGCACGAGCTCGTAGAGGCTTTTTCCCTGGAGGCGTGTGTCGTTGTCCCGCATGCTGATCCCGATGCCATCGGGGAGCGCGTTGCTCGCGCGGCAGCGGACTATCTCGTCGCTATGAGACCCATGACTCATCGTTTAGGGGTGAGTTGGGGAAGAACGCTGCACCGCGTTGCGCAAATGCTTCCCGAAGGGTGGGCAACCTCGCTCTCTGTTGTTCAGGTGAATGGCGGGGTGAGCCACAGCTCGCAACCTGGGCTAGCTTCCGCAACCGCCACCATGATTGCCCACAAAGCCGGTGGGTCAGTCACCTTGCTCCCCACTCCGGCGATTGTGGAGAAGGAGGAGACCAAGCGTGCGCTCGAGAAAGACAAAGGGGTGGCAGGTGTCCTCGAGCAGGCAACAATCTCCGACACTTTTCTTTTCAGCGCGGGACCAGCCACTGATGTGAGCATTCACGTGCAATCTGGCTACATCGATCACGCCGATATCTCTCGCCTTCAGGATCGAGGTGCAGTGGGCGACGTGTGGGGCCGCTACATCAACGCCGAGGGTCAGATCGCAGACGAAGCACTGGATAGCCGAACACTGGGGTTGTCACTCGACGTCCTGCGCCGTGCCCCGCGCAGTATCGCAGTGGTCCACGGCGCCGATAAGCACGATATTGCGCTTGCCATCGCGAAGAACGGTCTTGCCACCGTCATGATTACTGATGAAGCCACTGCGGCCTACGTGTTGAGTGCCGCTGAAACACGGAAAGAAACATGATGACCCGAGTGCCCGCAGTTCACCAGACTCCCCGGTCTCAGACGATTCTCGGTGGGAGCCCAACAGAGAAAGCGCTCAAGCGCTTTCTCGAAGGAATTCCTGGGGTGGACACTATCGGCGCCGAAGCGCGTGCAGCGGGTTTTAACACCCGCTCGTTGAAGACGTCCTCCAAAGAGTGGGGTTTGAACACCATCATCTCCATGGTGGACCTCACCACGCTGGAGGGGGCGGATACTCCCGGGAAAGTGCGCACTTTGGCCAAGAAAGCCACCATGCCCGACCCCTTTGACCTCTCTGCACCGAGTGTCGCGGCGGTGTGTGTTTATGGCGACATGGTCGCAGAAACACGAGCTGCTCTCGGAGAGTGGCACGTCTCGAAGCGACCCGATGGAGTGGCCGTGGCGGCTGTGGCCACCGCGTTCCCCAGTGGTCGCGCGAGCCTTCCGGTGAAAATCATGGACACCGAGTTCGCGGTATCTGAAGGTGCTGATGAGATTGACATGGTCATAGATCGGGGGGCATTCCTTGCCGGCAAGATGGGGCTGGTGTTCGACCAGATTGTCCAGGTGAAAGAGGCGTGTCAGCGGCCGGATGGTAGCTATGCCCACCTGAAGGTGATTCTCGAGACCGGAGAGCTGGCAACGCTCGACAATGTGCGCAGGGCCAGTTGGCTTGCCATCTTGGCAGGCGCGGACTTCATCAAGACCTCGACGGGAAAAGTGCAACCGGCAGCCACACTGCCCGTGACCACCACCATGCTCGAAGTGATTCGTGACTGGCACGGGATGACCGGGGAGAAGATTGGTATGAAGCCGGCGGGAGGCATTCGCGCCAGCAAGGACGCGCTGCGCTACCTCGTGGCCGTGGCGGAAACCGTTGGTGAAGAGTGGTTGACTCCTGACCTCTTTAGGTTTGGGGCCTCAAGCCTTCTCAACGATGTCGTGATGCAACGCCAAAAAATGACAACCGGTCACTACAGTGGCCCCGACTATGTGAGCGTGGACTAATCATGGGTTTTCTTGACTATGCGCCAGCACCCGAGTCAACCTCGGTGCTGAACCTCCAGAAGGACTACGGCCTGTTTATCGGTGGCGAGTTTGTCGATGGTCATGGCTCCGCTTTCGCCACCGTGTCACCTTCGACGGAGGAGGTCATTGCCACTGTTGCCGAAGCCACCGAGGCTGATGTCGACAAGGCGGTTGCCGCTGCTCGCAAGGCCTACGACAAGACCTGGTCGCGGATGTCGGGAAGCGAGCGGGGTAAGTACCTCTTCCGCATCGCTCGCATACTGCAGGAGCGCGCGCGCGAATTGGCAGTGGCCGAGACTCTCGACAACGGAAAACCCATCCGCGAAACTCGCGACGTCGACATTCCTCTCGTTGCCGCCTGGTTCTTCTATTACGCAGGCTGGGCAGACAAGCTCGAATATGCGGGAGCTGGTCCGAACCCCAAGGCGCTGGGTGTTGCAGCCCAGATCATTCCCTGGAACTTCCCCCTCTTGATGCTGGCCTGGAAAATCGCTCCAGCTTTGGCTGCGGGCAACACCGTTGTGCTGAAGCCCGCGGAAACCACTCCACTGACAGCTTTGTTGTTTGCGGAGATTTGCCAGCAGGCTGACCTCCCTGCCGGTGTCGTGAACATTGTGACTGGAGCCGGAGCTACCGGTGCGTCTTTGGTGGCGCACCCGGACATCAACAAGGTCGCCTTCACCGGCTCCACGCCAGTGGGTCGAAAGATCGCTCAGACTCTTGCCGGATCCTCCACCAAGGTCACGCTCGAGCTCGGTGGCAAAGGGGCGAACATCATCTTTGATGATGCGGCGATTGATCAAGCCATCGAAGGTGTGGTGAGTGGAATTTTCTTCAACCAGGGCCACGTCTGTTGTGCAGGTTCGAGGTTGCTGGTTCAGGAGAACATCCACGATGACGTGGTGTCGAGGCTTCAACGTCGCCTCTCCACCCTCAGGCTCGGTGATCCTCTCGATAAGAACACCGACATTGGTGCGGTGAACTCGAAGGCCCAGTTGGCTCGCATCACTGAGCTTGCGAATAGTGGTGACGAGGAAGGGGCTAACCGCTGGAGTGCGGCGTGTGAGATTCCTGCGAAGGGATTCTGGTTCCCGCCAACGGTGTTCACCGATGTTCACACGAGCCACCGAATTGCCCGCGAGGAAATCTTTGGTCCTGTCCTCTCGGTGATGACCTTTAGGACACCCGATGAGGCTGTGGCGAAAGCAAACAACACCCCGTATGGACTGAGTGCCGGAATCTGGACCGAGAAAGCATCCCGCATGCTCGCGATCGCCGACAAGCTTCGCGCGGGTGTCATTTGGGCAAACACGTTCAACAAGTTTGATCCGGCCAGTCCTTTTGGTGGCTACAAAGAATCGGGATACGGCAGAGAGGGAGGACGCCACGGGCTGTTCCCCTACCTCGAATCTTCCGACTGGACGAAAGGCGGTCGATGATGGCCAGGCTCTCGATACCCAAGACGTACAAGCTCTACATCGGTGGAAAGTTTCCCCGTTCCGAGAGTGGATACACCTTTGAGGTGACCACACCCAAGGGCGACTTCCTCGCCAACGCAGCGAAAGCCAGCCGCAAGGATGCTCGCGATGCTGTCGCGGCAGCCCGTGCTGCCCAGGGTGGCTTTGCGGGCTTGACTGCATACAACCGCGGTCAGATTCTCTATCGCATTGCGGAGGTTCTCGAAGGGCGCCGTGATCAGTTTGTCGAGGAGATTCGAGCATCAGAAGGGGTGAGCGCTCAGGCTGCAAATAAGCAGGTCGATGCCGCTATCGACACCTGGGTTTGGTATTCCGGTTTCGCCGATAAATATGCTCAGGTTGCGGGGAACGGAAACCCAGTAGCTGGCCCCTATTTCAACATCTCCACCCCCGAGCCCACCGGCGTTGTGGTTGCTCTCGCGCCGGCAGGAAAGGCCGGTGAGAGCCTTCTGGGGTTGAGTGCTGTGCTGGCTCCCATTCTCACCAGTGGGAACACCGCGATTGTGATCGCGCACCCCACCCAGCCGCTCTCCGCCATCAGCTTTGCTGAAGTTCTCGCGACCAGTGATGTTCCCGGTGGGGTTGTGAACATTCTCACCGGCGACCCGGCGCCTTTGATGCCCTGGCTTGCCGCCCACGCGGATGTAAACGCCCTGGATCTTGCAGGAGGGTCTGAGGGGGACTGGGTGACGTGGCAGAGTGATGCTGCTGAAACTCTGAAGAGGGTTCTTGCCCCGAGTGTGGGAATCCCCGCCCGCAGTGTGGAGCGGATTGTCGCGTTTACCGAACTGAAGACGGTGTGGCACACCAAGGCTTTGGGGTAACTTGTGGCGTCCGGGATTATCCTTGTCGATAAACCCCTAGGTCTGAGCTCTCACAGCGCGGTGTCCGGGGTGCGAAAAGCCCTGGGGACTAAGAAGGTGGGTCATGCAGGAACCTTGGACCCTGCGGCAACCGGCCTCTTAGTCATGGGAGTGAACGCTGGCACCCGGTTGCTGACGTACTTGGTGGGGCTCGATAAGTCGTATACGGCCACGATGCGCCTGGGCTATGAGACGACAACCGATGACGCTGAAGGCGACAGAGTGGGCGAAAGCGCTCCTGGTGTTGACTCTCTCACCGATGACGAGATTCGCTCGGCCGTGGGTCCTTTTCGAGGCCAGATCGAGCAGGTTCCCAGCACCTATAGCGCTATCAAAGTTGACGGTAAGCGAGCCTACGATCTTGCCCGCTCCGGCCAGGACGTCGAGCTTAAAAGCCGCGTCGTCACCATCTCTCGACTCGAGGCTTTGGATATCACTCGAGGAGATGGCGTCCTTGATGTTGAGCTCGTCGTGGACTGCTCCTCTGGCACCTACATTCGGGCTCTCGCGCGTGACATTGGTCGGGCGCTCGGAGTTGGCGGGCACCTGGTGGCTTTGCGGCGAACCCGAGTGGGACCCTTCGATGTGGAGGGAGCGCCACTTCCTCAGGACGTCCAGGAATCACAGGTGATGAGCCTTGCGGAGGTGGCCGGGGCCGTGATGCCGGTGGTGGTTTTGGAGTCCCAGGAGGTTATCGATATTTCGCACGGTCGGCCCATTCGAGCGCAGGGATGGCCCACGCCGGGCCCGATCGCTGCTGTGGCGGCAGAATCCGGAGGGTTGGTGGCAATTCTCGAGGCTTCTGGAGATCGCAGCCGTATCCTGATGGGTGTCCCCGACTCCGAGCGCTGACAGGATTCAGCGGAGAGGTTGCATCCGTGATCGAGTGGTTCTACTGGTTGCAGCTCGGTGTTGCGATTGTGGCGGGTTTTCTCGCGGTCGGCTTTGCTCTTGCCAAGCGAACCCCGAATGATTACACGCTTGGGTCCATCGTCCTCCTGGGTGTCCTGCTCTTCATCCAGATCATCGTGACCATCTTTCAACCAGGGTTGGGCAATTCGCCGACCGGGAGTCTGCTCGAGTTTTGGATGTATCTGATCACTGCATTTCTGATGGTGCTGGCGGGGTCAGTGTGGGCGCTCGTGGAGCGCTCCATCATGTCGAACGTGATGCTCGGCCTTCTCGCCGGATCCATTGCTGTGATGTTGGTCCGGATGGATGTCATCTGGTTTGTGAATAGTGCCTAGCGCTCTGCCCGACGGTGAGCTCGCGCCGGCCGATGGCTCCCTCCCAGCATCAGCCAGGGAGGGTGCGGGTTCGAGGGACTTTGGACTCTATGTTCATGTGCCCTTTTGTGCGGTGCGCTGTGGCTATTGCGATTTCAATACCTACACCGCGACCGAGTTAGAGGGTGTTTCCCAGGCCAGTTATCCAGCCCAAGCCAACGCTGAAATCGAGTTTGCGAGACAGGTTCTTGAGAGCTCCGGGGTGACCCAGAGGCCGCTCTCCACCGTGTTTGTGGGGGGCGGGACGCCGACCCTGTTGGGACCAGAACCACTGGCGCTGATGCTCCACAAAGCCAGGGAAACCTTCGGCTTTGTCGACGGCGCTGAAGTCACCGTCGAGGCAAATCCCGACAGTGTGAGCGCCGAGGATCTTGATGCCCTGAAGAGTGCCGGTGTGACCCGGGTGTCCTTTGGTGTGCAATCCAGTGACCCTTCGGTACTGACCACTCTGGATCGAACCCACAATCCACAGCGTGTTCCAGAAGTGGTGCAGTGGGCTAAGGATGCCGGACTGCAGGTTTCCATTGACCTCATTTATGGAACCCCGGGGGAGACATTGGAGAGCTGGAGGGCGACGCTGTTGAGCGCTCTCGAGCTTGCGCCCGACCATGTGTCTGCCTACGCCCTGATTGTGGAGAAAGGTACCGCGTTGGCAGCGCGAATCTCTCGGGGAGAGCTCGCGATGCCCGATGATGACCTGCACGCGGAGATGTATATGCTCGCCGACGAGCTTTTCGAACAGGCCGGGTACTCCTGGTACGAGGTGAGCAACTGGGCGAGAACACCCGAGCACCATTCCCGCCACAACCACTCGTATTGGACATCCCAAGACTGGTGGGGGATTGGCCCTGGAGCGCACTCCCATGTTGGTGGCACCAGGTGGTGGAACGTCAAACACCCCTCCGCCTACGCCTCTCGGATGGGTCAAGGCGTCTCTCCTGCCTATGCGAGGGAAGTCTTGAGTCAGCACAGCATCCAGATGGAGCAGGTTTTGCTCGGTATCCGCCTGGCAGCAGGCCTCGATGCTTCCCTGATCCCTCCTGATCGCCGCGCTTTACTCGCTGAATGGGTGTCTCGTGGGCTTCTGGATGGTGCTGCGCTACTGGCTGGTCGGGTGGTCCCCACTCTCCAGGGCCGTTTGGTCGCAGATTTCATGGCGCGGGAGCTGACCTGAAGACCTGACTGAGGCATCATCGCTACTATTAGCAATCAACAGGTGAGACTGCCAGTTTTGCGCGAAGGAGGTGGAGTCGTCATGGTGTCAGACCGCGCCCTCGAGGTACTCCGCGTCATCGTGCAGGACTACATCGACTCCAAAGAGCCCGTCGCGTCGAAAGCCATCGCCGATCGTCACGGATTTGGAGTCTCAGCGGCCACGATTCGCAATGACATGGCGTTGCTGGAGGAGGAGGAACTAATCACGGCTCCTCACACCTCTGCAGGGCGTATCCCGACCGACAAGGGTTACCGGGTGTTTGTGGATCAGCTGGCCGGTGTGAAGCCACTCACTCCTGCGCAACGCCGAGCTATCGAGCAATTCCTCAGCGAATCTGCTGACCTTGACGACACCCTCACCCGGACGGTGCGCCTGCTCTCCCAGCTCACCAACCAGGTTGCGATCTTGCAGTACCCGAGTTTGAGTATTGCCACGGTCCGTCATGTGGAGTTGCTCCCGATGGGATCACACCGCGTGATGACGGTCCTGATCACCGATGGCGGATCGGTCGATCAGAACATCGTGGAGTGCCCCGCGGAACTCGATGAAGAAGTGGTCGCCGAGTTGCGGGCGCACCTCAACGCCCAACTCGTCGGGGTGTCCCTGGCGCAGATGCCCGAGAAATTGCGGGGACTCTCCGCAACAGTGTCCCCAAGACGCAAAGACCTCATGGACGCACTCAGTGATGCCCTCCAGCATGCGGTGGACGGGCATCGATCTGATCGTTTGATGATGGCAGGCGCCGCCAATTTGGTGCGAGGCGAGCACGACTTCACCTCCTCTGTGTATCCCGTGCTGGAGGCGATCGAGCAACAGGTCACACTATTGAAGCTCTTCACGGAGATGAAGTGGGAGTCAGAAGAAGTCCAGGCCCGCATAGGTCGAGAAAACGAAGGTCCCTTCGCTGAAACCGCGGTTCTTGCCTCCGCCTACCAGTCGGGCTCTGAGCACAGAGCGACCCTGGGAGTGGTGGGGCCGACGCGGATGGATTACTCCAGCAATATGACCGCGGTCCGTGCTGTGGCGAGCTACCTCTCGCGATTGCTCGGTGACCACGAATCGGAAAGAGCCTAAACGCGTGAGTGTTGATCATTACGAGGTTCTCGGTGTGAGCCGGGATGCCAGCCCGGAGGACATTAAGAAGGCCTACCGCAAGTTGGCGCGGCAACTTCACCCAGACGTCAACAACGCCGACGATGCCGAAGAGAAGTTCAAGCTGGTCTCCCACGCCTACGACGTTCTCTCGGATCCCGAGCAGCGGGCCAACTATGACATGGGTGGCCAAGCTAGCTTTGGCGGTTTTGGACCGTTTGGCGACATTTTCGAAACCTTCTTCGGGCAGGGTGGATCCCAGAGAGGACCACGGTCTCGCAAAGAACGAGGACAAGACGCCCTGCTGCGGGTTGATGTTGATCTGAAAGACGTCATCTTTGGAGTGACGCAAACCCTCGAGGTCGACACCGCGGTGGTGTGTGAATCCTGCAACGGGTCCTGTGCATCGCCGGGAACGCAGGCGCGTCGATGCGACATCTGTGGAGGGTCTGGATCTCTGCAACGCACTGTTCGCTCGGTGCTGGGAAACATGGTCACGCAGAGCCCTTGTGGAAGTTGTCGGGGATTTGGTGAAGTCATTGACTCTCCGTGCCCCACCTGCGCAGGTCAAGGCCGCGTCCGCGCAACGCGCTCGCTCTCGGTGGATATTCCTGGTGGCATCGAGACCGGTCAGAGAATTCACCTCCCCGGCCAAGGAGAGGTGGGTCACGGCGGTGGTCCCGCCGGGGATCTTTACCTGGAGTTCACTGTGCGAGGAGACAAGATTTTCTCCCGTTCAGGCGATGACATTATCGCCACCATTGAGGTGGATGTCTTGGACGCGATTGAGGGCATCGAAGTCACCCTCGAAGCTCTCGATGGTGACGTTGTCGTGCCTGTGAAGCCTGGAACCCAAAGCGCTGATGTCATCACCATCAAGGGTCGCGGCGTCACAAAACTTCGCGGTAATGGGCGCGGAGATCTGCGCTTCGGGGTTCAAGTTCTCACCCCCGCAAAACTGAGCGCCAAAGAATCAGAACTGGTCAAGAAGTTGCGCGAGCTTCGCAAACCCGCGCCGCCCACTCTGGCGGGTGCGCAACAGGGTGTCTTCCAAAAGTTCCGAGACCGCCTCTTCGGGGGATAACCAGGTGGCCCACCTCTACTACGTGCCCTCGGGCGACTCTCTCGAGGCTGGAGTGCCGGCCAGGCTTCTCGACGAGGAGGCCAGGCATGCCGCCACCGTGGGGAGGCTTGGCGTGGGAGAAGACATTCTGGTCGGTGATGGTGTCGGAACTTTGGCCACAGCCCGAGCCACCTCAGTGGGGCCCAAGGAGGTCGTCCTCGAGCTGCTGGAGACCACCGTCCACGCCCGCCCGCAGCCGGAGGTCTGGCTCGTGCAGGCATTGGCCAAAGGTGACCGCGACGAGCTAGCCATTCAAACCTGCACAGAGCTCGGCGTGGATCGCATCATCCCCTGGCAGGCTGCCCGCAGTGTGTCGGTCTGGAAAGGCGACAAAGTCGCCAAGGGCGTCGCTCGATGGCAGAAAATCGCCACGGAAGCGTCCAAGCAGTCTCTGCGCCCGTGGATACCCACCGTCGATCCCGTCATGACCACCAAAGAGATTGCTGGGCTCGGGGGTGACCACCAGTTACTTCTTCTGGAGCCAGGCGCACGTGATGCGCTCTCCGCCTACATCCCCGCTCGGACGCCATACGTGCTTGTGATGGTGGGTCCAGAGGGGGGAATCGAGCCCTCGGAGAAAGAGCTGTTGATGAGCTCAGGCGCCCTCGACCTGCGGCTGGGCTCCACAGTTCTTCGAACCTCGAGTGCTGGCCCCGCAGCGCTTGCTCTGTTGAACAGTTCTATGGGGCGCTGGTGATAACTGGGTGCGGGTGCTGGAGCCAAGTTCTAGACTGGGGTTCATGAGCGAGCCCTCGATTTTCTCCCGCATCATTGCCGGGGAAATCCCTGCGGACATTGTGTTCCAGAACGAGCGCATCATTGCTCTGCGCGATATCGCGCCAAAGGCGCCGGTTCACCTTCTCGTTGTCCCCAAAACGGAGGCATACCGAGATGTGACCGAGCTTGCCGCGGGCGATCCAGCGTTGCTCCAAGAAATGGTGCAGGTCGCCGGCGATCTCGCCGCCGAGCACGCTGATGGCGATTTCCGTCTGGTGTTCAATACCGGTGTGGGGGGTGGGCAAACGGTTTTCCACGTCCACGCCCATGTGCTCGCTGGTGGGCTTGAAGAGGGATCACTTGCCGGCTAAATCACCGAACTCAGTGTCCCTCACGGTGGATGTTGATGATGTCGCCATGATTCGTGTCCTGGGTGTTCACGATCGGGTCCTCTCCCAGGTGGAGGCGGAATGCCCTGGTGTTGTCATTGTCGCCAGAGGCAACACGATTACCATCTCTGGCGCGGAAGACGATGTCGCCACCGCCCACCAACTCGTCAGTGATCTGGTGCAGATGGCCAGAGACGGTGTCGATTTGGGCGCTCGGGATGTCTCCACGGTGGCAGAGATTCAACAGTCGACAGGCAAGAGAGCGGCCGGATTTTTGACCGAGCCGATTCTCTCTTCTCGCGGTCACACGATTAGACCGAAGACTCTGGGCCAAAAGAACTATGTCGATTCCATCGACCAGAACACGATTGTGTTTGGGGTGGGGCCCGCCGGTACCGGAAAGACCTACTTGGCCATGGCCAAAGCGGTCGCGGCCCTCGAGCGTAAAGAGGTCGACCGCATTATTTTGACCAGGCCTGCTGTGGAAGCAGGCGAGCGCTTGGGATTCCTGCCCGGCACGCTGACGGACAAGATCGACCCCTACCTGCGCCCTCTGTTTGACGCCCTCCACGAAATGATGGACCCGGATTTGATTCCGAAGCTTCTGGCGAGCGGAACGGTGGAGGTTGCGCCACTGGCCTATATGCGAGGTCGAACACTGAACTCGTCCTTCATCATCTTGGATGAAGCCCAGAACACCACGCCTGAGCAGATGAAGATGTTCCTCACTCGGTTGGGGTTCGGATCCAAGATGATCATCACGGGAGATATCACCCAAGTTGACCTTCCTGGCGGGACCAGCGGGTTGAAGCTGGTGGGAGGAATCCTCGAAGACCTCGAGGATATTCATTTTGAGTACCTCACGGCCAAAGATGTTGTCCGCCACTCGTTGGTGTCAGAAATTGT
>JANQZT010000064.1:0-5125 GCA_030728325.1 Pontimonas sp.
GTAGACTTCACTGGTCTATTAGCCCTCGTAGCTCAGTGGATAGAGCAAGAGCCTTTCCGACTACCGGTTCCGCCCCTACATCGCACTGTTTACAGGGTAGTGGGGGAGCAGTGGAGGGCCGTGCGATTAGCGTGCGATGAACTTCTCATTACGAGTGAGACGCTCTACCAACTGAGCTAAGGCGGCAAACGCCTATCAGTATAGGAACTTGCCGGTTTTTAACTGGAATCGAGAGTTGTGGGACGTTTCGTTGTATTTCCCTTTATTGGGGCGTAGAACATAGAGGCCGGGCCATGCCGGCCACATACACGCGGCTTCCTTCCCCTTTTATGGCGTTACTTTGTCGTAACATATTGTCAAACGTCGTGATTTGTTAGGTGTGATGGTGCGCAAGACAGAAGTACTCCTTCCTCAGTCCCTCTTTGCTGATTTGGATCGCTCCGGAACAACACCGCTCTATCACCAGGTTGCGACAAAGTTCGAGCTCGCTATTCGTCAGGGAACTTTGCCTCCCGGCTCACGTATTGAAAATGAGGTCTCTCTGGCGGAGCGTTTAGCTCTCTCGCGGCCGACTATTCGTCGCGCGATCCAAACTCTGGTCGACGACGGACTGATTGTCCGTCGTCGAGGAATCGGATCTCAGGTGGTGCACGGGCAGGTGACCAGGGGAATGGAGCTCACCTCGCTCTATGACGACATCCAGCGTGGTGGCTCGAAGGCGGAGACCACTGTGGTGTCCTTTGGCAACAACCCCGCTAACGCACACGTGGCGCAGAGTCTGGGTGTTCCCACAGGCACACTGGTCACCGAGTCGATTCGTATTCGCTATGCCGACAAAGTTCCCATGGCCGTGCTGCACAACTGGATTCCCCACTCGATTGGCACCCTCACCAAAGACCAGCTGGATGCCAAAGGTCTTTACCAAATCCTGCGCGAGCGCGGATTTGTCCCCCAGGTGGGTAAGCAGCGCATCAGTGCCCGCAAAGTCACCCAGGCGGAAGCCAGTGAGCTCGATATCGAGTCAGGTGCCGCGGTGCTCACCATGGAGAGAACCGCCTATGACTCCATGGGTCGAGCGATTGAGCACGGTGAGCACATTTATCGGACGGATTTGTACTCTCTCGAGTTCACCGTCGTCAACAAGTAGCGCTAGATACCTGGTCGCTGCGCGGCAAGTCCCTCATCCATCGCGGCTCGCGCCTCCAGAACACTGGGACGCTCTGACACCTCAGGGATACCGACCTGCCAGAAAGCACCACCTTCGGTAAAGTCCTTCGCCCGCACCTTCGTCACAATGACGACTGTGCGCTCAGCCTCGCGAGCACTCTGGAGAGCATCGGCAAACTCGGTGAGGCTCTCCACTTCAAAGGTGAGCGCACCCATCGAGGCGGCGTGCGCACGGAAATCTACACGGGCATCCGTTCCGGTGCCATTGGAGTCCGAGAGCATGTTGTTGTAGGAGGCTCCACCCTTGCTGGTTTGAAGTCGCTCAATGACGGCGTAACCCTCGTTGTCACAGACGACCAGGATCATCTTGTGGCCCGAGAGCACCGACGCGTAGATGTCCGAGTTCATCATCAGGTACGAGCCATCACCCACCAGGGAGAAGACTTCACCGCTGGGCCTCGCCATAGCTGCTCCCCAGGCGCCGGAGATCTCATAACCCATGCAGCTAAAGCCGTACTCGCAGTCAAAGGTGGCGACACCCTTGCTCATCCAGTTGATGTTGAGCTCACCGGGAAGACCGCCCGCGGCCGTGAGGACATAGTCCTCAGGGGTGGCTTGGTCGTTGACAAGCCCTACCAACTGCGCATAACTCGGTGGCCACACGCCATCATCAGCAGTGCGTGAGCTGACAAAAGTGTCGAGGTCCGCTCTGTGGGTCGCAACTTCGGTCATCCATGATGCCGGTGAGGACCAGTCCCCGAGTGCAGTGGTGAGCTCAGTCAAGGTCTCTCTTGCATCAGCCACCACTGGAAGCGCACGGTGCTTCATCGCATCAAAGCGTGCGGCATTGATACCAATGAACTGGGTGGCTTCGCCAAAGAGGGTCCAGGATCCTGTGGTGAAGTCCTCGAGTCGAGATCCCACAGCCACCACAACATCTGCCTGACTTACGACAGCGTTGGCGGCCGCAGCGCCGGTGACACCCAGCGGTCCCGCGTAGCTGGGGTGATCGGCCAGGAGAGAGGACTTACCGGCGACCGTCTCCACCACAGGAATCTGGTGACGAGCGGCAAAAGCGGCAAGCTCCTCCTCGGCCTGGGAGTAGTGGACTCCACCCCCGGCAATGATGACCGGCTTCGAGGCGCTCTTGAGAAGGGCAACAGCCTCTGCCAACTGGTGGGTATCAGGACGAGGGCGAGGCATCTGTCGGAGGCTTGTATCAAAGAATGACTCGGGGTAGTCATAGGCTTCCGCCGCCACGTCCTGAGGCAATCCAATGAATGCTGGACCACAGTCACCGGCATCCAACATCACAGCCACTGCCTGCGGCAGTGAGCTCAGAATCTGAGCAGGGTGGGTGATGCGGTCCCAGTAACGGGTGACGGGCTGGAACGCGTCATTGACGGTGATGGAGGGCATACCGAAGTGCTCAACCTGCTGCAGTACCGGGTCTGGCAGGCGTGAGACGAAGGTGTCTCCCGAAATGAAGAGCACGGGAAGACGGTTGGACATGGCAACGCCTGCGGCGGTCACCATGTTCGTTGCTCCGGGCCCAATGGAGGAGGTGGCGACCATGATCTGTTGACGCCTCGTTGCCTTGGCAAACGCGGCAGCGGCCAAGGCCATGCCCTGTTCGTTTTGTCCGCGCCAGACCGGAAGCTCCTCGCGGTGCATCTCCAGTGAGTGACCCAGGCTGGTGACGTTGCCGTGGCCAAAGATCCCATAGACGCCGGGAAACAAGGGCGCATTCTGTCCCTCAATGACGGTGCGCTGGGCGATCAAATAACGAACAATCGCTTCAGCGACGGTGAGTCGGATGGTCTTCGTCATGGCTTTTACTCTCCTGACAGGTCAACGACGGGCTCGAAGGAGCGGGACTCCCACGAGTTAATCAATGCTAGCTGGACGCTCACCACGTTGACGGCCTCGCGGAAGCTCGGTGAGAAGTCCCCACCGGTGGCGATAGCCTCCAGGAAGGAGTAGTCCTCAATGGCCATCAAGTCTTCCAACCCAATCGAGTTGGCCTGACCTGGTGCGAACGCTCCGTGGAAGGGGAACCGGTCACCACCATAGATGGTGGTGTATCCGGAGCTGGGGTCCTCGGTCAGTTTGTAGTACTGGAGCTCATTCATCTTCTCCAGGTTCCAGGCGAGTGAGCCCTTGGTGCCATAGACCTCGAACGCGTTCTGGCTCTCGGGTCCCACCATGGTGCGACTGGACTCGAACGTTCCGGTGGCACCGTTCTTGAACCAGCAGAGCATCGAGGCAAAGTCCTCGTTCTCCACATCACCCTTGGGGTCCTCAGGCTTGCCGCGCCCATAGTGGCTGGCGGCTCCGGTGGGAAGTGGGCGCTGGGGGATGGTGGTGTTCTTCATACCCACCACCTCGGTGATGTCTCCCACCAAGAACTGTGCCAGGGAGATGGAGTGGCTGAGGATGTCACTGGTCGCGCCATAGCCGGCCTGATCCAGAATGAAGCGCCAGGTCAAAAGGCCCATCTCGTCGCTTCCATACATGGAAAGGAATCGTCCACGGTAGTGGGTGATCTCACCGAGAGCACCCGAGGAGATCAGCTCCTTGGCGTGGAGCACCAAGGGAGCCCACAGGTAGTTGTATCCCACCGCGGTGCGAACACCGGCAGCTTTGGCCGCGTTGTAGGCGGCAACGGTCTGCTCGGGCTTGCCACCAATGGGTTTTTCACTAAACACTGCTTTGCCGGCAGCAGCTGCTGCTTCAATCATCGGGACGTGGAGCATGTTGGGTGCTGTCACCCACACCACATCGACGTCATCGGCTTCGACAGCCTCGCGCCAGTCTGCAACGGCACGCTCAAAACCAAAGTCATTAACCGCGCGGGTGCGACGTTCCTCTTCGGTGTCGGCACAGACCACGAGTTTGGGGTCGAACGAGCGGTTCGGGAACAGTGAGGGCATCCGGAGCATGGCGCGAGAGTGCACCTGTCCCATCCAGCCAAGTCCAAGCACGGCAACACCGAGTGGTTTGTTCATGGGGGTGACACCTTTCTGAAGGTTAGTGGTGGGGTCTAACGATCTGCGCTGCGCGCTTCGTGGCCGCCTCAATGTCTCCATCAGGCGGGTAGAGGAGGGTGCGACCGGCAAGGAGGCCTCGAACATTGGGCTCCTTCATGCCGGTCTCCCATTTCGCAAAAATCGGATCGACGCCACCGCTGGGGTCACCACCGAGCATCAGGATCGGCAGAGTGGTGGCTCCCGCCACCTCGTCCATCCGGTCACTCGCGGGGACTTTCAGCCAGGTGTAGGCAGAGGATGCTCCCAAGCCTGATGCAATGGCCACCACCGTCACTAGGGCATCATCGGATGGGTTCAGTTTTGCCTGACCGGCAGAGTCTTTGACGTAAGGCAGGGGCTCAATCATGGAGAGCAGTTTGCGATCTGCCAGTTGGGTGGTGATAGATGCCACGGTCTCCAACGTGCTCGCCACAGCCGGGTCGGTGTAGTCGATGCGGAGCAGGGTTTTTCCGCCATCGAGGCCCATCGACTCCACGTGGTCCACGTCATAGGAGGTGAGGCGATCATCGAGTTCCCAGGTGGCGCCAATGATGCCACCGCGGTTCATCGTTCCAATCGCGAGTTTGTTCTCCAGTGCGCCCAACCAGGCGAGTTCCTCGAGGACATCGGCACTTCCCAAGACTCCGTCAACACCCGGGGAAGAGAGAACCCGCACCAGATGATCCAACAGGGTGTGACGATCTGCCATCGCAATGGGGTCATTGCCCAAGCTGATTTTTCCTCGCGCGGTGTGGTCAGATGCGACCAACAGGAGGTTGCCATCGGTGCCCTGCGGGGTTCGACGCTTTCTGTTCAGCAGCGCTCTCGTGAACGCTTCTGGCTCAAAAACCCTGGCCCGAAGTAGCTCGTGATGCTGCTCGATGGTCACACTCATGCTGCATCCTCCATAACCCGCTGGAGCTCCTCCA
>JANQZT010000064.1:5225-9463 GCA_030728325.1 Pontimonas sp.
CTGCTCGATGGTCACACTCATGCTGCATCCTCCATAACCCGCTGGAGCTCCTCCACACTCGGCATCGCATCTGCACAGGTCAGCTGGGTAGCAACATGTGCACCGGCGGCGTTCGCGAGTGCTCCGATCTCTTCCAGGCTCAAGCCTTCCAGTAAACCGTGGCAGAGCGCACCCCCAAAGGCGTCCCCCGCTCCTAAACCGCAGACAACCTCGATGGGAGTGGGTGCCACTCGAACTCGCTCGGTCTCGCTCGCCAGAAGCGCTCCACCGGCGCCGAGCTTGATAATTGCAAGCTTCACTCCAGCGCTCAGCAGTGCATCAGCCGCAGCATCCGGATCGCTCACCCCCAGTGCCACCTCGCACTCCTCAGAGTTGCCGACCACGACGGTGGCGAGCGCGATGGCACGTTGCGCCATCGCACGAGCGTCGTCAACGCTTCCCCAGAGGGAGGGGCGGTAGTCCAGATCAAGAATCGTGTGGTGATCCTTCGAGCGCAGCCCCATCCAGGTGAGGCAGGTCTCTGCTGTGCTGCCTTGGGCTAGGGAGCCTTGGCTAATCCACAGAATCTTTGTCCCCGTTATGAGCTCTTCTGGAACATCGGAAGCAACGAGCTGGGTATCGGGCGCTGCTGCTCCGCGGTAGAAGATCACGGTCGGGGTTTCGGGGGGAGTGAGAGCGGCAAACGCCAAAGGAGTTTGGGCGCCCGGCACACTGCCGACATAGCTGGTGTTCACTCCCCACCCCTCGAGGCGCCCCCGGATGTAGTCACCAAAGTCGTCATCGCCGACTTTGGTGACAAGGGTCACATCGTGGCCAAGTCTCGCTGCTGCTACCGCAACATTGGTGGGGCTGCCGCCCACCGACTTTCGAAAACTTTGCTGGTCCTCAAAACCCGCGTGAGGCTCCCTGGCATAGAGGTCGACGCTGATGCGACCAACACTGACGACATCGGGTGACATTAGCTCGGGGAGTCCAGGGTGGGAGCAACCTTCTCGACCAAGTACTGCAGGGACGTGGTCACCTCGTGGAGGGGGCCTTCGCCTTCGCCGGGGAGACCGTCGGTGATGGCAGTGTCCTGCTCGATGACATACCAGCCGTCATACCCGGCGCGCTCGAGTGTTTGAACGACGCCCATGATGTCGACGTCGCCTTGTCCCAGAGGGGTAAAGATGCCTGCCTGAGTAGCCGCCATCAAGGACACCTCGCGTCGCAGCACAGGCTCGACCATGTCGAGCCTGATGTCCTTCAGGTGCACGTGTCCGACGCGATCCATCGCGTCTTTGGCGAATTGCACGGGATCTTGACCACCAAAAGCCATGTGGCCGGTGTCGAGACAGAAGTGCACATCACACGAGTCGAGGACTCGTGAGATGTCGTCCTTGGTTTCCACCAAGGTTTGGACGTGGGGGTGCAGCACCTGTTCGAGTCCGTGCTCAGCACAAATATCGTCGATGATGCCAAACATTTCTGCCATGTGAGCCTGCTCATCGCTGCTCAACGCCCGAGGATTCGACCAGTCCATATCTTGAACAACAGAGGAAATGAACTTGGTGGCACCAGCGTCTTGGAAGAGCTTCGCGGTGGTCTTGGCGCTCGCAATAGTCTCGTCTCGCTGAGCTTTGTCGTGGAGAACGACAGGGGTGAATCCTCCGAGCAAGGTCATGCCAAAACCGGCCAGCTCGTCTTTCACTCCCTCGGGGGAGGTGGGGAGGAAGCCTGGTGCGCCGAGCTCGGTCGCAGTGAAACCCAGTCCCGCCATCTCGCCGAGTACGCGCGGAGTGGGGAGCATGGCACCCCAGCCGGGCACCTCACAAATCCCCCAAGAAATGGGTGCTGACGCAACTCGAGACAGAAAATCCGACATGGGCACCCCTTCGTTGGAACGTTCCAATTATTATGGCAGACTGGGGGAACCTCCGCAACACATTGCCGTGCTTGGGGAAAGGAAAAAGCAATGAGAGTACTCGTCGTCGGAGCTGGTCGCATGGGCGCTATCCGGGTGGAAGACCTGGTGGCAGACCCTCGTGTGAGCGAGGTTCTTATTGCCAATCGACATGAATCCCGAGCCCAAGAGCTGGCGTCCACGTGGGGCGCAACAGCGCTGCGGTGGGAGCAAGCAACGGACGCTGTCGCTGACGCTGTCGTGGTGGCCGTAGGGACAAGCGGGCACCACCACATTCTGAATGGTGTGCTTCCTCAGGGCATCCCTGTGTTGTGTGAAAAACCGGTGGCTCTCACCCTGCAAGACACCGCCTCCGCGATTGCATTGGCAGAGAGCAGCGGTTCTGCCCTCCAAATCGGATTCCAACGTCGCTTTGACACGTCCATCCGGGCGATGCACGACATCATTCACTCGGGAGGCATCGGAACGTTTTACTCCATGACGATGGAGTCCAGGGATCACACCGTCAGCCATAAAGACTTCATTCCGGGGAGCGGGGGGATATTTCGGGACCTCCACGTCCACGACTTTGACCTGGTGCGGTGGATGACCGGCAGTGAAATCGAGAGTGTTTTCGCCACGAAACGTGTCCGTGAGCATCAGGATTATGCCGAGTTCGACGACGCTGATGTGGCGACCATCTCTCTGACCACGGTGAGCGGGGTTCAGGTTGTCATCACAGGAGCCAGGCATAACCCGGTAGGTCACGATGTGCGGATGGAAGCCTTTGGGTCGAAGGACTCGCTGTCCGCGGGCTTGAATTCCAGGACACCTCTCCATGCAATGGAGGGAGACCTGGCATTAAACGGAAATCCCTACACAGGTTTTGTTGATCGCTTCCGCGAGGCGTTCCGCAACGAGACTGGGTCCTTTGTGTCCTTGGCTGCGGGGGAAACGGAGAACCCCACACCGCCCGATTCTGCGCTGGAGAGTCTCCGCGCAGCAATCGCGTGTGAGAAGTCGATTGAAGAGTCTCGAGCCATCATGGTTGCCGACATCACCGAATAGATGTCTGCCTCCAGACCCACGATTCTTGATGTGGCATCCCGGGCAGGGGTGTCCAAATCGTTGGTTTCTCTTGCCCTCTCGGGGTCAGACAAAGTCAGTGATGCCAGCCGGCAGCGTATTGAACGCGCTGCTCAGGAGTTGGGATATCGACCCAATGCCGCCGCCAGAAGTCTGGCGGCCAAAAAAAGTCGCACCCTCGGTGTCCTTGTGCTCGATCTTCACAACCCGGTTTTCGCCGAGATTCTCGATGGTGTTCAAACAGAGGTCAGACAGCACGGGTTCACCACCATGTTGGTCAGCGGGGGAGATGACCCCGCTCTGGAAAGAGCGGATATCGACACTCTCCAACAGTTCCAGATCGAAGGATTGATTCTCATCTCCCATCGCCTCACGGAGGCGATGCTCCGGGAGGTTGCCGGTGAAATCCCCACGGTGACAGTCACGAGGGACGACATTGATATTCCCCGGATGGATATGGTCTGCAACGACGATGTGGAGGGTGGTCGCATCGCGGTCGATCATTTGGTGAGCCTTGGCCACCGACGCATTGTGTGTCTCAGCGGTGGCGATAACCCGGTTTCTCACTCCAGGGCTCGCGGATATCTGGAGGCGATGGCTGCCCATGGCCTGTCTGATCACGCCCAGATAGTTTCCGGTGGTTTGACCGACACCGCCGGGTACCGAGCAGCTAAGGAAGCACTCGAGTTCTCCCCGACCGCATTCTTTGTGGCCAATGACATTGGTGCGATGGGCGCTATTGCTGCTGTGGAAGAAGCAGGCTTCGATGTCCCCGGTGACATCTCCGTGATCGGCTATGACGGTATCCGCCTGGCAGGACTTCGCAGTGTGAACTTGACGACTGTTGCCCAGCCACTGGCGGAGCTCGGGCGATTGGCTGCCACGAGGCTTCTCGAGAGACTCGAGAAGCCCGCCCGTCCCGCTCACCACGATCAAGTGTCCTCGCAGCTGGTGGTGCGAGGAACTACAGGTCCCGCGAACCCTTCGCCCACTGCCTAAACCACTCCAGGCTTTCGGGGTTCGCAAGCGACGAGGTGTCGCGCTCTGCTCGAGCAGCGACGATGTCTGCCACGGCAAGCTCCGTCATCTTCCCGCTGCGGGTTCTAGGAACTGCTGGTGCTCTGACAATCAGCGAGGGGACGTGGCGGGGGCTCGCCTGGGAGCGAAGCTCCTGGCGAATGCGGGTCTCGAGAGCCTCATCGAGCTCATCGGTGGTCACGACAAACAACACAATCCGGCTATCGCCGTCGTGGGGCTGCGCTACTGCGAG
>JANQZT010000064.1:9563-16394 GCA_030728325.1 Pontimonas sp.
ATCCGGCTATCGCCGTCGTGGGGCTGCGCTACTGCGAGAGAGTCCTGAATTCCCGGGATTGACTGAACGATTCGGTAAATCTCGGCCGTTCCAATCCGCACCCCTTTGGCGTTCAGCGTCGCATCAAGGCGACCCAGGATCACAAACCCGCCCTCGCGGGTGCTCTTTGCGAAATCCCCGTGCGCCCAGATTCCCTCGAACCGATCAAAATAGGCACTCCTCATGCGAGCGCCATTGGTGTCTCCCCAGAACTCCAAGGGAGTCGAGGGGAAGGGGGTTCGACAGACCAGCTCACCTTCCACACCGGCTGACACCTGGTGACCCTCGGAGTCCACCACGGTCACATCCAACCCGAGTGCTGGCCCACCAATTTCTCCTCGGCGGACAGCTTCGGTCGCGACCCCCAACACCAGACAACCGCAGAGGTCGGTTCCCCCGGCAATTGAGGCCACGACGATGTCGGGGGAGATGCTCTCTGCCACCCAGTCATACCCCTCAGGACCGAGCGGTGACCCGGTCGAGGCAATCGTGCGCAAAGACTCCAGGGTGCCGAAGTCCTTCGGATCTAGCTCCGCTTTCCGCCACGTATCAATCAGCGCTGCGGAGACCCCGAGGAAGCTGAGGCTTTCTCCAGCGGTGATGGACCACAAACGGCCCAGGTCGGGAAATCCGGGACTGCCATCGACCAGCACAATGGTCGCACCACGGCCAAGACCCATCACGAGCCAGTTCCACATCATCCAGCCGCAGGTAGTGGCATAGAGCATGCGATCACTCGGGCGAACATCGAGGTGGTAACCCTGCTCACTGAGGACCTTGAGCAATACCCCGGCAGCCCTGTGAACGATGCATTTGGGTTTTCCCGTCGTTCCACTGGAGAACAAGATGAAGCCAGGGTGATCAAAGGGCAGATCGACCGGCGCCAGTGGAGCTCCCCGATTGGGAGCAATCCAGTCGTCAAAGCTCAGTCTTCCCGCGCTAGAGCCGGCGACCAGGAGGGTTGTGACGCTCGGTAGTTGGCTGAGAATCTCGTCGAGAATACTCTCGTGGTCTGTCACCTTGCCGGCGTAGGTGGAGCAGGCTGGAACTAACAACACTGTGGGCTCGATCTGGCCAAACCGGTCGATCAAAGCACTGGGGCCAAAATCGGTAGACGCGGTGCTGACCACCGCCCCCATCGAGAGCGCACCGAGTGCGTAGATCACCGTTTCTGGAACGTGGGGCATCCAGGCCGCGACTCTGTCACCGGCCCTCACCCCTGATCCCTGCAGTGCCGCTGCACACGCAGCGACTTCACCCCGAAGTTGTTCGCGCGTGAAAGAGCGCCGTGGTCCATCCTCTGTGAGGGCGACCAACACCTCATCATCGGGGTTCCCGGCGAGCAGAGTATTGACCACATTGAGTGTGGCCTTCGGAAACCACTGGGTGTCGCTAAATCCCTGCCCCGTCATGGCGGTGGAGCCTGGGTCTCCCGCTATGCCTAAGTCGTTCCAGGCCTCCCGCCAGAAATCCCCGGGGTTCTCGATCGACCACTGGTGAGTCTCACGGAAGGATGCGTGATCGTGCCGGTCGCTCAGACGCTGCAACAGCATTATCGAATCCTCTCTGACTCGTCATTGCTCACCAGCTCACGCTGGCTCTCCGCCTCTAAGGCTAGGCCTGGTAGGGCAGGCGGGGGTCCTTCTCTTCAGAGTCCCAGGTTCCTCGAATCCAGGCGTGCTTCGGGTCATCGGTGGCGTTCCAGGCGCGCTCTGGGTCAGGACCCGCCATCACGTTCATGAAGTAGAGGTCATAGCCCGGCATCGCAGCAGCGGGTCCGTGGTAGCCATAGGGCACCAAGACGATGTCGCCGCTTCGAATCTCGAAGAGCTCGTCCATCTCACGGTCATCTCCGCTGTAGGTGCGAAAGTACGCGATCGGGTCTGATTCACCACCAGGGTTATAGGCGCGGTCAGGAGCAAGCTCGAAGTAGTAGACCTCTTCGAGGTTGGACTCGACACCGGGAATATAGGTGTCGTGCTTGTGAGGGGGGACACCCGACCAGTTACCGGAGGGGGCGATGACTTCTACCGCCACCATCCGGTCAGCGTCGAGGTGTTCTACACCACCGAAGTCGTGAATCTGGCGGGTGGATTTGCCAGCGCCACGCAATAACAGGGGAACATCAGATGCTGGTCGAAAGTTCACCGGCTTCGGTGTCGAAGCCACGGCCTCAACCACCATCACTCGGCCGTTGGTGGTGAACGTGATGTTGGTGTTAATCGGCAGATAGAGGTAATCCACCGCGCCGTGGAACACCGACTGGCGACCCTGGAGGGTCACCGTCTCGGTGACGCCCTCAGTTGTGTAGGTCACCTCGGTGCTCTCACCATCGAGCATGTAGATCACGCGCTCTTTGCTATCGGGGGCAATCTCAAAGCGCTCGGCGTCTCCTGACTCGGCGAGACGCATACCGGTGAACTTCCACCCCGGCAAGCTCTCGTCGACAACCGCTGCCCAGGGTCCCTGGCGCAGCGATCCTTTCGGGTAGTACCACTGGCTCATACTGTTGCCTCCGCTGCTACTGCTCTCAAAAACTCAACACTGGCTTTAGCATCCACCATAGGACCACCACCTGAGTCTGGCTCTTGACGCATGACGTTGTCCTGCTCCAGCACGAACCACCCCGTGTACCCCTGGGAGATCAGGGTCGAGGTGATGCCTTTCACATCGACGTCTCCTTGGCCGAGGGGCGTATAGAGGCCTTCGGTGACCGCGTCGTAGTAGCTGAGCTCCCCATCGCGCACGCGCTGGGCAATATCGAGGCGCACATCTTTGAAGTGCACGTGTCCCACGCGATCACCGTGATCTTTCGCAAAAGCGACCGGGTCAGTCCCGCCAATCCACATGTGTCCGGTTGCGTTCATATCGCGCCTCCTCCGGCCGAGTAAACAACTTTGTTCTGACAAACTCTAAGGCGTTGGGAGGACATTGTCACATTCTCGTGGTGACAAAAATCCACCTTTGGTAAGACGAATCATCGATGGCCTAAGCCCGCAAATACGGGCAATGTGGTGGATTCGTGCCTGTTGTGTCTGCCCGGTAAAAAAAGGTTGCGTTTCGATAACAACCTGGTGGTTTGGTACGGTCTTTGTGCTTACAAAGTCGATACTCTTTGTTAGGTGCACTCCATCGGGAGAGCACCGTACCCCAAAATGAAGTAACTCAAGGAAGAGGTCCGAATTTGGATATCAAGAAATTCGCCGCTCTCGCTGGTGTTGCTGCTCTCACTCTCGCTGGCTGTGCCGCGGGAACTGACAGCGGCGCTGGTGAAACTGACAGCGGCGCTGGTGAAAGTGCTGCGGCACCTGCTAACAGTGACATCAAGATCTGTGTGTACACACACGGTGACGGTGGAACCTTCTGGTCAGTCGCACAGGCTGGCGCTGAGAAAGCTGGAGAAGACCTGGGCATCACCATTGACTACCAGGGCTCGACCAACGACTCTGCCCGTCAGGCTGCCATCATCGAGGGTGCTATCTCCGCTAACTGTGACGGTGTAGCTGCTTCCGCTCCGGACCCCGGTGCTATCGAGCAGGCCATGCTGTCTGTTGCTGACGCCGGTATCCCCACCGTGACCATGAACTCCGGTTCTTCCGTGTTCAAGGACCTGGGTGCCTTCACTCACGTTGGTCAGGACGAGATTGTTGCTGGTCGTGAAGCGGGACTCCGTTTCAACGAGCTCGGCGCAACCAACATCCTCTGCCCCATTCAGGAGGCTGCTAACATCGGTCTGACCGAGCGCTGCCAAGGTGCTCGCGAGACCTTCAACGGAACAGTTACCGACTTCAACCTTGATGGTGGTCTGCAGGACCTGACCGCCGCATCTGCAAAGATCAAGGCTGCTCTCGAGGCTGACCCCACCATCGACGCGATCTTCGCTCTGAACGCTGACATTGCTGCTAAGGCCGCACTGCCCGCTGCACAGGAGCTGGGTCTCGACCTTCACATCGGAACTGTTGACATGTCCGAGGACGCACTCAACGCTATTGCTGATGGAGACATGGCATTCGCCATCGACCAGCAGCAGTACGCACAGGGTTACCTCTCTGTCGTGTTGCTGTACTTGAACGTCACCAACGCTCACGCGCTTGGTGGTGGACTGCCGATGTACACCGGACCTGGATTCGTTGACGCAAGCAACGTTGAAGCGGTCATCGGATTGGTGGCAGCGGGTACCCGCTAAGTAGCACCATTTATGCGCTGAGGGGGTTGACTAAGGTATTTCCTTAGACAACCCCCTCAAGTGCACTACACCCAAGAAATACCCCTAGAGAAACAGAGACAATGGCGACTCAAACTAAAGACGAACGCGTAGCGCAGACATCGCTCGCGACGAAAATGCTCCAAAGACCCGAACTCGGGGCTCTCATCGGAGCGGCTGTCATCTTCTTCCTCTTCTGGAGCGTTGACACCACAGGAAACTTTGCGGGAGTCGGCGGAACTGCCGGCTGGACCGATATTGCAGCACCGATTGGCATCATCGCCGTTTTCGTGGCCCTCCTCATGATCGGAGGCGAGTTCGACCTCTCGACCGGTGTCATGGTGGGAACCTCGGGTCTGATGGCCGGTCTGCTCGCCACAGAGTATGGTCTCAACATCTGGGTGGCCATTGCCATCGTGTTCGTCTTTGCGTTACTCGTGGGATTCATCAACGGCGTCATCGTGGTGAAGACGGGTCTTCCCTCCTTCATCGTCACGCTTGCGACCTTCTTTGTTCTCCGTGGTGCAAACCTGGCGGTCACCAAAGAGCTCACGGGAACCGTCCGGGTGGCCAACGTGGAAGATACCGCCGGCTTTGACACTGCCCACGCGATCTTCGCCTCGAAGACGATGATCGGAACCTCGAACTTCCAGGTGTCCATCCTCTGGTGGGTCCTGGCCACAATCTTTGCCACCTGGTTGCTCAGCCGCACCCAGTTCGGTAACTGGATTTTTGCTTCCGGTGGCGACAAGAACGCAGCTCGCAACGCGGGTGTGCCCGTGAACCGCACCAAAATCACCCTGTTCATGATGTCTTCACTGGCCTCGGCGTTTGTGGGAGTCATGTTCGTGCTTCGCCTGCAGGGTATGCAGGCTGGTCAGGGTGTGGGTATGGAGTTCTTCTACATCATCGCCGCCGCAGTCGGTGGAACCCTCCTGATGGGTGGTGCAGGATCGGCCATTGGCGCCTCGATCGGTGCCGCCATCATGGGTATCGCTGACATTGGTATTCCTTATGCTCTGTGGGATCAGGACTGGCGCTGGACGTTCATCGGTGTCATCCTCCTCGCTGCAGTGCTCGTCAACACCTATATCGGCAAAAAAGCGAAGGGATCCAAACGATGACCACCATCGCTATGGAGCTAAAAGACGTAGGTAAGTCCTTTGGAAGCGTTATCGCGCTCTCCAATGTCTCGGTCAAGGTTCGAGAAGGCGCTGTCACCTGCATCCTGGGTGACAACGGTGCCGGAAAGTCCACGCTGATCAAGACGCTCTCTGGAGTGCACAAACCGAGCTCTGGTGTCTATGAGGTGCAGGGAGAACCAGTCTCCTTTGACTCACCCCGTGACGCACTGGCGAACGGTATCGCCACGGTGTACCAGGACCTTGCGACTATTCCGCTGATGTCGGTCTGGAGGAACTTTTTCCTCGGAAACGAGATCACCAAGGGATGGGGTCCCTTCCGCCGCCTCGACGTCAAGAAGATGAAGGACCTCGCCAAGCAGAACCTTCTGGAGATGGGCATCGATCTTCGCGACACCGGTCAGCAAATTGGAACCCTCTCCGGTGGAGAGCGCCAGGCGGTCGCCATCGCCCGTGCTGTCTACTTTGGGGCCAAGGTGCTCATCCTCGATGAGCCCACCTCGGCTCTGGGTGTTCGCCAGTCCGGAATCGTGCTGAAGTATGTCCTCGCTGCGAAGGATCGTGGAGTCTCTGTGGTCTTCATTACCCACAACCCCCACCACGCCTACCTGGTCGGTGACTTCTTCTATCTTCTGAACCGTGGCCAACTGGCCAACGAGTACGAGCGCTCCAAGGTGGAGCTCGACGAGTTGACCAAGGCTATGGCTGGTGGCGCGGAGCTCGATGCTCTCACCAGGGAAATTCAGCAGGTACGAGCAGACCTCTAAACACACTCACCCCGTTACCCCTGTGGCTAGTTCACAGGGGTAACGGGGTGAAGCTTTCCATCAGCTTCTGCTTTGAGGGCTTCCAGAAGGTCCGTCACGCTCACTGGTCCGACACCCAGCTCTGCTTTCACGCGGGAGTTATCCAAAGAAGTGTCCACGGGTACCGGCTCGCTGAAGCGGTCGGCCTCGGGTGGCTTTCCGGAGGTTACGAGCGAGCGATCCAGCTCAAATACCGCACAGGTCAGTGCCGATAGGTCTTCGCGCGTGATTGCGTCATCGGCCACCACATGGAAGCATCCTGAGGCATCCCGCTCGATGATGCGGTGAATCGTCGCGCCAATTTCGGACGCCAGCGAGGGAGTTGCCACTTTATTGACCGCGTCGCCGCCAAACACCATGAACTCGTCTCCGGCCCGAAGGCTCTTGACCAGAGCCGAGACGAAGTAGCCAAACCCCACATCTTGGTTTCGGGGCATATCCGCCACCAGACGGTGGCTACCCATCACTCCACCGATGCGACAGATCGCACCGGTCTCGGGAGCGAGATCGCGGATGACCTGCTCCCCGAGTGCCTTCAAATAGCCATAGGTGTTGATGGGGCGACCGAAATCGGACTCCGGAACTTTGTGGGAGGTGCCATCCATCACCCAGTCGGTGGAGATGTAGATCGGCTTGGCGC
>JANQZT010000065.1:0-1458 GCA_030728325.1 Pontimonas sp.
ACCCCTGCGACATAGTCTTCCTCGCTCACGAGCCCTGGTTGCCAGTGGAGGGGGGCAAAATCTGCGGGCAGTGTGCCCCGGGAGCTCTGAGCTTTGGGGGAATCCCCCACGACAGAGATGTCGGTGCGCCAGGAAGTGGAACCCTGGCGACCGATCACCACCTGAGGAACGATGAGGACGCTCTCCTGTGAGGAGCTATCGCTGAAGGTGAAGGTGCCAAAACACACCAGGCCGGAGCCTGGGACTACGACGGCGTCATCGATGGTGGCGCCCTCGACCAGCTCTTTCCACGCTGCACTGGCGTCGACAAAACGATTCGGGCCTCGGAAGGTCAGGCGCAGTGCTTGCCCTAAGCCCACAAACCCTTGGCCCAGACGTTGGAAAGTCAGAGGGTTCTCCGCACTCACCCATTCGGTGAGGGCACCCTCATGACTCATGGCGCGGGTGCGCACCAAAAGAGAGGTTGTCGTTGTGGCCACGAGCACAGGCTAGTACGGGTCGATGAGGACATGCCTGGAGAGAAATACTCCCGGCTTTTCGTCACTTTCGCCCAGTACTCTAGACACTGTGACCACGGCCGACTTGAGCAAAAAGCCAGACGAAGTAGCTGGCATGTTCGACGAGGTCGCCAAAGGCTATGACCGCACCAACGCCTTACTCTCTGGCGGAAACTCGGTGCTGTGGCGGATCGCCACGGTCAAAGCCCTGGATCTGAAGCCCGGCGAGCGAGTACTGGACGTTGCTGCTGGCACCGGAACATCCTCCAAAGCCCTGCAAAAGACAGGGGCAACGGTCGTTGCCCTCGATTTTTCCCCTGGAATGGTCGCTGAGGGTCGTCAGCGCCACCCCGACATTGAATTCGTGGAGGGGGATGCGGAAGCACTGCCCTTCCCCTCAGCCAGTTTTGACGCTGTCACCATCAGTTTTGGGTTGCGAAACGTCAACCAACCCCAGGTCGCCATTGGCGAGATGTATCGGGTGCTGAAGCCCGGTGGTCGCATTGTCATTTGTGAGTTCTCTCACCCGGCAGCACCCATTGTTCGCGCGGGCTACCAGGGCTACATGAAATACGTCATGCCCGCAGTTACCGCGCTCTCCAGCAGCCACAAGGATGCCTACCGTTACCTGATGGACTCCATCAACGAGTGGCCGGAGCAGAGAGTTCTCTCCCAATGGTTACGGGCTGCAGGTTTTACTCGGGTTGCATACCGTAACCTGACGGGAGGCATTGTGGCCTTGCACCGGGCACGAAGCCCGGAAGACTCCAAAGTTCGTGAGTCGATCGGTAAGAGACGGAGCCGACCGGCATCACCCTCCACATCCTCGGTGTCTGTGCCCATCCAGGACACTTCACCTCCCACCTCCTAAAGGACTTCCCGTGACTCCCACAACCCCCACAGCTTCTACGGACGCTGCGGGCAGAGGCGCAGCCTTCCTCACGGGAGGCTCACTGTTGTT
>JANQZT010000065.1:1558-3011 GCA_030728325.1 Pontimonas sp.
GACGTCATGGACGAGGCTGCTCAGCGTCGAGGTGTTCCGGCTGCTCAAACAGTGTGGGGGAACTCGGTCGCCATCCTTGCCGGGGACTTACTGTTCGCGAGGGCTGGCAGCCTCGTGGGGTCGATGGGTCAGCAGGCCATCACCCTGCAAGCCGCCACCTTTGAGCGGCTCTGTGTGGGGCAAATGCGGGAGACAGTGGGTCCCAAGCCTGGCCAGGATCCCATCGCCCACTACCTGAATGTGCTCTCGGATAAGACCGGATCGTTGATTGCTCTGGCCTCCGAGTTTGGTATCCGGATGTCGGGGGGACCAGAGAACCTTGTGCCTCCTGCCCGAAAGTTTGGCGAGAAGATTGGTGTTGCCTTCCAACTCGTCGATGACGTCATCGATCTCGCGGATCGTGACTCCGGAACAGGGAAGCCTCCCGGCACCGATGTTCGCCGTGGTGTCACGACATTGCCCATGCTCTACTTGCAGGAGCTCGCCGATGGCGGGGACGAGGCGGCGCTGGCCCTGTTATCGAAACTGGCCAGAGGGACACTCGGGGATGCAACCGAAGCAGAGTTCCAAGACTCCATTACCGAATTGCGTGAGCACGAGGTCACCGCTCGCACCATGGACACCGCTCGCGCGATGGCCGATGAGGCCATCGCGGAACTCGATGGAGTTCCTGAGGGCATCGTGAAGGACGCCCTGATTCGCTTTGCTCACCAGGTTGTGAAGCGAAGCTACTAAATTAGAGCTTCGGTGCTCACTTCGGACAGACAAGGATCTTTATGTCGCGCTTGCGCTTAGCCATTGTGGGAGCTGGTCCCGCAGGAATCTATGCCGCCGACATTTTGCTCAAGCACGAGCGGTCGTTTGATGTCTCCATTGACCTGTTTGAGCGCTTGCCAGCGCCCTACGGACTCGTCCGCTACGGAGTTGCTCCTGACCACCCCCGTATCAAGGGCATCATCACCGCCCTGCGTGAAGTGTTGGACACTGGGCAGATCCGCCTCTTTGGCAACGTGAACTATGGCACCGACATCACCCTGGAAGACCTGAAGAAGCACTACCACGCGGTCATTTTCTCCACTGGCGCCATCCAGGATGCAGACCTCACGATCCCCGGCATTGATCTTCCCGGAAGCTATGGAGCCGCAGACTTCGTCAGTTGGTATGACGGTCACCCCGATGTGCCACGGACGTGGCCACTAGAGGCCAAAGAAGTTGCCGTCATCGGCAATGGCAACGTCGCCCTCGACGTTGCCAGGATGCTCGCTAAGCACCCCGATGACCTCCTGCCGACCGAGGTTCCCGACAATGTGTATGAGGGACTGAAGGCCTCGCCCGTGACCGATGTCCATGTTTTTGGGCGCAGGGGTCCCATGCAGGTGAAGTTCACCCCGTTGGAGCTTCGTGAGCTTGGCGAGATGAATGATGTGGACATGGTCGTCTATGAGGAGGACTT
>JANQZT010000066.1 GCA_030728325.1 Pontimonas sp.
GCACGGACCAACTACTGGTACTTCATTCCTCAGGAAGAGGGTGTCTTCCGCGGCAAGTGTGCGGAACTGTGTGGTGAATATCACTCCCTGATGCTCTTTGAGGTGCATGTTGTGTCCGAGCAGGAATACAACCAGCAGATTCAAGCTCTCCGCGCTCAAGGCAATGTAGGACGCCTGGGGGCTGAGGCAAACGTGCTACAAAATCTTCCCGGTACCGACGCATTCAGTGAGAGCGAGTAGAAGCAGATGACAACCACAGCTCCCCGTCCCTCTGTCACAGAGACTCCTCAGGGCTTCTCTAACGCCAGCGTTGCGCGCAAAGGTAACGTCTTTGTCGACTGGGTGACCACGACAGATCACAAAAAGATTGGGTATCTCTACCTCATTACGTCGTTCCTCTACTTCTTGCTCGGTGGCGTTATGGCGCTCGTGATTCGTGCGCAGCTGTTTGCTCCGGGATTAGAAATTGTTGCCACTAAGGAGCAGTACAACCAGCTCTTCACCATGCACGGCACGATTATGTTGCTGATGTTTGCGACCCCGCTGTTTGCTGGTTTCGCGAACGTCCTGATGCCACTCCAGATTGGCGCCCCCGACGTGGCATTCCCACGCCTGAACGCCTTGGCCTATTGGTTCTTTAGCTTTGGGTCGCTGATTGCCGTCTCGGGATTCCTGACCCCGCAGGGGGCAGCTTCGTTTGGCTGGTTTGCCTACACACCGCTGTCAAGCCAGACCTTCTCTCCTGGTCTCGGAGGGAATCTCTGGGTGTTCGGGCTGGGTTTGAGCGGTTTTGGAACCATTGTGGGTGCGGTGAACTTCATCACCACCATCATCACGATGCGCGTTCCCGGTATGACGATGTGGCGTATGCCCATCTTCACCTGGAACACACTGGTGACTTCGATCCTGGTGCTGCTGGCATTCCCGGTGTTGGCCGCGGCCATGCTCGCATTGGGCTCTGACCGAGTCTTCGGCTCCCATGTTTATGACGCCGCCAACGGTGGAGCGATTCTGTGGCAGCACCTGTTCTGGTTCTTCGGTCACCCCGAGGTGTACATCATTGCTCTGCCGTTCTTCGGAATTGTGTCTGAAATCTTCCCGGTGTTTAGCCGGAAGCCCATCTTCGGGTACAAGACCCTGGTCTACGCGACAATTGCCATTGCTGCGCTCTCGATGACTGTGTGGGCTCACCACATGTATGTCACGGGTTCGGTCTTGCTGCCGTTCTTCGCGCTCATGACGATGTTGATTGCAGTTCCCACCGGTGTGAAGATCTTCAACTGGATTGGAACAATGTGGCGTGGTTCTGTGACCTTTGAAACACCTATCGTCTTTGCGCTGGGATTCCTGATCTCCTTCGTCTTTGGTGGTTTGACCGGTGTGATTCTGGCTTCACCTCCACTGGACTTCCACGTCTCGGATAGCTACTTCGTGGTGGCCCACTTCCACTACGTCGTGTTTGGAACGGTCGTGTTCGCTATGTTCGCTGGCTTCTACTTCTGGTGGCCCAAGTTCACCGGGAAGATGTTGAACGAGTCGCTTGGACACGTCCACTTCTGGATCCTCTTCGTGGGCTTCCACATGACGTTCCTGATCCAGCACTGGCTGGGAGTCATGGGTATGCCTCGCCGCTACGCCACCTACTTGCCAGAAGATGGGTTCACCTGGATGAACCAGCTCTCAACCGTGGGTTCGGTATTGCTGGCACTCTCGATGATTCCGTTCTTCTTGAACGTGTACCTGACAGCTCGTAACGGACAGAAGGTCACTGTCAATGACCCGTGGGGTTACGGTCGGTCGCTGGAGTGGGCGACGTCATGTCCCCCTCCTCGCCACAACTTCACATCAATCCCTCGGATTCGTTCTGAGTCACCAGCCTTCGATTTGAACCACCCCGAGGTTGACCTTCCTGCGGTCGAGGCAACCAAGAAGTCGCCCGCCAAGGCAGCACAGTAGGAAACGAACAGCTATGAAAACTAATATCGTCCTGTTGTGGATTCTGACGGCCTACTTTTTTGCCCTCGCCGCTGTGTACACAGTCTGGTCAGTCATCGACAAAGGCGCAGTGGAGTGGGTTGGCTCGCTGGCCATCGTTCTGAGTGGTGCGCTGACGGTTTTCATAGCGTTTTACCTCCAGGTTCAGCTCAAGAACCAGGGTGGTGAACTGCCAGAAGACCGTTTGGATGCAGAAGTTGACGACGGAGACCCGGAAATCGGCTTCTACAGCCCGTGGAGCTGGTGGCCCATCTTCCTGGCAGCTGGAGCCGCATTGGCCTTCTTGGGGCTTGCTGTGGGCTACTGGGTCTCGCTCTACGCAGTACCGTTCGTCCTGATCGGAATAGTGGGCTGGACGTACGAGTACTACCGAGGATATTTTGCCCGCTAGCACCCCGGTTATTCGGTTCGCTTCCGAAGCCGATGGGCCTCGGATTTTGGAACTTGTCGGGCGACTCGGGCACGCTGTGCCGGTAGATGCGAAGGCCTTTGCGCAGGCGTTCCCGGCGGTCCTCGCGGACCACCCTCGTTCCTTACTGCATGTTGCCGAGGTCGACGGTGTGGTGGCTGGTTACGCTCTCACCACCATCAACCCGCTCCTGTACACCAACGGTCCTTCGGCGCAACTGCAGGAGATTGTGGTGGATGAGGACATGCAGACGAGTGGTGTAGGGACGGCTCTTGTGCGAGCCGTCGAAAAAGCCTGCGAAGAGAGTGGTGTCACCCAGCTCACGGTCGCTTCACGCCGTGCCGGGGGCTTCTACGACAGGCTGGGATACACCCAGCAGGCTGAATATATGCGCCGACTCTTTACCTAATCTGACCCCACACCTTCGGGGATGCGCCACGCAGAAACGCTCTGCGCGACTGCGAACTAGTGTTTGTTGGCGCCTTCGAGTTCTTTAGCCTCAATCGGGAGCACCCGGTCCTCGAAGAACCAGCGGGACATGCCGGCCCGCAACCTGGTTCCCACGGTGATCCGTCCCTCGTCATTGGGTCGCACGGTAAGGGGCTGGTACTCGTTGTAGTCCAGGAGTCTCCAGCGCTCATACTCGTCGAGCTGTTCGTGGACCTCGACGTACTCGCCACCAGGAAGTCGCACGATACGACCACTCTCATAACCGTGGAGCGCAATCTCACGATCCTTGCGCTGCAGCGCCAAACAGGTTCGCTTCGTGATGATGAAGGCCAGAATCGGTCCCACAATGAGCAAGACCTGGAGAGTGTTGATGACACCTTCAATGGTCAACTTGAAGTGGGTAGCAATGAGGTCGGAGCTCGCCGCAGCCCAGAGGACGGCGTAGAAGACCACACCGACCGCGCCAATTGCGGTGCGAGTGGGCGCATTCCGGGGACGGTCAGCGATGTGGTGCTCACGCTTGTCGCCTGTGACCCAGGCCTCAAAGAAGGGGTACAAGGCAATCGCAGCAATGAACACAATGAGAACCACGGTGGGCACAAGGATGTTCATCGACCAGGTAAAGCCGAAGAGGACAAATTCCCACCCCGGTGGAACCAGTCGCAGAGCTCCGTCTGCGAAGCCGATGTACCAGTCGGGTTGTGTACCCGCAGACACAGGGGAGGGGTCGTAGGGACCGTAGTTCCAAATCGGGTTGATGGTGAAGAGCGAAGCAATCAACATGATCACGCCAAAGACCAGGAAGAAGAATCCACCTGCTTTGGCAGCAAACACTGGCATGACGGGTGATCCCACGACGTTGTCGTTGGTGCGACCGGGGCCAGCGAACTGAGTGTGCTTGTTGACCACCAACAGCACCATGTGAATCGCCAGGGTGGCGATCAGAATCGCGGGCAGCAACATGATGTGCAGGACATACAACCTAGGAATGACCTCAGTTCCGGGGAACTCATCACCGAAGAACAGGTAGGACATCCACACGCCCACGACCGGGAAGGCCTTGATCATGCCATCAATGATGCGCAGACCGTTGCCCGAGAGCAGGTCGTCGGGGAGGCTGTATCCGGTGAAACCCTCTGCCATAGCGAGGACGAAGAGCAGGAAGCCCACAATCCAGTTCAACTCACGAGGCTTGCGGAATGCCCCCGTGAAGAACACACGAAGCATGTGCAGCACGATTGATGCCACAAACAGCAGGGCAGCCCAGTGGTGGACCTGCCTCATCAGCAGTCCGCCTCGGATGTCGAAGGACAAGTCAAGTGCCGTGTGATAGGCCACCGACATTTCGATGCCCTTGAGAGGCAAGTACGACCCCTCGTAGTGAACCTCGCTCATCGAAGGGTCGAAGAAGAACGTCAGGAACGTTCCACTGATCAGGATGACGATGAACGAGTAGAGCGCAACTTCACCCAGCATGAAGGACCAGTGGTCAGGGAAAATCTTGCGACCGAGTGCTTTGACTGCTGTCGAAGCACTGGTGCGCTCATCGACGTAATTGGCTGCCCAGTTAGTGAACCGCATGCCACGACCGACGTCAGCTTTCGGTGTGCTCTCTAGTGTTGTGCTCACAGTTCACGCTCCCAGAAACTAGGTCCTACAGGTTCAGTGAAATCACTTCGTGCTACGAGATATCCTTCCGCATCAATGGTGATAGGAAGCTGTGGAAGAGGCCGCGCCGCGGGTCCAAAGATAACTTCACAGTGATTTGCCACGTCAAACTCAGATTGGTGGCAGGGGCACAGCAGATGGTGGGTTTGCTGTTCGTACAAAGCAACCGGGCATCCGACGTGGGTACAAATCTTGGAATACGCGACGATGCCCTGGTAAGACCACGACGACTTCGCCGGGTCTTCGTTGAGCTCGTCAACGGGGAGGCGCATGAGCAAGACAGCAGCTTTTGCCTTTTCTTCGAGCTTGTGGTGCTCCAGGTCTTTCCATCCGTCGGGAACCACGTGGAAGGCGGAACCGATGGTCACCTCGGAGGCCTTGATGGGAACTCCGCTGGGGTCTCGAGTGAGGCGCACACCCTCGGCCCACATGGTTTGCTTCATCCGAGCAATAGGGTCATCGGCGGGAGCTAGGTCGCGGAACAGTGCGACAGCGGGAATGGGGGCTGCGAGGAGAGCGCCAACCAGCGTGTTCCGTACCAGCGATCTGCGGGTGAATCCAGATTCTTTGTTGGCTTGCTGGAAGGTTTCTACTGCTGCTGCGCGAGCTTCTTCAGTGCCACGGGTGGGGTGACGTTCTTCTACGAGTTCGTGACCGTGCATCAGCGCCTTAGCCCACTGAACAGCTCCAATTCCGACCCCCAGCAGGGCTGCGGAGAGTCCCAGGCCAACCATCAGGTTGTTGACACGAACTGATGACATGTCCCCGGGGATGATGGGGAACACGACATACGCCACCGCCGCAAATACGCTTCCGACGATGGAGAGCAGGAAAAAGCCGGCGATACGCCGCTCCATGCCCTTCGCTTCTTTTTCGTCAAGATCAGTCACACGCTGGTGCTCGGGGGCTAATCCAGGGTTTTGGGGTGCACTGGAGTGCTCAACAGCGGTGCCGGGGTCCATGACTTCATCGTGACCCGAAGTCTCGATTCCTGAAGCTGGTGGCTTTTTCGCCATTGTGCGATGTCCCTTTCTGTCCGGACTAGTTAGAGCGAGCTGTTAGCCACACTGCGACGGCAATCAGGCCACCCAGGCCGATCAGCCAAATGAACAAACCTTCGGATACAGGACCCAAACTCCCCAGGGAGAAGCCACCGACAGACGGGTTCTCATCGAGATACTTGAGATACGAGATGACGTCGTTCTTTTCTTCCGGCGTGAGGTTCATGTCGCTAAACACTGGCATGTTCTGCGGACCGGTGACCATGGCGCCATAGATGTGGATGGGCTGAAGGTCTCGGAGGTGGGGAGCATACTTACCTTCAGTGAGCGCTCCACCCGCTCCGGCCACGTTGTGGCACATTGCGCAGTTGATGCGGAAGAGCTCCGCACCGTTGGCAACATCGCCATCAGCGGCGTAGTACTGGGGATCCGGCATTCCAGGCCCCGGCGCCAGGGTGGCGACCCAGGCGGCCATGGCATCAATCTGAGGCTGGGTGAACTGGACGGGTTTTACCTCTGCCTGCGGGCCAGACGCTGCCATCGGCATACGTCCAGTTCCGACCTGGAAGTCGACGGAGAGTGCTCCCACACCAATGAGCGTCGGTCCGGCCACAGTTCCCTCGGCGTTCAGGCCGTGGCAACTGGCACAGTTAGAGAGGAAGAGCTTCTCGCCCTCTTCGACGAGAGCCTCCTGGGACACGGGCGCATCTTGCGCGTGAGCGATTCCCGTGCTGGCAGCCGCGTATGCTCCACCAGTTACGAACAGACCAATGACCAGCAGAAGAGCACCCATAAGAGGGTGACGACGACCGGAGTGGCGGTGGGAGCGGGATGAGGCCATAGGAGAGCGCAACTACTTTCTTCTCTGTGTTATCTCAGGACGTAAATGACGAGGAACAGACCAATCCACACCACGTCAACGAAGTGCCAGTAATACGAAACCACAATGGCGCTCGTTGCCTCACGATGCGTGAAGTTCTTCACAGCGTATGCACGGCCGATTACCAGCAAAAACGCAATCAAACCGCCGGTCACGTGGAGTCCGTGGAAGCCAGTGGTGAGGAAGAAGGCGGAACCATAGGCGTCAGAGGCCAAGGTTAGGCCTTCAGAAACCAACACTGCATACTCGTAGACCTGACCGGCCACGAAAATGGCGCCCATCGCATAGGTAAGGAAGAACCATTCGATCATGCCCCATTGGGTGGGCTTCCACCCGGTCGCGCGGGCTTGCAGACGCTCGGCAGCGAACACACCAAACTGGGCCGTCACACTGGAGAGCACGAGGATTGTGGTGTTGATGGCAGCAAAAGGAATGTTGAGCAGAGTAACCCTGGATTCCCAGAGTTCTGGGGATGTAGAGCGCAGGGTGAAGTAAATCGCAAACAAACCCGCGAAGAACATCACCTCACTGCCCAGCCACACAATGGTGCCCACAGCAACGACGTTAGGTCGATTTACTGTGGGCGCAGAAAGACCTGATGTCAGAGATGCGCTACTCACCCCTCCATTATGCCTGATGTCAGACTGGGACTTTGCCCCACGACATGCCCGATTCGGCCGATACCATGGGCTTTATGCCCTCCGATTACTCGTGGCCCGAGACACTGACCCAGCTGCTCGATCGCCGCGACTTGACCGTCGCGCAGGCGAGCAGAGCGATGGAGGCTGTGATGGCGGGGGAGGTCACGGACTCCCAGATGGCGGCTTTTCTTGTGGCGCTTAGGGCCAAGTCGGAAACCGTAGACGAGATTGTGGGTTTTCGCGACGCTGTTCTGAAGCACGCTGTGGCCTTGCCTATCGACCCGATGGTTCTCGATATCGTCGGCACCGGGGGAGACCCTTATGGCGCGGTGGTCAACGTGTCGTCTATCGCCTCGATTGTGGCGGCAGCAGCAGGCGTCCCGGTTGTGAAACACGGCAATCGCGCCGCCAGTTCTGCCTCAGGGGCAAGTGATGTTCTGGGAGCTCTCGGCGTGAATCTGGAACTAGAGCCCAGTGATGTAGCCCGCGTGTTCCACGAAGTGGGTATGACCTTCGTGTTTGCCGCGAAGTTCCACCCGGGTTTTCGCCACGCCGCCACTGCGCGCAAGGAAATCGGTATCCCCACCGTGTTCAACATTCTGGGGCCGCTGTGTAACCCGGTGAGGCCAGAGGCTAGCGCCGTGGGGGTCAGCAATCTTGGGCGTGTGCCCCAGGTGGCGGGGGTTTTTAGGACTCGTGGGGCCACGGCAATGGTGTATCGCGGTGGTGATGGCATCGACAAGATGACCACCACCGGTCACTCCCACGTGTGGGAAGTGACCAGGGGCCAGATTTATGAGCACGACGTGAACTCGGAGGAGCTGGGTCTCGCGAAAGCCCGCCCGGAGGATCTTCTTGGGGACAGCCCTGAACACAATGCGACTCTTGCCAGGAGCGTGCTCGCTGGAGAGCCCGGACCGGTGCGCGACATCGTAGTGCTGAACGCTGCGGCTGGCTTGGCGTCCTTTGCCTTGGCTGAAAACCCTGCCGAGCGGGAACGGGGACTCATGGAGCGATTGAGCGAGAAAATTGCCGTTGCGCAGTCGACACTTGATTCTGGGCTCGCCCAGGCGAAGCTCGACGAGTGGGTTGCTTCGACCAACTCCTAATTGCGGGGTAGTGGGGGTGCCTCCACACAGCGACGGACGCTCGGCTCGTAAACTGACATAATATAGATTATCGGAGTCTACAGAGAAGTGGCGAGCTTTCGCATCAGCTCTGGTAGCGGTCCTGGCTCGTAGGGTTCACTCTGGCCCTCTAACTCTTCTGCAGTGAACCATGCCCACTGTGTGACGTCGATATGTTCCTCAGCAGTCCAGAACGTGCTTGCTGGTTCAAACCGTCCACTGCGCACCAGAAAGTACTCGGCGTATCCCCGATTGTGATCCGCCTGGTCAAAAGTCACCTCGAAGCTGTAAGTCCACACTGGATCACCCGCGTTATCAAAGCGCCGGCCCGTTTCCTCGTGGAGCTCCCGGAGGGCTGCCTCGCCGTGTGTTTCTCCGGGGTCAACACCGCCACCCGGAGTAATCCACCTCGAATAGCCCGAAGAATCTGGTGCTGCCGTCATGAAAAACAGGCATGCACCATGTGGGTCCATCAGTAGAACCCTGCTGGTGAGGCGCAGGGCGTCCTTCGCTGGCACTAGGAGGTCTGAAAGCTCGAAATATCGCCCACGAGGCGTGTGTGGTCGTCAGGAATGTCTTCCACAGCAGCGAGTGCTACCTCGGCCGCAAACTCATCCACGTTGTAGAGCTTGCCAACTTGCTCTTTACGTTGGTCGATGACACCAGGGTTTGCCCGGTTCAGAAGCGTTGCGGTGACCGTTCCCTCGATCATGTCGCCCGACACCACGACAAAATCAATACCGAGGCTTTTCATCTGGTCATTCATGCCACGCAGAGCGTCTTCTCCAGCTCGTTTGGAGAGCGCGACAGGCACATACTCCGGCATTGTCTCGACCTCGCGAATGAAGTGGGCTTGGTGGCTGGTCACGAACACCACCCTTGCTCCGCGCTCCATCAGCGGCAAAGCGCTCATCAGAAGTCCCACCTGAGCGTCGCGGTTGAGCTTCATGGCGTAGTCCTCGCCCATGTCAGCTTCCATGCCTCCGGACGCGTTCAAAATCAGGAGGTCAAGGCCGCCCCAGCGCTCCTTGATCGACCCCATCATCCGGGCGACCCCCACTGGATCTGTCAGATCAGCTCCCACGGCGATGGCGGTGCCACCGGAGGCCTCAATGCTCTCCGCGAGTTTCTGGGCGCGAGCCTCTTTGTTGCGATAGTTGATGACCACGGAGGCGCCAGCGTCAGCCAAGTATTCTGCGGTTTTCGCACCGATGCCGCGGGAGGACCCGGTAATGAGGGCCCGCGCTCCAGTGAGCTGGCCAGGAGTGAGCGGATTCGTCATTGTCCGAGCCTATAAGGAGTCGTTTGTTTTGGATGCTTATACTTGCCGACAGCATCTCAACGGAAAAAGTGGGTAGGTCGTGACGTTTTTGGAGGGGCAGCATCCTCGCGTCATCGCCCATCGCGGTTTAGCCCTGAAACACGCAGAAAATACGGTGGGCGCCTTCGAGGCAGCCCTGAACTCCGGGGCGGACATTCTGGAGACAGACGTTCACCTGTCGAAAGAGGGGTCTGTCATCGTTGCCCACGACCCTGATCTCACGCGCGTTGCAGGGCGCCCAGGACTAGTGGCGGACTTTAGCGAGCGCCAGCTGGCGGAGATGGATCTGGGCTTTGGTGAGGGGTTTCCCACTCTGGATCAAGTCTTGAGACGATTCCCCGACGCCAAGTTCAACATTGATCTCAAAACTCGCGCTGCTGTGGACCCTTTTGTGGAGGTCATTCGGGCTCATGGCGCGGAGAACCGAATTCTCGCCACCTCCTTTGATGAGCCCACACGCCAGGCCGTGGTCAACCTGCTCCCCGATGTCGCCAGCAGCACCTCCCAATCGATGGTGATTCAGGCGCGCCTGCGCACGTGGCTGGGTCTTCCGATGGAGAGATGGGCTGTGCCCCCGGAGGTCGTGGCACTCCAGATTCCCCCTGCCATGTATGGACTAGCTCTCGTGACTCCGAGCATGCTGCGCCTGGCCAAAAGAAAAGGGCTTGAGGTCCACGTATGGACTATCAACAACCCTGACGACATGCGACGCCTCTGGGCCATGGGGGTTCACGGAATCGTCACAGACCGCAGCGATCTTGCCGTTGAGGTCCGGGGGGAACTCTTCCCCGAGCTCACGCTGGGTTAGAGACCACTCCCCCACGTCCGCTTCGTGGAGATCGCTGACGCTCACCGAGCATGGCGATCAGAATCCCGGACAGTGTGAATCCGACCACGAGTAGCTCCAGGTTCCGACCAATCAGTGTTGCCGGAGTGGTGTGGTCTGCGAGTGGGACGTCCAGGAGCATGTATCCCTCCTCGTAGGTGGGTAGGCGGTCAAGTTCCCTCCCCCACGGGTCAATCACGGCACTCGTACCCACGGTAGAAATATTCACGACGCTCCGGCCAGTCTCAATGGCGCGCATGCGGGCGATAGAGAGCTGTTGGATGCTCTGATCGGTGCGACCGAAATCAGCGTTGTTGGTGGGAGCAAAAATGATGTCGGCACCGGAGTCCATCATCGACCACACAATTTCGTCATCCACGATGTCGAAACAGATGGCAATGCCTGCTGTGGCACCGTCCACCTCGAACACGGTGTCGCGTTGACCAAACGAATAATCCCTCGGCACCATGTCGAAAAGACTGGGAGCTAGAGGGTAGAAAAAGTCACGCCACGGCAGGTATTCGGCAAAGGGGACGGGATGAATTTTGTCGTATTGGTCGCGCACGATGTCTCTGCCGGTCTCCGCCTCGTATTCCCAGAGCAACACGCTGTTGAACGTCTCGTCACCGTCTCGAGTAATCGTTCCCACCACTAGCGGAGCCCCCATTTCGCGGGAGACCTCTGACACGAGTGCTGCCGCTTCCGGGTACCTCAGGGGGTCAACATCGGAGGCGTTTTCTGGCCAGATGACGACGTCGACGTGTTGCCCATACAGCGGTGTCGTTACTCGGTAGTGATCGGCAAGGTTGTCACCCCAGTCGTAATCGGCGAACAAACCCGCCTCAGCGTTCCCTTGGACTGCGAGCACACGGATCGACCCTGATTCTTGGACAGGCCACGCGGGCCACACGACCAAAGCGAGTGCTGCCGACCAGGCCAGGGTGGCTCTCGCATCCCACGTCAGGCGCTTGTCTGTCATCAGAGCAATCAGGAAGGCGACGAAGAACGCGAGAAGAAAGCTCATCCCCGAGGTCCCCACCCAGGCGACCAACGGCGCCAGGGTGCTCTCGGATTGACTTTGGGAGAGTCGCGCCCAGGCAAAACCGCCAAACGGGAATACCGAGGACACGGCTTCCCTGGTCATCCAGGCACCGCCTACCAGCGCAGGAGTGATGACGAGTCGCCCGGTGAGGCTTGGCCACTGCCTCGAGCCGTAATGCCAGGCGAGCCCCACCAGCCCCATGCCGAGGCTGAAGAAGAAGACTTGGGCCAGGGTGAGGGCAATCCAGGGAATGAGACCCAGGTAGACGGTGAGCCACCAGATCAAAATCCCAAAGAAGGTGAACCCTCCGACGGCACCCACCAGTAGTGCCCGATGAAACGACAGCCCCCGAGCTGACCAGAGCATGAGGGCTAGGCCCACCAGCGCGAGGGGCCAGATGTCGTGGTCAGGGAAACCAAAATCCATGATCCACCCGGCCAATATCGCCATCCCCAGCGCGACAGGAACAGAGGGGACGAAACGCAGATGGTTGCGCTGATCGAGGGAGGAGGGAGTCATCAGCCTCGTAGCCTAAGCGACACTGCTGAGAGCAACAATGCCCCGGAATACCAGGGCCCGCGCTTCCAGGGCAGTGTGATGAATCGGGCCAACACCGACGGTGATGATTTGATCGAGAACATCCACGATTTGTTTACACCAGCGCACAAAGTCGCCGACCTGGACTTCGTCGCCTTCCAGAATGTCATCAAGATGGTGGCCCTGCGCCCAGCGATACACGGCCAGGGCAAGCTGGGGTGAGAGTTCAGAGCTGACCGGAAGCTGATGCTTCATCTCGACCTCGGTCAGCTTCCGGTGCAATCGCCGCGTGTGATCCAGCGCGCCCGGAAAATTTCCCCCGGGAAGAAAACGCGGGTCAACAGGTCCATCATCCCGCCGTGGCTCATAGACCAGGGCTGCGACCATGGCCGCAAGCTCTGAGGCACTCAGATCGCTCCAGGCTTGTCGCCTCAGGCACTCAGCGACCAGAAGGTCTCGCTCACCATAAATCCGCCTCAAAATGGTGCCGTGGTCGGTGATCTCGAGCTCTGAGTCGCCCTGCTTGAGATAACCAGTCTCGAGGAGGACATCCATGACCCTGGTGAAGGTCGTGGAAATCGCGCCGGTGCGACGGCGAATCTGTGAACGCACTTTCTCGGTTTCTTTTTCGAGCTTCCACCATCGCTCAGACCACCGGGCGTGAGATTCCCGATCAGAACACTGATGGCAGGGGTGGTGAGAGAGTGATTTTCGAAGCTTGGCCATCTCCTGAGGTGTGGCTGCCTCACCCTTTTTCGACACGTGACCGCGTTGCCGCTCGAGGTCACTGAGGTCTCTCCGGAGTCGACCGTATTCGGCGAAATCTCCCAGGTGGCAGGTCATGGCCTCGAGATAACCCTGCAGTGATTCCTCGTTCTTGCGGACAGTGCGTGCAAGCTCCACCACGTGGCGGTCTGCCTGAAATTGGGCAAAGGAGGACTCCAGGATGCTCCGGGTTTGCTCCACCCCAAACTGCGCAATCAAGTTGACCGCCATGTTGTAGGTCGGCTTGAAGCTTGATTTCAGAGGGTAGGACCGTCTTGATGCGAGCGCGGCCACAGCCTCCGGGTTGATTCCCGGTTGCCAAATAATGACCGAATGCCCTTCGTCATCGATACCTCGCCGACCCGCTCGCCCGGTGAGCTGGGTGTACTCCCCTGCCGTGATCGGGACTCGGGCTTCGCCATTGAATTTGTCGAGCTTTTCGAGGACAACGGTGCGCGCAGGCATGTTGATACCGAGCGCCAGCGTTTCGGTGGCAAAGACCACTTTGAGGAGTTTGCGTCGAAAGAGCTCCTCCACCACTTCCTTGAACATGGGCAACATTCCGGCGTGGTGGGCGGCGACTCCGCGCAGCACGCCATCCAGCCAGGAGTCATATCCGAGCACACCGCGATCGTCATCATCGAGGCGATCGAGTTTCTCCTCGACAAGGTCCAGAATTGCCACGCGTTCGTGCTCCCTCGTGAGGGTGACCCCCCGATTGAGCACCTGTGACACCGCTTGGTCGCAGCCGATTCGGGAAAAGATAAAGAAAATCGCGGGGAGTAGTTCGTTCTCATCTAGGAGCGAAATGACATCAGAGCGATACACCTTGTGGCGCCGATCTTCGTAACGCTGGTAGCGGGGTGCTCCCCTTCCGCGTGAGCCGCGCGGACTTGTGCTGCGACCGAGCATCTGTGAGGTCTGCACAACTTCTGGATTAACTTCCAGCTTGCCTTTGCGGGCATGAAAAAGAGGCAGGAGCTTGTGGGCGAACATCATGTGTTGGTGGAGCGGAACCGGTCGGTCTTCACTCACGATGACGTCGGTGTGTCCACGAACGGTTTGTAACCAATCCCCGAACTCTTCAGCGTTGGACACCGTGGCGCTCAGGGAAATGAGTTGCACCGAAGACGGCAAGTGGATGATGACCTCTTCCCAGACTGCCCCGCGGAAGCGATCGGCGAGGTAGTGGACCTCATCCATGATGACGTAGCCCAGATTCTCCAGCAGGTCACTCTTCGCATAGAGCATGTTGCGCAACACCTCGGTGGTCATGATGACCACTCGTGCGCGAGGGTTGACGCTGCTATCACCGGTGAGCAGACCAATCTCGTCCGCACCATAGGTGGCGACAAGTTCTTGAAACTTTTGGTTCGATAACGCTTTCATGGGCGTGGTGTAGAACACTTTCACCTGCGCTTGCAGCATCGCCAGATGCACGGCAAACTCCGCGACAATCGTCTTTCCCGCCCCCGTGGGCGCGGCGACGAGCACACCGCGACCGTCCTCCACGGACTCGCAGGAGGCGACCTGGAAGTGATCGAGATCGAACCCCAAGCCAGCCCTAAAGGCCTCCAACTTGGGATGGCCCTGGCGCGATCGGGCAGCCTGGAACTTGTCCGCGGGACTCAAAGTGGTCATCAACCAGCGCTCTAGTTCTCAGCGCTGTTCTGAAGGAGCTTGGCGGCCTTTTTGGCCTGACGGCGATCGTTGAGCCAGGCAATACCTGCGGCCAGGAAATACAGAATCACCATGGGGATAGCCAGAAGAATCATGGAGACCACGTCCGCGGCTGGTGTGGCCAGTGCGGTAAACACCGAAATCACCACTATCGCCCAACGCCAGCCTCCGATGATGGCTTTCGCACTCAACACCCCAATGACGTTGAGAAGCACCAAGAAGACGGGGAGCACAAAACCCACACCAATGGCCACCACCAGTTTGAGGGCAAAGTCGAGATACACCTTCGCGGTGAGCAAGGTGGAGGACTGCTCGGGAGCAAACCCAGTGAGCAACACCACAATGTTTGGTAGAACCCACCAACCCATGCTCACGCCCGCGAAAAAGAGCGGTACTGCTGCCCCGAGGAAGCCCAAAGCGTAGCGACGTTCCTTCCGCATGAGAGCTGGGACAAAGAATGCCCAGACTTGATAGAGCCACACTGGTGCCGCCATCACAATGCCGAGCACCAGGGCAATGGCCACCTTGGTGTCAAACGCTTCCGTGACCGAGGTGTAGTTGATGTCGGCATCACGGTCACGCTCTCGAGCAATCTCGAGAACAGGCTCACTCAGTGCCGCCCACACCGGATCAGCGAGGAACCAACCGCCGATGCCCGCCACCACGATGGAAATACCAATGATGCCCAGACGGCGTCTGAGCTCCACCAAGTGTTCCCCCAAGGACATGCGTCCCTCAGGAGAGCGGCGCCTACTGGCAGCCACGGTTAGCGCTTGGTGTCGTCGGAACCTTCGGAGCCGGAAGAGTCTGCCGAATCGGTGCTGTCATCGCCAGGGCGGACCTCACTCTTGAAGATTTTCAACGACTGACCCAAGCTCTTCGCCAAAGCAGGGAGTTTGGGGGCACCAAAGAGGAGCAAAACTACGACCAAAACAATGAGACCAGTCCAGCCTCCGAGATTTCCCGACATCCTCTAGCCTCCCTGTGGCGTGTGGTGGCAAAAGTGTAGCACCGGGGAGTTTAGGAACCCTGGTCATAGCGAGACAGGGCGCTCGCAGCGAAGCTCTGCACTGCCTCCTTCGCGGAGGCAGGCGCCAGCACCCGCACGAGGTCCGGATGCGCTCCCACAAAATGGGTGAGTGATCCGTAGTGCGCGAAGGGAATATCCACCACGACCATGTCCTGACCGGCCGGCGGGATGAAGCCTCGGGGCAGATAATCCGCAATGATCGGCAGCGCTCTGGTGGGGCACTCGATTGTCACCACCACGTCGCTAGGAGAAGGGTCAAACAACTCTGACGAGATGTCATCAATGATCGACGAGTGATCAGCGTGGGGGTGTGTGGTGAGCTCCACCGATTCCATATAGTCCACTCGGAAAGTGCGAAGCGCTTGCCGAGTGTGACACCAGGCCCTCACGTACCAGAGTGCGTC
>JANQZT010000067.1 GCA_030728325.1 Pontimonas sp.
GCCTCGGGGATAACTCTGTGAACGGTGTTTATGTCGATGGCTCAAACGTCTATGCGGCCACACAAGGTGGGTTAAGTATCTCTGCAGATTGTGTCTCGTCATCCACCACCACCGCCAGTTCTGGTTCTCCGGGTATTTCGGGGATTTTCTTGGCCGTGAACGAGGTTCTTGTGGGCAAGCCAGTCGACGGTGCACCCGTCTATTGCGGAGCTGATGCGATTCAACCGAACTCGACGTATTCACTCTCGGTCCAGTCAGTGATGAATTCTGCACTGACCAGAACGGTCCTCGCTGAGGGGACAGTGAGCAGTCGAGGACATCTGGACGAACGCTTTGAGCTTCCGGCATTGAACCCGGGAACATACAAAATCGTGATGACAGGAACACACCGTTCGGGACACTTGCTGGTGCTCACGAATTACCTCACGGTGGATGCCAATGGTCGGATTGTGTCCGTGAGTGCTGAGAGTCAGCAACCCTTCCTTAGCTAGCCCTAGCCGGAGCTGAGGTTTTGATTCGTGAGGCTTTTTGGTGTCAAAGGCGATTGGTTCGCAGAAACGTTCGGTTTCGTAACACCAATTCTCACAAGCACCGTTTTTGATACTTTCGGGCGAATGTCGTGCGATCTGTGTGCGATACGAAAACGACGCTCGTTGCGCAAAGCTGTACACAACCGCATAAAACCGGGCATTCCGTCACACAGCGCCTGACTGCCTGTTGGTGAGCGCTAACCCCGCTGTACACTTGTGTTTCCGGGGTTTTTGCCCCGAGCCCTCGTAGCTCAGCGGATAGAGCAGAAGACTTCTAATCTTTTGGCCGCAGGTTCGATTCCTGCCGAGGGCGCATTAGGCGAGTAGCTCGCCCAACTCCAACCACCGAGATTCAAGAACATCCAGCTCTGCTTGCAGGTCCTGACGGGCCTGCGCAAGCTCTGTCAACCTCTGGAAGTCTCCCTGGTCCGCATCAGCGAGGTCCCTGTCTATCCCCAGAAGTCGACTCGTTCCTGCCTGAATCTTTTTCTCCAGGGAGCGGTGTTCCTTTTCCGCTTCGCGGTGTTCTTTGCTCCCGGGGCGAAGCCCCCCAGCCGACTGGGTTGCTGATGGGGTGGACGCAGTAGACGCATGGGTTACTTCGCGGAGCGCTTTGTCCTCTTGAGCGTTCTCTAGTCGCAGATATTCATCAATTCCTCCCGGCAGGTGGCGAAACTCTCCATCCAGGATGGCAAATTGCTGATCGGTGACCCGCTCCAGGAGGTAGCGATCGTGGGACACCACGATGAGGGTCCCAGGCCACGTGTCGAGGAGATCCTCCATGGCCCGAAGCATGTCCGTGTCGAGGTCGTTGGTGGGCTCATCGAGTAACAAGACGTTGGGTTCTTCGAGAAGTTCCAACAAGAACTGGAGGCGCCTGCGTTGGCCGCCGCTGAGTTCAAATACTCGTGCCGAGAGGTGCGCCGAACTGAACCCTAGGCGCTCGAGAAGCTGACCGGGCGTCATCTCCACTCCGTCCGCCTTATAGGAGGTCTTTTTGCGGGCGATGACCTCACTCACCCGGTCCTGCAACACATCGGAGAGTGTGGCCAGGCGCTGGTCGAGAATACTGAGCTTGACGGTGGAGCCTCTCGAGGTGGTTCCGGAGCTCGGCTGGACGGTGCCAGAAATCAACCCGAGGAGTGTTGATTTCCCGGCGCCGTTTGCGCCGAGGATTCCGGTTCGCTCCCCAGGGGCGAGTCGCCAGGTGAGGGACTTTAGGATTGTGGTGTCGCCATAAGAAACGGAGACATCCTCGAGCTCGATGACTTTCTTGCCCAGTCGTGTGGTGGCTACTTTCGCCAGGCTCACGGGGTCTCTGATCTCTGGGACGTCATTGATCAGTGCATTGGCGGCTTCGATCCGGAATTTGGGTTTGGCCGTTCTGGCGGGAGCCCCTCTTCGTAGCCACGCGAGCTCTTTCTTTAGGAGGTTCTGGCGCTTGGCTTCCGTGACGGCAGCGCTTCTCTCTCGTTCCACCCGTTGCAGGATGTAGGCGGCGTAGCCGCCCTCATACGCATCCACAATCCCGTCGTGGACTTCCCAGGTCTCCTGGGTGCTGGCATCGAGGAACCACCGGTCGTGGGTGACCACCACGAGCGCTCCAGTGCCCGTGGGCCACCTCGTGGCTAGGTGGCGAGACAGCCACGCCACACCCATCACATCGAGGTGGTTGGTGGGTTCATCCAGAAACAACACGTCCCAGTCGTGGACCATCAGGGCCGCGAGCGACACCCGTCGGCTTTGCCCACCGCTGAGGTCACCAATACGGGCACCCCAGGGCACATCGGAGAGCAGACCCGTGATGACGTCTCGGACTCTGGCGTCCCCGGCCCATTCGTGTTCCACGCGGTCGCCGACGACCGCGTGCTCCACAGTGACGTCATCGGGAATCTGATCACTCTGATCGAGCATTCCCACCATGAGTCCATTGCGGGAGATGACGTCCCCGGAGTCTGGTGTGAGGCGCCCTGCGAGGGCTCGGATCAGGGTGGACTTGCCTTCACCATTGCGCCCCACCACGCCAATGCGGTCGCCGTCGTTGATGCCAATGGTGATGCCATCCAGGACCACCCGGGTGGGGTATTCCACACGAAGATTATTGGCGCCCAGCAGATGTCCCACTGGTTGAGCCTAACCTGCCGGGGCCTGGGTGAACTCCGGTGAGTGGAGGGTTACGCCGGGGGAAGAAGGTCTTTGATCCCCTTCTAGATGCGGTTCGAAGCGAGGCAGGGAGAGAGTCCATTGGCCCGCCATATGATCGTGGCGTTGTCGCCTACGGTCTCTGTATTCGCGGGGACTAGAGGGAGTAGGGAACCCTGTGAGCTGCAATCCATGAGGCTATGGAGTCAAGTTCGGCAGACTCAGTGGCAACGCCCAGGACAAAATCAAAAGCATCGTCGGTCTCTGCCACCACCTCGAAACCGTTGAGGAGCACAAAGGTAATCATCAGTGCCCACGCAGTTCTTTTGTTCCCATCGATGAGAGGGTGCGAGGTCACAATGGAGTGCATGAGTGCTGCTGCTTTGAGGTCGAGTGAGGGGTAGGCATCCGCTCCATACAGAGTGGTGTTGGGCCTAGCTAGCGAGCTCTGCAGCAACCCCACGTCTCGAACATGAAAACCGAGGAAGTGGATTTGCTCGAGGGCGTCATCGAGGTCCAGGAAATACGTCACGCGTCGGCAAGGCGCTCCATGAGCGCCTTATCCCTGGTTGTCAGGATCTCGCGAGCCCGACCCAAAGCCTTCTCGTGGACCGTGACTTTCTCGTGTGCGAGGGCAATCGCGTTCACGACCGCCTGGTGCTTGGAGCACTTCATTTCTTTAGCCAGGGCTTCCACCATGGCGTCGTGTTCGGAATCTAATCTCAGTGTCATGGCCATAGCGTAATGGTATCAACGTGATACCACGCCTGTCTAGGGAAATTGGTGGATAAGTCATCGCCTTGTCGGTTTGTGGACAGTTGGTGGGTGTGTTTCGTTCCGCTTCTCCCGCCAAGTAGGCGGGTAGCGTGGCGCTATGGCCAGAGCAGCTTCCTCGTCTGGTGCGAAACGCACGCCAGCATCTCAGCGCCCCGCAGCGGCGAGCGCATCCAAACGTGTCCCCAAAAACGAGGTCGTCACTCCGAAGGCAACCGGGGGACCCAGTCCTCTCGTGACCGGGTGGCTGATGGTTGCGGGCTGGGCGGGAAGCCTCTTTCGTCTGCTGGGGCAGGAAGACCTCCCCAAAGAAGATCGTCGGGACGGCGTTCCCTTCGCGATTCTGCTTTTCGCGGTGGTGGGAATCATCGTGGCGTGGTTCAACGTCAACCAAGCGTGGGCTCAAACACTCGATGCCTACACCGTGGGGGGCTTCTTTGGGCGTTTAGCGTTTGCGCTGCCGGTGATCCTGATTGTGTTTGCGGGCTGGCTCTTCCGGCACCCCTCCAGTGTGTACAACAATGGCCGGGTCGGGGTGGGGCTTGCTCTTCTGTTGACCTCCGTCAGCGGCATGAGCCACTTGGCTCTCGGTCGCCCAGCCCCTGGTGAGGCAAGCTTTGCGGAGTTGGCATCAGCCGGCGGGCTACTGGGCTGGGTTGTCGCGGAGCCTTTTGTCTTCCTCGCAGCATCCACTGTCTATCTGGCGTGGCCGGTGATGGTGATTTTCCTGGTGACGTCGGTGCTGATCATGACGAAGACACCACCAAATCGTGTGGTGGAGCGGGCACAGGATGCCTATGCCTACCTGTTTGGTGTTGACCCGAGTGAGCTGTCGCGTCAGAAGGCGAAGGACGAGGCAACTCCGGGAGTCGAATTTGGGACGCTGAGCGATCTAGGCCTCGATATGTCCAACCCCGACTCCATGCCCTGGTGGCGTCGTGGCAAGAAAGACAAAAAAGACGCTTTTGATTCGCCCTTGGTGAGTGTGGTCGACGAGGACACCGGCGAGATTGCCACCCAAGAAGATCTGCTGGAGCAATTGCGCAAAGCCGAGGAAGCACTGGCGAATGCCACAAAACCACAGGAGCCAGAGGCTCCCGCGACAACGGCACCCGTCGTCGACGAACCTGCGAGCGCTCCTGTGGCGATTCCCTCGAATCGGCCCTACACCTTGCCAAGCCCCTCACTGTTGGTTCCTGGCACGCCACCGAAGTCGCGCAGTGAAGCGAACGACCAGGTGGTCGCCGCCATCACCAGTGTTTTTGAACAATTTGAGGTCAACGCGAAAGTTGTGGACTTTACCCGCGGGCCCTCCGTGACCCGCTACGAAGTCGAGCTCGGTCAAGGAACCAAGGTGGAGCGCGTGACCGCCCTGGCGAAAAACATCGCCTATGCAGTGGCCTCTAACGAGGTCAATATCCTTTCGCCCATTCCCGGTAAGTCGCTGATTGGTGTCGAGATCCCCAACTCGGACCGCGAGATTGTGAGCTTGGGGGATGTGCTCTCCTCCGCCGTCGCTACCTCAGAAATCCACCCGATGGTGATTGGTGTGGGTAAAGACGTGGAGGGCGGTTTTGTTGCCGCAAACCTCGCCAAAATGCCCCACCTCTTGGTGGCAGGTGCTACCGGAAGCGGTAAGTCGAGTTTCATCAACTCCATGATCACGTCAGTCCTGATGCGGGCAACGCCTGCGGAGGTGCGGATGGTGTTGGTGGACCCCAAGCGCGTGGAGCTCGCCGCCTACCAAGGTGTTCCCCACCTGATTACCCCCATCATCACCAACCCCAAGCGCGCCGCTGACGCTCTGCAGTGGGTCGTCAAAGAGATGGACATGCGCTACGACGACCTCGAAAGTTTCGGTTTCAAGCACGTCGATGACTTCAACCGTGCTGTTCTCGCGGACGAGATTGAGCTCCCGATCGGGAGCGAGCGAGTGCTTCGCCCTTATCCCTATCTCCTCGTCGTGGTCGATGAGCTCGCTGACTTGATGATGGTTGCACCCCGCGACGTCGAAGATTCGATTGTTCGCATCACCCAGTTGGCAAGGGCCTCGGGCATCCACCTGGTGGTGGCAACTCAGCGCCCCAGTGTGGACGTGGTGACCGGTCTGATCAAAGCCAATATTCCGTCCCGCCTGGCCTTTGCGGTCTCGAGCATGACCGATTCCCGAGTCATCCTGGATCAGCCTGGGGCCGACAAGCTCATTGGGCAGGGTGATGCACTCTTCCTCCCTCAGGGCGCAGCGAAAGCTAACCGTGTCCAGGGGGCGTGGGTGTCCGAGGCAGAAATCGCCAAAGTCGTCGCCCACGTCAAGAAGCAAGCTGACCCCGAGTATCGCAACGATGTTGCCGATGCCGCCGCGGGCGGAAAAGTCATCGACTCGGACATCGGAGATGACCTCGATGTGTTGTTGCAGGCAGCGGAGCTCGTCGTGTCCACCCAGTTTGGGTCGACCTCAATGCTGCAGCGCAAACTGCGCGTGGGCTTTGCCAAGGCTGGCCGCTTGATGGATCTCCTGGAGTCACGCCAGATCGTTGGTCCCTCGGAGGGGTCCAAGGCTCGCGAGGTCTTGGTCACTGCCGAGCAACTGCCGGGAGTGCTCGCTGGCCTGCGAGGAGAGAGCCCAGCACCGGCTGCAAGCACTCCATTGGCGCCTGAGATTGCGCCAGAGGACCAGATGACCATGGAGTTGCCCAGGCAAGACCAGCCCGCTCCGAAGCCAGCCGTCGATCATTCCGTTCATTCCTCCGAGGACCCCATCGACCAGATGACACAGGGGTATCCTGAGGACGAGGGCGACTCTGATGAGGACGCGTGGAGACTGACCGGTAGGGAGTAATTGTGGGGGAGCGTCAAGAACCACAGACCCCACCCAGTGGATTCCGCGGTCGAGTCCTCGCGTCGGGGGATTCTCAAGTCTCCAACGGCAATATCGCCAACATCATCACGGTGGTGCGGATTCTTCTCGCTCCACTCTTCGTCTGGCTTGTCTTGCTGGATGGAGGAGAGCATGGTCTCTGGCGCTTTGTCGCCGCGGGCCTGTTCATTGCAGCCATTGCCACCGACGGTCTTGATGGCGCCTTGGCTCGGAATCGAAACTTGGTGACCAATTCCGGAATTATCTTGGACCCGATTGCGGACAAGATTCTGATCGGTGGAGCCCTCATCGCGCTCGCACTGGTTGCGGAGTTGCCCTGGTGGGTCGTGGTGGTGATCCTGGCCCGGGAAATCGGGATCACCCTCTTTCGCTTGGCAGTTCTCTCTAACCGGGTCATTCCCGCGTCCCGGGGTGGAAAGCTGAAGACGGTATTGCAGGCCATCACGCTGTCCTCGTGGCTCGTTCCCTCCTGGGTTCTCCTAGGGGAGTGGGTGTTCACCCTGAACTGGGTTCTGATGGGTGGGGTCATTCTGGTGACGGTTGCGACAGGTGTGGACTACATCATCAAAGGTGTCCGAGCCCCGACGGCGTCATCGTGAGTGAGGAGGCTGCGGCGGTTATCGCCACCGCATCAAAGCTCGGGTTGACCGTCGGTTGCGCGGAGTCGTTGACCGGGGGCCTGGTGGCTGCCGAGATAGTGTCCGTTCCGGGCGCTTCGGCCGTGTTTCGGGGCTCCATCGTTGCCTATGACTCCATGCTCAAGAACGATTTGCTCGGTGTTGATGCCTCAACGCTCGCGTCCACCGGTGCGGTGACCGCTGAGGTTGCCAGTGCTATGGCAGAGGGAGCTCTCGCGCGCCTGGGAGTCGATGTTGCCGTGGCCACCACGGGAGTGGCGGGCCCTGACCCCGATCCGGTGTCAGGGGAGGCCCCGGGGGCAGTCTTTATTGCGGTGGCAGGAGGAGGTCTTGGCACGCTGGTGAGGGAGATGTCCCTGGAGGGGGACCGTGACGAGATTCGGCAGCGCGCCACGAGGGCAGCTCTCCAAGCTCTTCTGGATGGTCTCTCGACTCGGGAATAATTTCGTCGAGCCTCTGGTTACATTCAGCAAGACCACAGGTTTTTTGGGGTGTTACCCAGGGTCGACATCTATAAGCTGTCCACAGATAGAAATTGAGGGAGGTGCACCATGGTGCTGATGCGACACGAAATCGGCGATGTCCTTCGCGACTTCCGCCAACAGAAGGGTGCAACCCTGCGCCACATTGCGTCGCGTGCAAACGTGGCCTTGGGCTATCTCAGCGAGGTCGAGCGCGGTCAGAAAGAGGCGTCCAGTGAAATCTTGGCCTCGATTGCAGAGGCCCTCGATATGACCCTCTCGGACATCCTTCACGAGGTCGCCGACCGTCTCTCAGTGTTTGAGCAGATTGTGCCCTCCTCGAGCGTTCCCGACACCCTGCCGGATGAGCTCGTCGCAGAGTTTGATTCCGACATGGCGGTTCGCTAGGTCTCCTTCGTGACCCTCAGCGAGTTTTTCCTCGCGGTCACCGACGAGTTCGGGGAGAGCCAAGGACGTGCTCTGGTGCGCGATCTGGTGATTGATGCCCTGGGGCATCAGAGTGCTCGCGAAGCGTTAGAGGCCGGAGAGACACCCAAAAAGGTCTGGTTTGAGCTGTGTGCTGCCATGCAGGTTCCCGAGAACCGGTGGCACGGTGCTGGACTTCCGCAACCGAAAGCCGACACGCCCGCCTAAATCATTCGAATATTCGTTCGAATGGGTCTATTCTCGTCCACAGAGATGCAGAAGGGGGCCACATTCCACAGTGTTGTCTTAGCCACGGTTTCGTGTCTGAGGTCACACCTAGGTTAGGGCTCACTTCACCGCATCCAGCCTTGTCGAGAGACCCCAGGCCTTACGGGGCGTGGTGGAGGACGACAGTCGATAGGCAGCCGAATACCCAGTGAAAGAGGACAGAGCCATGACAACATCTGCAGATCGCGAAAAAGCCCTAGAAGCGGCCCTCGCGCAAATTGACCGACAGTTCGGAAAAGGCTCAGTCATGCGACTGGGATCGGATGAACGCCCCCCCGTTCCGGTGATTCCCACCGGATCTATCGCCTTGGATGTCGCACTCGGTATCGGCGGATTGCCCCGAGGCCGCATCATCGAGATCTATGGTCCCGAGTCCTCGGGAAAGACGACTCTAACCCTCCATGCCATTGCCAACGTGCAGGCTGCTGGTGGCATTGCAGCTTTCGTTGACGCTGAGCACGCTCTCGACCCCGAGTACGCCAAGGCTCTCGGAGTCGACATCGACCAGCTTCTCGTGTCCCAGCCCGACACCGGTGAGCAGGCGCTCGAGATTGCCGACATGCTGGTGCGCTCCGGATCCGTAGACCTCGTCGTAATCGACTCGGTCGCAGCCTTGGTGCCTCGCGCAGAAATCGAAGGTGACATGGGAGACAGCCACGTCGGCCTCCAAGCCCGATTGATGTCTCAGGCTCTTCGCAAGCTGACCGGTGGTCTCAACCAGACCGGCACCACGATGATTTTCATCAACCAGCTGCGCGAAAAGATTGGTGTGTTCTTCGGAAGCCCCGAAACGACCTCCGGCGGTAAAGCACTCAAGTTCTACGCCTCGGTTCGTCTGGATATCCGTCGGATCGAGACTCTCAAGGAAGGCACCGATGCGGTCGGAAACCGCACCCGCGTCAAGGTTGTCAAGAACAAGATGGCTCCGCCCTTCAAGCAGGCAGAGTTCGACATCCTCTATGGCACCGGAATCTCTCGTGAGGGAAGCCTCATTGACTTCGGTGTGGAGCACGACATCGTCAAGAAGTCTGGTGCCTGGTACACCTACGAGGGCGATCAACTGGGTCAGGGTAAGGAAAACGCCCGTAAGTACCTGATCGAGCACGCGGATGTTGCCAACGACATCGAGCGCAAGATCCTCGCTGCTCTGGGAGTGGGGAAAGTCGCAGCAGTACCTCCGCTGGAGGCTGAAGCGCCTACTGACGTAGCCCCCGCAGAGGCTGCCCCGGTGGAGTCCCTGGAAGACAAAATTGCGGAGCGCAAAGCGGCAGGGGCCTAGGCCTTGTCAGCGCTCTTGCCGGAAGGGGAGCGGGATGCTCAGATCATCCCGTTTCCCCTTCACCGGGTCAATGACGCCCCCGACGCTACTGCAGAGACAGAGGCCATCGTGCACGAGCTCGAGGTGGAGGAGCTAGTGGAGGTCACCCCGAAGGTGACCAAGCGTGCCCACAATGTTTCGCTTCACGCACTCTCGGGCAAGAGCCATTCGGTAGCAGAGATGCGCGAGAAATTGAGGGCACGGGAGCTTCCCGAGGAGGCGATTGAGTCTGAGATGGCAGAGCTCGAGCGTGTCGGCCTGCTCGATGATGACGCCTTGGCGAGGGATTTAGTCGAGCGCTATGGCACTCGAGAGCGTCTTGCGAAGCGTGCGGTCGAGCAGAAGCTTCGCGCCCGGAAACTTCCTCAAGGGGTCATCGAGCATGCTCTAGCGGAGCTCGAGAGCGACGAAGAGGGTGGACTCGCCGAAGAGGCCGCCCGGGAGCGCCTGCGGAAGATGGGGTCGCTTGCCCCTGCCGTGGCGAAGAGAAGGTTGTATGCCTACCTGCAGCGCAAAGGTTTTTCATCCGGGGACATCTCGGACGCGATTGCGAAGGTTCTCGGCTAGACCTCTAGTTGCGCGAGTGGTTCGGCTCAGGGAGTTGCTGGCTGGTCGCTCGAACAAGTCCCACGACGTTTTCGAAGCTGGAGGTAAGGGGAGACCACTGGAAATTTGTGAGGAAGGCGGAGATCCCCGTAGAGGTGTTGAGGGCTATGGCAGCACCCGAGACTCCAGAATGACCCAGCACCATCGGCTTTCCTAGGCGGGGCGGGGCCACCATCACGCCTAGCCCCAGTCGTGGCGATGCGCTGCTGGCGGCGGTGGTTGCGCTGAGGCGGGGTATCCAGGTGTCCTGGAAGAGCTCCCCGCGCCAGAACGCCTGGAGGAATGTCAGAGCGTCGTGGGCAGTGGAAACGATGGCACCATCTGCTCCCGAGCTCGCTAAGGCTTGGGGAATCCTGACCACGCGCGATCCGAGGTGAACGGGGGACAGGGTGAAGTACTTCTCATAGTGGTCAGGTCCATAGACATAGGTGTGGGCGAGCCCCAGTGATCCCACAACACGCAACCGAATGAGCTCGTCAAAGGGCATTCCAGTGGTGTCGTGGAGGACCGCGCCGAGAAGCAAGTAGTTGGTGGAGGAATGGCGGGCGCGTGAACCTGCCCCCGGTGTGTTCATGCCGGGGTAGTGCTTTGCAATCTCGAGTGCCTGATCGAGCGACCAGCTCCGGTCGTGCTCGAGGAACTGCTGAGTAAGAGATCGCAACTTGTCGCGACCTGGCCGCATGTAGTCGACAATCCCACTCCTGTGGCTCAGAAGGTGTTCGATCGTGATGGAGAAACTGTGGTCGACTCCACCCACAACACACAATCCCCGCACGGTATCCGCAGGAAGAATGTCTCCCAGGGGTGTGTCGAGGGTAAGGGCGCCACGGTCTACCTCTCGCAGCACCATCGCCACGGTGAACAGCTTCGTCACTCCCGCCAGCGCGAGAGGGAGTGTTGCGTCCCCCGAATCAAAGAGAGTGTGCCCTTGTGAATCGACGACCAATGCCCGCGGGGGAACAGGGTGAGCGCTGTTCTCAAGACGACCCAGATAACGCTCGGCGCCCGCGTTACTGGTGACCGGGGTGCTCACGATAGACCTCCTGCGTTCCCTCTTGACGAGTGTAGAACCTTGTGCGCTCGCGGGATGGTTGGCATTCAGAGCGTCCTCCTACAATGGGGCTGTGACTCTGATGGACGAAAGCGCAACCCGGGAGTCAATGGCGCACACCTTCGCGGGTCTGACCAGTGACCATGGGCGCACCTACGAGGTGCGCACCTTCGGGTGCCAAATGAATGTCCACGATTCCGAGCGCATGTCGGGATCTCTCGAGGCTGCGGGATACCTGAAAGCCGATGTGGACCAGGTCGCCGACGTTGTCGTGATTAACACCTGCGCGGTGCGAGAGAACGCGGATAACAGGTTGTACGGGACGCTCGGTCACCTTGCCTCCATCAAGCGCGAGCGGCCGGGAATGCAAATCGCGGTGGGCGGGTGTCTCGCCCAAAAAGACAAAACCACCATTGTGAAGCGAGCCCCCTATGTCGATGTGGTGTTTGGAACCCACAACATGGGGTCTCTGCCCGTGCTGTTGGAGCGCTCGCGCCATAACGGTGAGGCGGAGGTGGAAATTCTCGAAGCGTTAGAGACCTTCCCGTCCACGCTTCCCACCAAGCGGGATTCGAGCTATGCCGGATGGGTTTCGATCTCGGTCGGGTGCAACAACACCTGCACGTTCTGTATCGTCCCGAGCCTTCGCGGAAAAGAGAAGGATCGTCGCCCGGGAGACATACTCGCCGAAATACAGGCTCTCGTAGACGGTGGTGTCATTGAGGTCACCCTGCTCGGGCAAAACGTCAACACCTACGGTGTTGAGTTCGGTGACAAGTTGGCGTTTGGGAAACTTCTGCGCGCGGCCGGCACCATCGAAGGCCTCGAGAGGATTCGTTTCACCAGCCCCCACCCTGCTGCCTTTACCGAGGACGTCATCGATGCCATGGCAGACACCCCTCAGGTCATGCCCCAATTGCACATGCCGCTGCAATCAGGATCCGACCGGATTCTTAAATCCATGCGCCGGAGTTATCGCTCCGAGAAATACCTGGGGATTTTGGACCGTGTGCGAGAGAAGATTCCTCACGCCGCGATCACGACCGACATTATTGTGGGGTTCCCGGGTGAGACCGAGGAGGACTTTGAGGACACGTTGAACGTTGTTCGGGCCTCCCGCTTTATGCAAGCCTTCACGTTCCAGTATTCGATTCGGCCAGGAACTCCCGCGGCTGACATGGACGACCAGATTCCCAAAGAGGTTGTGCAGGAGCGCTACGAGCGACTCGTCGCGCTGCAAGATCAGATTTCGTGGGACGAGAACCAGAAACAGGTGGGCTCCCTGGTCAATGTTCTGGTGGCCACCCACGAGGGTCGTAAAAATGACGCGACGAAGCGCCTGTCGGGTCGCTCGGAGGACGGCCGACTGGTGCACTTCTCAATTCCACCAGCCAGCGAGACACCTCGACCCGGAGATGTCGTCACGGTCAGGGTGACCGAGGCTAAGCCTTTCTTTTTGCTCGCAGACGAGCACCCCGGTGGAACTTTGGCGCTGCGGCGAACCCGCGCCGGTGATGCCTGGGATCGCTGGCAAGCCGAAAGCTGCGGAGCTCCCACCCCGGAAACCACGAAGGGTGCTGTGAACCTGGGGATGCCGGCACTCAAGGTTCCAGGCCGCTCAGCCTGATGACGGCGCACGCTCAGGCGCAGCCTGCGCAGCTTCCTCCCGTTGTCGCCCTTGTTGGCGCTACCGGGACCGGAAAGAGTGACCTCGCCATCGCTGTTGCGAAGGGGTTGGTTGAGAAGAGTGTGATGGCGGAAGTCATCAACGCTGATGCGATGCAGCTCTATCGCGGAATGGACGTTGGGACGGCGAAACTTCTGGAATCTGAGCGTCAGGGAATTCCCCACCGCCTTCTCGATGTGTGGGAAGTCAGCAGAGAAGCCAGTGTGGCTGATTACCAAGCACTCGCCCGAGCTGCGATACGAGAGGTCCAATCTCGAGGCAGTGTGCCGCTTCTTGTGGGCGGGTCCGGTCTCTATGTCTCCTCGGTGCTCTATGAATTCGAGTTTCCGGGAACCGACCCGGCGGTGCGGGCGCGGTTGGAGGTGCGGGCAGAGTCCGAGGGTGTCCCCGCGTTGCTGGAGGAACTTGCGGCAAAAGATCCACTGGCCGCTGCGGCCATAGATCCTCAGAACACGAGGCGAGTTATCAGGGCTCTCGAGGTTATTGAGATCACAGGAAAGCCTTTTGGTGCGGGGCTAGATGCTGAGCACCGCCCCTGGCAGGAGCGCACGCTCGTGTTCGGACTCCATCGAGAGCGAGACGAGCTCGTCACAGCACTGGATAAGCGCGTTCGCTCCATGTGGGATCGAGGTTTCGTGGATGAAGTTCGGTCCCTCATCCCCCAGGGAATTGAGAGCGGTGTTACTGCCTCCAGAGCGATCGGATACCAGCAAATTCTTGAGTATCTCGCCGGGGAGTTGAGTGAAGAGGATGCTATTGAGAGCACTCAGTCGTTGACCAGGCGCTATGCCAGGCGCCAAGTGTCCTGGTTCCGGCGGGATCAACGAACCCACTGGCTGACCAGCGGAGACAGCGCTGCACCTGACCTGGTGGGAAATGCCATTCTGGGAGCGCTCAGCTGACGCTCTAGGCTTGGAGCATGTCTCAGGCGCCCCTCGTTGTCACCAAAGGTCATGGCACCGGCAATGACTTCGTGCTCTTTCATGACCCTGGGAACGAGCGACAATTGCGCACTGAGCACTACCGATGGCTGGCGGATCGCCACGTCGGGGTCGGGGGCGATGGAGTTATCAGAGCTGCCTCTACCGCGTCCTCACCCGAAGTCGCTTCCTTGCTGGAGCAAGAGCCTGATGCTCACTGGTTCATGGACTATCGCAACAATGACGGTTCGCTCGCGGAAATGTGTGGCAACGGTATTCGAGTGTTCGCTGAATACCTTCTTCGCGAAGGTTTAGTCACGCTGGAGCCAGGTTCCACTCTCCCCATAGCCACAAGAGCTGGCATCGTCGACGTCACCCGAAGTGCGTCAGGCCACTACCAAGCCGATATGGGGCGTTGGGGCTTCACCGGGGTGGACCCCCTCGTCATGGCCCAAGGAGTCGACGTTGCAAGGCCCTCAGTGGCGATCACTGTTCCCAACCCTCACGTCGTGGTCGCCCTCGCCTCTGACGAAGAGTTGAAAAACCTGGACCTGACATCCAGGCCTCGTTTAGACCCGGAGCCCGACGCTGGCGCCAACATCGAGTTTGTTGTGCCCGGTGATCCTTTGGTGGTGGATGGAGTCGGAGTTATCTCCATGAGGGTTTTCGAGCGTGGCGTGGGGGAGACCCGGTCCTGCGGGACCGGGGCGATCGCCGCCGCACTGGCGACCAGGCACTGGGCTGGCGAGGGCGCGCCGAACCAGTGGCGGGTGGGAGTTCCTGGGGGGTCACTTGCAGTGAGGATGTTCGCCACTGAAGAGGGTGAGCACGTGAGTCTTTCGGGCCCTGCCGAGCTGGTCTTTACGACGAGCGTCGTGATACCCGAATAACTCGGAAACCTCGAGACGTTTCGAACCGAGACGCGTCAAAATCTCCCGCTCCGCCACTGGCGATCCATTCTTGGAGTGAGTCGGCACCGAGCTTCTTGGCGACCACCAGCCACGCTTCGCCTTTGGGTGTCAGCCGGGGGAGCCACTGAGCCAAGAGTGAATGTAGCTCTTTCTTGCCCACCCGAATAGGAGGGTTCGACCAAATCACGTCGAAAAGGAGATTGCTCGGAACATCCTCGGGCTTGGCAAAACTGATCGAGCTGAGGTGAGCATTGGCTGCATTGTCTGAGGCGACCTGCAGGGCTCGGTCATTAACGTCCACTCCCCACACGCTCGCGTCGGGGGACTCGAGAGCGAGAGCAAGGGCAAGGGGACCCCAGCCGCAGCCAAGATCAAGAAAACTTCCGCTCTCCGGGAGATGGGGGGCGTATTTGAGCAGTACGGCGGTCCCGGTATCCAGATGTCCAGGGCTAAAGGTGCCACTGGCGCTCTCCATCGTGACGGTGTGACCACGGAGAGTCAGGGTGAGGGGGGTTTTCCTCAGGGGAGCCTGGGGGTCCTCGGAAAAGTAGTGCTCTGTGCTCACCCCCTAACCGTAGCCTTTTGCATAGGAATGCTGGATAGGCTGAAGAAGTTCGCTTACTAGGAGGACTTTCATGAGCTTTGGTACCGCAATTGCCGCAGGTTTTCGTCACTATTCAAACTTCACGGGACGCGCGTCTCGTAGCGAGTTTTGGTGGTTCCAGCTCTTCCTCGTCCTCGGGAGCATTGGAACCAGTGCGATCTGGGAAGGCCTGAACGCCCTGTGGTTTGTGGCGACAATCAT
>JANQZT010000068.1:0-31333 GCA_030728325.1 Pontimonas sp.
TCATCCAGGATGAGAAGCCCTGGCTCCATCGCGAGAGCTCCCGCTAGGGCGAGACGTTGTCGCTGGCCGCCGGAGAGCTCTCGGGTGGGGTGATCAGCATCCAGCTCCAGTCCCACATCTGCCAGAGCTTGATCGATGCGGGATTGCATGTCTGAGGGTGCAACTAACGAGTTCTCTAAGCCAAAGGCAACGTCGTCATGGACCCGCGCCATGACTGTTTGATTCTCGGGCTGCTGTAACACCAATCCTCGAGCGGTCCCTCCGGAAACAGAAATGTCGCCTCGGCCGGTGCCATCATCGGGGTCTCTCATTACGCCTGCGAGGAGCCCCGCGAGCGTGGATTTCCCGGAACCGGAGGGCCCTTGGAGCAGAACCCTCTCCCCCGGCTCGATAACAAAATCAATGTCGTGCAGGGCAGGCTGGTGCTGCCCGGGGAAGGTCCACGACAGCGTCGAGACCTCTACCCGGGCAGCACCCACGCTGGCCACTACTGACGTAGCGCACCCGCTTTCACAAGACCTCGGGTGATGGCCCAACTTCCCAGGCCCGCCAGGAGTGCGCCGGAGGCAATAGAGGAGATCGCATAGATCGTCATGAAGCTGGTTCCCGCACCCGCGTAGTACAGCGTGAGGTCGAGTGATGCCATCGCCACTCCAGAGCCAGCACCGGCGACGAGGGCTGCAATCCAGCCCCACGCCCGGTAAGCGAAGAGGGCAAAGATCAGTTCAGCGCCAAGGCCCTGCACCGCACCATAAACCAGAGTGATAACGCCCCACTGGTTTCCCACCAGTGCGGACACTGTGGAGGCGAGAATCTCCCCATAGAGGGCGGCTCCAGGCTTTCTCACCACGAGTGCGGTGAGCAGACCTCCCATGAGCCAGACTCCGTGGCCGAGCGCCTGGAAACCGGGCAGGAGTGCACCCAGTGGCTCGAGGAGTGGAACATTGGCGATGTTCCAGAGGACAAAGAGCCCTCCGGCCACCACACCGACGACACTGGCGAGAACAATGTCTCGTGGTCGCCACGCAAAACGGTTAACTGCAGTATTCATATCGTGCCTTTCATCAACTGTTGTTGGGTAGGGCACGGGAGCGAGATGTCCTCCCTTCGCTGGCATGACCCAGATCAGGTTCGACGGTCGAAACCTTGCGGTTTCCTCTCAGTCCCCTTCGGGACTCCCGTGTACGGGGGAGAGTCTAGCGCTTGAGGGAATCGCGCAGCTTCATGCTCCAGCGCAAACTCTTCGCCAACGGATAAATACCGAGGTAGCCCCACTGCGGTATCCGCAATACTGCTTGGCGCAGGCCGTGGTGGTTATACGTGTTGTCAAAGCGTCGAACATAGGTCAAGAAATCGCTGGGGGAATCATCTGCGCGGCGACTAGACATCCCTGCCACCATGGTCGGGGCATACACAATGCTGAAACCGTCATCGAAAAGGTGCACCGATAAATCGATGTCCTCGTGCATCTCGCGGTCGGCATCGAGGCAAATCTCGTCCCGGACAGCTTCCCAGGCGGTCCTGCGCAAAGCCATATTGGTCCCAAAAAGAAAGTGGTACTGCTTAACTAGCTTTGACATTGCCCGGCGCGCAGTGTCGTCCGCTCGGGCCATGTAGCGACGCAGTGGCATGTCGTAGTAGATGACAGGGCCGGTAGCGGCGTGAACACTCTCGTCGAGAAAGACTTTCTTGGTTTCTTCCACCCAGTTGGGTTCGAGAACAGAATCTGAATCGATGCGTCCGATGATGTCCGACGTGACAGCGTCAAAGCCCATGTTGCGGGCTGGGGTAATCCCTTGCGCCTCATTTTGCTGCAACACAATGATGGGCGCGTCAGGAAACTCGTCCTGCAACTCTTTCAAGATGACGGGTGTCTGATCCGTGGACTTGTTATCGACGATGATGATTTCATCCGCAGGCACCGTCTGCCCGACCGCTGCCGTCACGCACGCGCGAATAGTGTCTTCCTCGTTGAATGCGGGAATGACAATGGACACACTGGGTGCTCTGTCCGCTAGCTGCACAAGAGTCTCCTAAGCAAGGGGCGCCTGGAGCAATTGCACCACAACTGCGCCACCCTTGGTGGCTTGAGTGTCGACATCTTCAAAACCGAAACGACGATGGAATCGTAGGCTGCCGGGATTCGGTGGCTCGAGGTTCACTTCGCAGGTCACAGCGGTGCGCCCCTGGGCTTTCGCAAAATCAAACAGGTGCTCGTAGAGCGCTGTTCCTAAGCCCAATCCCCGCGCAGAATCGGCAAACACGATCCGGTCAATGTAGAGGTGATTCTCAAACCGGCTCTCGAAAAAGACATAATTCTCGCTGTCATAGTCGGCACCAGGATCCATGGCCAGCGCGAAACCCACGAGATCTCTCTCGTCGTTGAGTGCCGCCATTCGGTAGCTCGAGAGTTCGTACAAACTGCGAATCTCCTCGAGCGTGGCGAGGGGAACGGCCGGGTACCCGGCGTTGTTGATCTCCACCACACTCTCGAGATCAGACTCGGTGAGTTCACGCAACGATGTCATAGAAGCATTCTGACAGGTGGCTACCAGCCGAGCGTTCCGGGGGCCCCCTTGAAGGGCCCGACCACCCGGGAGGTAATCCAACCACCGTAGAAGTCTCCCTCTTGGGCCTGGACAACTTCTCCGTCCACGGTCGCTTCGTCCACTCTGCCCGGGTAGAGCGCAAGGTAATCTTTCAGCGCTTCGAACCCCGGTGTGGGGGTTTCGTACCACCAGGCTGCACGCGGAATCCGGTGGCCCTCCACCACGATGTCGGCATAGCTGGCAGCACCTTTGAACTCACACCAGGTGGACCCCTCTACCCTCTCCAGAAAGTTCCAGTCCACATCAGCAAAAGGGATGTAATACGTCGGGGGGTGAGAAGTCTCCAGAACTCGGATGGCCGACGTAGTGTCGGCGAGGACGTGACCACGGTGTCTCACGACAACCCGCTCGCTCGAGGGGTCCAGGGCGGGTGGGCGGGGGTAATCCCATACGGACTCAACGTCGGCAGCCATGCGCACCAGGCTACCCACGCCACACCGGGGAAGCCTGAGTGCAGGGGGTAGTCCCCGCGGGGTATTCCCGCTACGCTGTGAGAGTCGTTTGTTTTCCGACGACTCGTGACCTGACAGTTTCTGGTGGGTGCGCTCCTTCGGGAGTGAGAGTTAGAGGTAGTTTCGACCGTTAGTTTCGAGCGTCGAAGCTACGCACCAAGGCACCACAGAAAAGAGAAACACGTATGACAACCGGAATCGTTAAATGGTTCAACGGTGAAAAAGGTTATGGCTTCATCACTCCTGATGATGGCACCGCCGACGTATTCGCCCACTTCTCCGCCATCCAGTCCAGCGGTTACCGCTCACTGGAGGAGAACCAGCGCGTTGAGTTCGACGTAACCCAGGGCCAGAAGGGCCCTCAGGCGGAGAACATCCGTCCTCTCTAGTCTTCATTTTTTAGACTCACCAGTGTGGGGCTGCCAGTTATCTGGTAGCCCCACACTCATGTCCAGGCATCTCGACGAGCCGATGTTTAGGATGGCTAGGTGCGCCCGGTAACTGTTGATGACATTCGTCGCTCCATGATCAATATGACCGAGGCGGACCTCGAGGCAATGTCGATACCCGGACTCCACGAGACCCTGTGGGATGAGCGCGAGTTTCTGGGATGGCGAGATGTCAACCACAACACCAAGGGTTACCTCGTGTTCTGGGTAGGTGATTCACCCCGTGGTTTCATGGTGCGCTCAGCAGAGAGCCACATGCCTGCGGGAAAGAGCGCCATCTGTGTTCTCTGTCATACCGCCCAACCCGCACCACAGGTCAGCCTGTTCACTGCGCCGAAGGCTGGCGAGGAGGGCAAACGCGGCAACACGGTGGGGACCTACCTCTGCGCTGACCTGGCCTGCTCGACCCTGATTCGGATCACTCCCCCAGAGTCGGAGGACCACCCGGACCCCGAGAGAATCGTCCGCCACAAAGCGGTCGGGATGAGGCAACGCCTCGAGAACTTCTCGAACCGCGTGCTGTCAGTTGACGCCTAGCGGCGTCGGCCCGCGAAGACGATCGGGATGGCAAAAGCCAGACACGCCGTCAGAACACCCGCGGCGAAGAGCCAGGGGGCAAAGACCTCAGGGACAACAAACGAGTAGGTGAACATCGGAAACGATGCCAAGAAAATCGCTGAGGAAATGACGACCAAGAAAATGTTCATGATTACCCCAGTATTCCATACGAGAATGAGGGGAACATGACACCACACGAGCGCAGACGGAGGCTTCGGCTCCGGCGCATCCGCATCACCGGGTGGACCGCGCTCACCTCGCTTCTGGTCACGCTGGTCGGGTTCCTCACCTATTTCCACATTGTTTTCCCTGCCGATCGGGATGCCACGCTCGAGGTGTTTCGAGACGACCGCGTTCAGGTGCGAGCCTCCGATGCTCGTGTCGTGATGACACCGACTGATGAACTTCTCCCTCGCGGGATGCTCTATTTCCCTGGAGCTCGCGTCGACCCCTACAGCTACCTTTACCCGCTCGCCGACATCGCCGCCGCGGGGACGACTGTCGTGATCGTGGATCCCCTGTTCAACATGGCCCTGGCGGACTCCAGGGGTGTGGCAGAACTCACCGCAGACTTTCCGGGCATCACCAGCTGGGTTCTCGCTGGACACTCTCTCGGTGGAGTGAAGGCATGCATGGAAGCCTCCCATCCCGCGGTCAGCCACCTCGTGTTGTTTGCGAGTTATTGCGCCAATGACATCTCTGGCCTGGACATCGAGGTTTTCCAGGTGGTGGGTGACCAAGATGGCCTTCTTGATGACGCTCTCCGCCGCGAGGCGGAGAGCTTGCTTCCTCCGGGCCAATACCGAACCTTCACCATTCGGGGGGCGAATCACGCTGACTTTGGGACGTATGGTCCGCAGCCCGGTGATGGCGACTCCACCTACAGCTATCCGACCATGCGCGCGATGATCACCGGAGCGCTCACCACTCACGTCCTCCAGGACTAGGAGGCCGCAGCGCGCTCAATCACGAGTTCGCGCACGCGCGCTGCGTCCGCTTGACCCTTCATGGCCTTCATAACAGCGCCAATGATGGCTCCCGCGGCTTGAACTTTGCCCTCGCGAATTTTCTCCAGGACATCGGGATCGGCTGCCAGCGCCTCATCAATGGCGGCCATCAGGGCGCCATCATCGGAGACCACTTCTAGCCCTCTGGCCGCGACAATCTCGGCAGGCGTGCCTTCGCCCTCGATCATGCCCAGTAGCACCTCGCGGGCCAGCTTGTCGTTCAGTGTGCCCTGATCGATCAGCGACTGCAGAGCCTTGATGTCCACGGCTGTCACCAGGCTCGCTGGCTCCACAGAGCGGTCGTTCGCAATGCGGGACACCTCACCCATCCACCACTTTCTGGCAGCAACGGGCTCGACACCTGCCTCGATAGTGGCTTGCACCTCGGGAATCAGCCCTGCGTTGACAATGGCCTGGAAATCGACGTCACTGAATCCCCACTCAGCCCGCAGTCGACGACGCATGTGGACGGGGCTTTCGGGAAGTGCCTCTTTGAGTGTTTGGACCCAGTCAGCGTTCGCTTCGACGGGAAGTAGGTCAGGCTCCGGGAAATACCGGTAGTCATCAGCGTCTGACTTGGGGCGTCCTGGTGAAGTGACCCCGGTGTCCTCGTGCCAGTGCCGGGTTTCTTGGGTGATACTGCCGCCTCCAGCCAGAATGGCCGCTTGCCGGCGGATTTCATACATCACCGCACGCTCAATCGACCGAAACGAGTTGACGTTCTTGGTCTCGGTCCGGGTCCCATAGGCGGCCTGGCCTCGAGGGCGCAGTGACACGTTCGCGTCACAGCGAAGGTTTCCCCGCTCCATACGTGCATTCGAAATACCGAGCGCCCGCACAATGTCGCGAATGGTGGAGACGTAGGCGCGACCTAACTCTCCGGCTCGATGCTCCATGCCTTCAATGGGCTTGGTCACAATCTCCACCAGCGGAACACCCGCACGGTTGTAGTCGACGAGGGAGTATTCCGCTCCTTGAATACGCCCGGTGGCGCCTCCAACGTGCGTGAGCTTGCCAGCATCTTCTTCCATGTGGGCGCGCTCAATGGGCACGTCGACCAGAGTTCCATCGTCCATCTCGACGGCCACAGACCCTTCAAACGCGATGGGTTCGTCGTATTGGCTGATCTGGTAGTTCTTCGCCAGGTCCGGGTAGAAGTAGTTCTTCCGAGCAAAGCGCGAGACCGGAGCAATCTGACAGCCCAGGGCGAGACCCAAGCTCACGCTGTACTCGACAGCTTTCGTGTTCACCACCGGCAAACTCCCTGGAAGCCCCAAACACAGGGGCGTAATGCAGGTATTGGGCTCGACGTTGGCGTCATCCATCGCTGCGGGGTTGGGGGCAGCAGAGAACATTTTGGTCTGGGTGGAGAGCTCTACGTGGACTTCAAACCCCAAGACGGGTTCGAAAAGCTCGAGAGCCTTGTCCAAATCCATCAGCTGATCTTTCGCCATGGCTATGCCACCTCCGGGGTGCGATCAGCGACCAGGTAGCCATCACGCTCACCAAAAAGTCTCTCGAGTGTGGCACCCGCCTCATAGAGTCTGGCGTCCTCATAGGCCGGTGCCATCAGCTGCAATCCCACAGGAAGCCCATCATCAGGGTCGAGACCCATCGGAAGAGACATTCCGGGGATCCCTGCGAGGTTCACGGGGATGGTCGTCAGATCTCCCGCCCACATGGCAAGCGGGTCATCCAACTTCTCTCCGAGTGGGAACGCGGTGGTAGGGGCGGAGGGTGACACGAGAATGTCGACCTTCTCGAAAGCCTCGGCGAAGTCCCGCTGAATCAAGGTGCGAACCTTTTGCGCACTGCCGTAGTAGGCGTCGTAATATCCAGCACTCAGCGCATAGGTCCCCAGGATGATGCGTCGCTTGACCTCGTCGCCAAAGCCCTGGTCCCTGGTAGCCGACATGACGTCCTCGACGGTAGGACTTCCCTCCGGAGTGACCCGCAGGCCAAAGCGCACAGAATCAAACTTGGCCAAGTTGCTCGACGCTTCCGCCGGCAACACCAGGTAGTACGCGGCCACGGCGTATTCGCAGTGAGGAGCGTCAATCTCCACAATCTCAGCACCATTCGCCGCCATGAGCTCGAGAGCCTGGTCGAATCGCTCTTTGACTCCCGCTTGGATACCTTCGCCCACCAACTGCTTCACCACGCCCACGCGAAGCCCGGACAAATCAACAGCAGCTGATCCACGATCTGCCGCCTCCGTCATGGAGGCCCAGGGAGTGGGGATGCTCGTCGAATCGTGCGGGTCATGCCCGCCGATCACGTCGTGAATCAGGGCAGAGTCTCGAACGGTCCGAGACACCGGGCCGACCTGGTCCAGTGAGGACGCCAAGGCAATAACGCCATAGCGGCTCACACCGCCGTAGGTGGGCTTCACCCCGACAGTGCCGGTGAAGGCTGCCGGTTGGCGAATGGAGCCGCCGGTGTCGCTTCCAATAGCTACAGGGGCCTGTCTGGCCGCCACTGCAGCTGCGGAGCCACCGCCGGAGCCTCCTGGGGCCCTCGAAGTATCCCAGGGGTTTCTGGTGACGTGATAGCCCGAATGCTCCGTAGAGGAGCCCATCGCAAACTCGTCCATGTTGGTTTTACCCAGCGCCACAAGACCCGCTTCGCGGAGCTTCCGCACCACAGTGGCGTCATAGGGGGGTGTCCAACCCTCAAGAATGCGGGAACCAGCGGTGGTCACCATGTCCGTGGTGCAGAGCACATCCTTGATGGCAATCGGAATCCCATCCAGTGCTGAGAGGGCAGACCCGGCCTTTCGGCGTGCATCGCTCTCGGTTGCAACGTCGAGGGCATTCTCTGACCGAGCAAGAAACGACCCGAGTGTGCTCTCCGTCGCCTCAATGCGCTCCAGGTGGGCCGAGGTGATCTCTACGCTGGAGAGCTCCCCCGCCGCGAGGGCGTCGGCTAGAGCGCTCGCGGAGAGCGCTGTGATCTCGCTCACTGCTCTTCCCCGAGAATCGCGGTGACACGGAATCGTGAGCCATCGTGATCGGGAGCCCCGGCGAGAGCCTCTTCTGTCGTCAAGGTGTCCCCCACCTGGTCGTCACGGAAAACATTGCCCAAAGGAATCGGGTGTGAGGTGGGTGGGACATCGGCGGTGGCAACACTCTGGACGCTCTCCACTGCCTGGACAATAGCGCCCAGCTCTCCCGCCAAACGGGTGATCTCCTCGTCGCTCAGCGCAATGCGGGCAAGCCCCGCCAAATGGCGCACGGCATCGGGGGTCATTTCTGACATGAATCTCCTTGGTCGAACTCTCAGTCTAAAGCGAGAGGGCGCCGGGCCCTTCCCTCAGCAAAGTGGCGAAGGATTCGGCCTCCACAATGGGCACACCCAGTTGCTCAGCCTTGGTCCTCTTACTTCCCGCACCCTCGCCCGCAACAACGAGAGAGGTGTTCTTGCTCACACTCGAGGTGGGCTTACCACCAGCGGCCCGCACGGCCTCTTCCGCGCCATCCCGGCTAAAGCCGGGAATACTGCCGGTCACGACAATCGTGAGACCAGAGAGGGTTCCGCCCTCAGGAGTTGCGGAAGGCGCATCTTCAAAACGAACCCCAGCCACTCGCCACGCGTCAATAATCTCTTGGTGCCACTCCACGGCAAACCATTCGCGCAGTGACTCGGCAATGGTCTGGCCCACCCCATCAACGCCGGCTAAGTCCTCGGCGGTGGCCTGAGCAATAGCCTCCAGCGAACCAAATTCTGCGGCAAGAGCCCGCGCAGCCACCGGACCCACGTGACGGATATTGAGGCTCACCAGGAATCGCCACAACGGCTGTGTTTTTGCTTTCTCGAGCTGGTCCACCAACTCAAACGCAGCTTTGGAGGGAACCCACTCCTCGGTGCCCTGAAAAATCGACGAGGTGGGGTCCAGTGCCGGATCGCTCTTCTGGCGTTTCCGGCGGAAGGGCATCTGCACAACGGGTTCCCCCGTCACAGGGTCCTTTTTCACTTCTCCGGTGTCCGCATCACGCACGAGAACGCGAATCGGGAACAACTCCTCGACACTCAGATCAAACAATCTCGCCTCGGTCACCAGAGGAGGAGTGGCGGGCTCCAGTGGTTGTGTGAGGGCTGCAGCGCTCACCTCACCGAGACCCTCGATATCAAGACCTCCCCGGGACCCGATGTGTTCGACTCGACCGCGCACCTGCGCGGGACAGTTCTTTTGGTTGGGGCATCGCAAATCCACATCCCCCGCTTTTGCTGGAGCGAGCCGGGAGGAGCACTCCGGGCACAGCTCGGGCATCACAAAGTCACGCTCAGCACCGGTGCGCTTCTCGACGACCGGGCCCAGTATCTCGGGGATCACATCCCCGGCTTTGCGAATCACGACAGTGTCGCCGATCAAGACTGCTTTCTGTCGGACCACATCCTGATTGTGAAGTGTCGCCCTCTCCACCTCGCTGCCTGCCACGGTGACCGGGGCGAGCACCGCATAGGGGGTCGCGCGCCCGGTGCGGCCGACACTGACCACAATGTCCAGCAGCGTCGTCGTGACCTGCTCCGGCGGGTACTTATAGGCGATAGCCCATCGCGGCGCCCGGGAGGTGGCCCCCATGTCGTTTTGAATGTCGAACTGATCCACTTTGACGACGACGCCATCAATCTCGTGGGAGAGAGAGTGGCGCGCCTCGGCAAACCGATGGATGTAGTCCAAAACTTCCGCACCGTTCTCCATCACCCCAACATGGGAGGACACCGGAAGACCCCAAGACTCCAAGACGTCATAGACCCCACTCTGCGTCGCCACTGGAGGGTTATCCCACGCCCCCATACCGTGAACGGTCATGGACAGAGCGCCGAGGCGCTTCGCCACCAGCGCGCGCTTGGCGTCACTCTTACCCTCACTTTTTTGCCGCAAGCTTCCGGAAGCAGCATTCCTCGGGTTAGCAAAAACTTTGTCGCCCGCCTCAGCCTGTGCCCGGTTCAACTCCTCGAACGCCTCGAGGGTGAAGAACACTTCACCGCGAACCTCCACCAGTTCGGGGTGACCGGTGCCCGCGAGAGACCTCGGGATAGAGGGCACCAGGATTGCGTTCTCCGTGACGTCTTCACCGGTGACGCCATCACCCCGGGTGGCGGCGCTGACAAGCTGGCCGCGCTGATAGCGGAGGTTGATGGCTAAACCGTCAATCTTCAGCTCACACAGAAACCTGGCGCCTGGATGCTCGCCCACGATCTTGGCTACCCACTCGCTCATCTCCTCGTCGGTGAAGACGTTGTCGAGGCTGAACATGCGAGCAGCGTGAGTGACGGGCGAGAACAACCCTCCCCCACCAAAACCAATGGTTTTCGTGGGCGAATCAGCCCCCGAGAGCTGCGGGAATTGCTCCTCCAACGCCTGAAGGGCCTGAATCAAGCCGTCGTAGTCGGCGTCGGAGGCAAGCAGGGCGTCCTGTTGGTAGTAGGCCTCCTGCAGAGCGAGAATGCGCTCCGTGAGGCGCTCTACCTCTGCTCTCGCCTCCTCGAATTCCACGCTTCTAGTCTAGGCAGGAGGACCTGGGCAGACCCGGACTACACAGGGTGGTTATCAGGTAACCCGGTGCGAAGTTCTGGAGGCAAATGGCCTAAATCGTTGTGAGTAAGAAGAACAGGTGGTTTCGCCGAGCGGACCCGAATAATCGTGAGACCGCAGTTGGCCTGGTTGATCCCCATCCACCGCCATGCACTCGCCCCAAACACCTCACGCACAAACCAGGCGATCACGAAGTTGTGGGTAATCAGCAGCTCGTGACGGTCTTCCCTCGACGGGGTAAACCACTCCCCTAGGGCATCCGTCATCTGTGCTTGGCCCGCGGCAACTTCCTCTTCGGTAACGCTGCCAAAGAACGACTCGAAGGCCGCAGGCATATCGGGTTCGGGTCCCGAGGGGATGCAGTCCATCAGTAACGCACTGGGTGTCGCCTCCTTCATACCCAAGCGCTGTGTGATTACCGAGGCAGTGTCAATAGCTCGCTGCAACGGAGAGGTGAAGGCGGCATCAAAGCTAACGCTCGCGAGGCGGTCAGCCACCAACGCAGCCTGCTCCAGTCCACGCTCGCTCAGAGGACCCTCAGGGAGTCCAAATTCTGCGTCGACCTGTTCACCGTGACGGACGAGATAGAGATACCGGGACATGGAAAACCTTTAGTGATGTTGGTGTTACAGGCACTCAGTCTGGGCCTGTTGTATTGCCTCCACGTGTCGTGGAGGTTGAGAGGTCATGACGAGCGGATGGTGTCCTGCTCGATGACCCCGTCCACTATGCCATCTTTCACGGCACCCACGACAACGGCCGAGAGGGGTGTGGATAAGAGCTCTTGGGCAAGTGATTGAACATCGCCAAGGTCCACTCGCGAGAGGCGCTGAAGACCTTCATCGCGATCCACAAACTCGCCGGTGGACAGCTCTGAGCGCCCCAGTCTCATCATGCGCGCATCACTGCTCTCCAAAGCCAAAGCTGACGCTCCGGCGATGTTGCCTCGAGTCCGACTGAGCTCCTCTGCCGTGATTCCCTCATGGGCGATGGAGCTCAACTCTGTGGTCATCAACCCTGACACCTCGGCGACATGAGCGGGAGAGGTCCCTGCCGCCATGCCAAACATGCCAGCATCGGCGTAGGCGCTGGCGAAGCTGTACACCGAATACGCCAAACCACGTCGCTCACGGATCTCTTGAAAGAGCCGTGAGGACATTCCACCACCGAGCACCGAACTCAAGACCGACAGAGCCGGCCTGCGCTCATCGGTGGCTCGAATGCCGTGGGTGGCGAGAGCCACTACCGCTTGCTCAAGAGGTCGAGTGATGACGAGACTCTGGGGCGCTCGGTCGATCTCAGCCTGAGCGACACCACGTCTCGAGGCCGGAGCGCTGGAAACACCAAGGTCCCACCCTGCGTCGCTCAAAGCCTGTGTGACCCGCTTCACCAGGTCCTTGTGATCAACGGCACCCGCAGCGGTCACCACCAGCTCGTGGGGCCGGTAGTACCGTGCGTAGTGCTCGAGAACAGATTCTCGGGTGGAAGCACGAATGGTGTCGGGATTACCGCCAATGGGCCGCCCCAGGGGGTGATCACGCAGGACAGTTTCGGTGATGCGCTCATGGGCCACATCGCTGGGATCATCATCGGCCATCGCGAGCTCTTCCAGAATGACCTGACGCTCGACTTCAAACTCCGCGGCATCGATAACCGAGGCCGCCACCATGTCCGCAAGAACTTCGATGGCCATCGGGAGATCTTGATCCTGGACTTTGGCGTAGTAGCAGGTGTGCTCTTTGGCAGTCAAAGCATTGTGCTCGCCACCCACCTGGTCGAAAGCGATGGCGATATCGAGGGCGCTCCGACGAGGCGTCCCTTTGAACAGCAGATGCTCCAGAAAGTGGGTGGAGCCATAGGCCACCGAGTCTTCGTCTCTCGATCCCACGGCAATCCAGAACCCAATGGAGGTGCTGAGTGCACCAGGGACCGATTCGCTCAGAATACGAAGGCCGCTGGGGTGGATAGTGCGCGACACCGTGGCGTCACCACTGGCCTGAAAGGACATCTCTGGGGTCTGAAGATCGAACTCAATTGCAGGCGACATAGCTTCCCCACACTACCCGGTCGGATTCCGCGCTCCCTCGTTAACGACTGTGGGGCCAGGCCGAAGCCTGACCCCACAGTGTTGCGTCGAAGGACTAGGCCTTCTTCGCTGCGCTAACTGCGACCATACCGAAGCCGACCTTGTTGAGAACGTCAGCAATGACGTACACAATGGCGGCGATGGCGACGGCCGAGGACACGTCAGCACCGGAGAGCTTCATGAACTCTTCGGTTGCAGTGCCGATGGGGTAAATCGCCCATCCGAGCATGACGAAGTTACGCATGATCTTCACTGCGCGAGCAGCGTAGTCCGGCATACCATCCGTCTTGACCTGGAACACTGCGTAGACGATGTAGAACCACGCAAGGCTGGAGATGACGAACCACACGATGGTGGACATTTCACCTTCAGTTCCGACCTCACCGAGGTAACCGGTGACGATCATGATGATGTCGGCGATCACGATTCGGGTAACGAAACCCTTGGTGACAGCGCCGGCAATCGCCACAATCAAACCAAACTCCACCAGCAACAGAGGCGTGGTGAGGAGCCAGTCGATGTAACGGTAGGGCATGGTGCCCTGAACTGCATCAGCAGATCCTGCGGCCTGGTCAAAGAAGCCGACGATGTCGGTCATGATCCAGTACATGATTGCTGCGATGAATGTAATCGCTCCTGCATAGGTTGCAGTGATGCGGTGCTCAGGCTTGAGGTCGCCTCTCTCCAGTACGAAGTAGAGGGTTCCCGCTGCCATAGCAACGAATCCGAGCATGAAGAATGCTTGCGTAATGCTAAGCAGATCCATGATTCTCCCTTGACATGTTTCTGTAGTTATCACCGCCCGCCGCCGCGACGGACCCGTCGGCGGGTGGACGAGGAATATTCCTCTCGCGCGCTACGAATTCCTCACGGTATCCATAACTCGCGTGCGTAACGCTACTCCCGGGAGGTAATTCTTGCTAGACAAACACTCAATTTAAGCTGGAAGTTTCCTGAATGCGGAACGAATTTCCGCGAAACTTCGCACGATGCGAAACGCTTCATTACCGATAAATCTATATTTATTCGGATTTTATGATGAGGCGCGGTGTCGCGTTTATTGAATTCTCTTTATTTATTTCGACACGCAGAAGGCCGGCTCCCCGAGGGGAAGCCGGCCTTCGCAGAATGATCGTTACTCGTCGTCGGAGGAAGCCTCTGCTTCACCTTCGGCGAGGACCGGGGAGAGCGAAAGCTTGCCACGGTCATCAATCTTGGAGATTTCGACCAGGACCTTCTGTCCGACGGACAGGACATCCTCGACATCCTCCACTCGCTTGCCACCGGCAAGTTTGCGAACCTCAGAGATGTGCAGCAGTCCATCCTTACCGGGAACCAGTGAGATGAACGCACCAAAGGTGGCGATCTTCACGACGGTTCCGAGGTACTGCTCTCCTACCTCAGGGTTGACGGGGTTAGCAATCGCGTTCACGCGAGCCCGTGCGGCCTCTGCGCTCTCGCCATCGACGGCGCCAATGTAGACGGTGCCGTCATCATCAATCGAGATGTCAGCTCCCGTCTCATCCTGGATGGAGTTGATGGTCTTGCCCTTAGGGCCAATCAGCTCACCGATCTTGTCCGAGGGGATCTGAACCGTGATCACGCGAGGCGCGGTCGGTGCCATCTCATCCGGAGAGTCAATGGCCTGGTTCATCACACCGAGGATGTGAAGGCGGGCTTCCTTAGCCTGGGTCAGCGCACCGGCAAGAACGCTGGCAGGAATTCCATCGAGCTTGGTGTCCAGCTGGATAGCTGTCACAAACTCGCTGGTTCCAGCGACCTTGAAGTCCATGTCACCCAGTGCGTCTTCTGCTCCGAGGATGTCGGTGAGAGCGGCGTAGCGCATCTCTCCATCAACCTCGTCAGAGATAAGACCCATGGCGATACCGGCAACGGGTGCCTTCAGGGGCACACCGGCGTTCAGCATCGACAGAGTCGAGGCACACACCGAGCCCATGGAGGTTGAACCGTTGGACCCGAGAGCCTCGGACACCTGACGGATGGCGTAGGGGAACTCCTCGCGACTGGGCAAGACGGGCACAAGTGCGCGCTCTGCCAAGAAACCGTGACCAATCTCACGACGCTTGGGTGTTCCCACACGACCGGTCTCGCCGGTGGAGTAAGGCGGGAAGTTGTAGTGGTGCATGTAGCGCTTGGACTTCACCGGAGCGAGCGAGTCAATCTGCTGCTCCATCTTCAGCATGTTCAAGGTGGTAACACCCATGATCTGGGTTTCTCCACGCTGGAACAAAGCTGAACCGTGAACGCGAGGAATCACATCGACCTCAGCGTCAATGACGCGAAGGTCGGAGGTTCCACGGCCATCGATACGAATGCCCTCGGCCAGCACACGGGTGCGCATGACGCGCTTCGTGACCGACTTGTAAGCAGCCGACACCATCGAGTTGGAGCCCTCTGCGAGTTCTCCAGCCTCAACCTTGGACGCAATGGCCTCCTTGACGCGAGCCTTCAGCTCATCATCGGCAGCCTGACGCTCCTGCTTGTCAGCGATCTGGTAAATCGAGGCGAGCTCCTTCGCGGCAATTCCCTCCACTGCGGCGAGAACCTCGTCGGAGTAGTCAGAGAAGACCGGGTAGTTCTCGATTTCCTTGGCGGACTGGTCAGCCATCTTTTGCTGAGCCTCGACCAGCTGCTTGAGGAAAGGCTTAGCGGCTTCCAGGCCGGCAGCGACCACGTCCTCATTGGGCTTGGTCGCACCGCCCTGAATGAGCTCCCAGCTACCCTCGGTTGCTTCGGCCTCCACCATCATGATGGCGACGTCCTCATTGCCCTTCGCGTCCTTGACGACACGACCGGCAACAACGATGTCAAACACGGCCTCAGCGAGCTGAGAGTGCTTGGGGAAGGCGACCCACTGGTCGCCAATCAACGCCAAGCGCACAGCAGCGATGGGGCCGCTGAAGGGCAAGCCAGAGATCTGAGTCGAGGCGCTCGCGGCGTTGATAGCCAGAGCGTCATAGAACTCGTCAGGGGCAATCGAGAGCACCGTAATCACGATCTGGACCTCGTTGCGCAAACCATCCACGAAGGAGGGGCGCAGCGGCCGGTCGATCAGACGGCAGACCAGGATGGCCTCAGTGGAGGGGCGACCTTCACGACGGAAGAAGGATCCGGGGATCTTTCCTGCTGCGTAGGCACGCTCTTCAACGTCAACAGTCAGGGGGAAGAAGTCAAAACCCTCACGGGCATTCTTCGAGGCACTCGTTGCCGAGAGCAACATGGTTTCTTCATCCAGGTATGCGGCAACCGCACCCTGGGCTTGTTGGGCCAAACGACCCGTTTCAAAGCGCACGGTGCGCTTTCCGAACTTGCCGTTATCCAATACGGCTTCAGCGAACTTGATTTCTGGACCTTCCATTAAGGTCACATCTCCTTATTTCTCTTCGAACATGCCCAACCGACCGGTCGGGCATGGCGGCACGCCACGACGAGAGAGGGAAGGATGAGTCCACCACATACGTGGGGCCTGTTTCTGGCCAACAGTAGAAGTGCACTGTCCCTGGACAGTAGACCACCACCGGTGACCAGCTCCTGACCCACCTACTCCCGTAGAGAGCCATATTCAGTTGTGTGCGGGTGAGATTCACCTACTGGTTTAGGGTACCGCGATTGTCCCCCAAAAGCGATACCCCGCACCACTGGCGCGGGGTATCGACAGAAAAACAGGATTATCGGCGCAGACCGAGCTTCTCGATCAAGGCACGGTAGCGAGCAATGTCGATGCGCTGCAGGTAGCCCAACAGGCGACGACGGCGACCGACCATGAGCAGGAGACCACGACGCGAGTGGTGGTCGTGCTTGTGCTCCTTGAGGTGTTCGGTCAGCTCGTTGATGCGGTGAGACATCAGCGCAATCTGGACCTCGGGAGAGCCAGTATCACCGGGGTGAGTGGCGTATGTCTCGATAATGCTTGCTTTGGTATCTGGCGCAATAGCCATGTCAGCTCTCCTTCGTCTCGCTGCGCGGCGCCCCATCCGGTGATGAAGCTCTACTCTCCGCGGCCGTTACACGGCACAAACGGAAACTCTAGCCCATGCCAGAGATTCGCGAAAGCGCAGTCCGCCTGTAGCTCACACCTCTCCCAAGCCGTTATCAAGCTGTAATGAATGAGGGATTGACCAGCAGGCCCATTTCTTGCGACGCTAGGGACAAGTTACTCGCCGCTCAGACGTGCCGGAGGCCAAGCCCCGCCCTGGGCGGCGAGGTTCTTAACCGGCGTCTTCAGGTTCAATGGCTGCCGGAGGCAGAGTAATCAGGCCGGTCCCCAGTGTCAGGCCACTAAGTCTCTCGGGAGATAACACCCTCTCCAGCTCTGCTTCGTCCATCAGACCCTGGGCGATGACAAGTTCCCGAACTGTTCCGCCACCGGCAAGCGCCTCATAGGCGATGGCCGCAGCCTGTGAATAACCGATGTAGGGGGTGAGGGCGGTCACCACCCCGACGCTCGCTTCCACTTGCTGATGCAGCCGCTCCTCATTGGCGGTGATCCCCTCCACACAGTTGACCCTCAGGGTCTTACAGGCGTTGGTGAGCCAGACCACGGATTGCAGAATGGAGGAGGCAATAATCGGCTCAAAAGCGTTGAGCTGCAGCTGCCCGCCTTCGGCCGCCGCTGTCACGGTGGCATCGGACCCAATGATGGCGAAGGCCACCTGGTTGACGACCTCGGGGATGACGGGGTTCACCTTCCCAGGCATAATCGAGGACCCCGCTTGACGGGCGGGAAGGTTGATCTCTCCCAAACCTGCTTGGGGACCACTGGAGAGCAGGCGCAGGTCGTTACAGATTTTGGAGAGCTTCACCGCGGCGCGCTTGAGTGTCCCGGAGAGGGTCATGAATACACCCGCGTCACTGGTCGCTTCAATGAGGTCAGGCGATGTCCTGATGTCGAGACCGGTGAGCTCGGCCAAGTGGGCGCGGACTGCTTCGGGGTATCGGGGGTCTGCAGTGATACCGGTGCCAATTGCAGTGGCCCCGAGGTTGATTTCGCACAGGAACGGGATGGTTTCTTTGATGCGGTCGTGGTCTTCGCGCAGAGTTGTCGCAAACCCACCAAATTCTTGACCGAGTGTCATGGGAACAGCGTCTTGGAGTTGGGTGCGCCCCACTTTCAAGATGGTCTGGAATTCCCGACCTTTCTCGGCAAAGGACTCTGCCAGGAGTTTGTGTTCAGCGAAGAGACGCTGGACCCCCAAGACCATTCCCAACTTGATCGCGGTGGGATAGACGTCGTTGGTGGACTGTGAACGATTGACATCGTCAATAGGGTGGAGGTACTCGTACTCCCCCTTAGCGTGACCCATCAGTTCGAGCCCACGATTGGCGATGACCTCATTCGCACACATGTTGGTCGACGTCCCCGCGCCGCCCTGCACCGCACCAAGCACAAACTGGTCGTGAAGCGCGCCCGACCAGAGCTCTTCACACACCTGGTCGATGACGTCAGCTTTCTCAGCGGAGAGCACACCGATGTCTTTGTTTGCTCTGGCGGCGGCCTGCTTGACACGAGCAATGCCACGAATCAGATCGGGATAGTTGGAGATGGCACGTCGAGTAATCGGAAAATTCACCAGAGCGCGGGCCGTATGGATACCCCAGTACGCGTCCTGAGGGACTTCTAGCTCCCCGAGCGAATCCTTCTCCACCCGCATGACGATGCCAGAGGCGTCCTCACCGGGGGCCAGTCGGTAGTGCGCTTCACCGTCGGGACCCTCCTGGAGCGATGGACCAGGACCAGTGGTGTGAACCACGGAGGCACCCCCTTTGGTGATGGAAGGAATAAATCTCTTCGCCCCTGAGTTTAGGAGGTCGTAGGTTAGCGATGAGCGTCGTTACGCTTAACAATCTCACCCGCAAAAGAAGAGGCAGAGCATGTCAGCTGATAACAAGACAGTCGAGTTTTACGGAGCATCCTGGTGCGGCGATTGTGTTCGCGCTCAGGCCCTGCTGGAGCACTACGGGGTTGACCTCACCTATCACGACGTGGACGCGAGCGAGCAGGACAAGGCGAAAGCCATTGAACTCAGTGGTCGCCCCAACATTCCAGTGCTCCTCTTTCCCGATGGTTCGGTTCTCACCGAGCCCAGCAACCCTCTGTTGAACAGCAAACTGACCGAGCTGGAGATGATTTAGGCGCCCTGTGGGTGGCCTGACCTAGGCTGTGCCCCATGCAGCGCCTCGGAGATGGTTCATGGGTCATTTCGGCCAGTGATCTGGCTGTGTTCGAATCCTGTCCCTGGAGACTTGCCAGGGTCGCGGATGAGAAGCTCGGCAAGGGCGTCAGCGTCCCCGACATCACCGATCCCATGATGGAGTTGGTGGCACGCCTGGGGCTGGAGCACGAAGCGAGGCAACTCGAGCATCTAAAGTCACAGATGCAGGTCACAGAGTTGACCTATGACCCAGCCGACCCCGCTGATGCGGAAGCCTGGCGAGCAAATATTCAACGCGCGCAACACGACACGATGGACGCCCTGTCCTCTGATGTCGGCGCACTCTTCCAAGCCACCCTGTTTGAAGAAATTCTCCCGGGGGCTCCGCTCCCCATTGGTTTCCAGGGATTCGCCGACTTTATTGTCAGGACTGGCGATTCCTGGGAGGTGTGGGACTCCAAATTAGCCAGGCGCGCCAAAGACCACGCCCTCCTGCAGCTCGCCGCGTACCACGACCAGCTGGAGCGAGCCGGAGTAACCCTGGCGGACACTGTCCAGATCATCCTGGGCGATGGAACCCACAGTGTTCATGCAGTCGCGGACCTGCTGGAGCCTTATCGCCAGATGCGCGATCGTGTCATGGCGCTCATTGCCCATCGAGTTATCGATCCGCTCCCCCTCCCGTGGGGGGATGAGAGCTTTGCCCCGTGTGGAACCAAGGGGTGCCCTGCATGCAGTGAGCAAATTGTGGTCATGGACGATCTCTTTCAGATTGCGGGGCTTCGTAAGACGCAGCGCGACAAAATCCTGACCGGCGGGTTTGGCACCCTGCTCGAGTTTGCAGACGCTTCACGAGAGGAGGTTCGGCGCGCTATCCCCGGTATTGGCCGTGACACCCTGGAGAGTTTGCACCTGCAGGCGTCTTTGCAGGTCGCCACCAGGAACAACCCCAACGGCCGCCCAGCCTGGGAGGTACTCTCGCGGGGGATGATCGAGAATCTTCCAGAGCCCAGCCCTGGCGATATTTTCTTCGATTTCGAGGGTGACCCGACCTATCAGGAGTTCGCCGCCGATGGCAGCCCACTCGGATCACTTTCCCAGGGCGATGACTCGGTCTGGTTTGGCATTGAGTACCTCTTTGGCATGTGGGGAGAGAACCTCAACCCCGGGAGCGCTGACTCGTCTTTTCTTCCCCTGTGGGCGGAAACATTCGATCAAGAGCGTGAGGCGTTCGATACCTTCTTGCGATTGCTGGAGGACAGGACAGCCGTGTTCCCTGACCTTCACGTCTACCACTACGCACCCTATGAACGCACACGGCTGAAGCAGATGGCGAAGCGTCACCAGATCGACTCCCCCATGCTTCGCGCGCTACTGGATCACCACCTCGTTGATCTCTATCCCGTGGTCATGAAAGGGCTGAAAGTGGGCCTGCCGAGCTATGGCTTGAAAGCCCTCGAGGCGTTGTATTTCGACCCAGAGACGCGCACAGGAATCGCCGGAGGTGGTGAGTCAGTCGTGGCGTTTGCGGATTACTCACTCGCGCGCGCTCACGACAATCAGGAGGCCGCTAGCGAGCTGAAAAACAGCATCCTGCACTACAACCGCATCGATTGCTTCTCCACACAGGCTCTGCGGGATTGGCTCATCACCACGGCACTGGGTCGTTAGCCCTCGCTTCGTGTCGACCACTGCATGGTCTGAGAGAGCACCTCATCCAGGGGCCCAATATCGAACGTTGCCTCGACAAACTCTCCGGCCAGGGCTCTGGGTAACCAGAGAGCCGCATCTGACCACATACGGTGCACCGGAAGTTCGCTCAGGGGCCACCAGGTTGCGTCGATCTCAGGGCTAGCCCGCACTTCGCCTCTCCACACCCGGGTGACGAAAGCGTGGGAGCGCTGGGAGAGTTCCCCCCGCCCCACAAAGGGGTAGGTCACTCGCGCCAGGGGAAAAAGGGCCTCCGCCTCGAGCGTGAGCCCGACCTCTTCGTGCACTTCGCGCAGCGCGGTCTCGACAGGAGACTCTCCAGGTTCTTGTTTTCCCCCGGGGCCCACAATCTTCCCAACCCCTAGACCCGTGAGCTTCTCTCCCAAGAGGACCTCGTCTCCCCTAGCGCCCTCTCGCAGGATGTAGACGACGGAGACCTCAAACATGGCCCTCAGGCTATCCCGTGTCAGTGGTCGGTGGGATGGTCTCTGCAATCACGTCCGAGCCGGAGGACACATGCCACAACTCTTTGATGACACACCCCCAGAGTGTCCAGAGTGTCGAGAAAGAACCGCCACTCCCATCATCTACGGGGATCCAAGCTCCGAGATGGTCCAAGCCTCACGGCTCGGAGACATTGTTCTCGGTGGCGTGGCCGCGGAGGGCGACATGCCTGCATGGCTGTGTTCCTGCGGCACCCGCTACGAAGACTGACGCTGCTCTAGCTCAGCTCTCAGCAAAGCGATGAGGGCTGCAACTTGCATGGTGCCCTCGACGCCGGCCTCAACCTCTTGGCCATCCAGGGCACGCGCGGAGAGCCCTGACTTCTGATCAATCAATTCGGCAATTCTCTGATCCACGGTCTGAGCCGCCACAATGCGCCACGCAGTGACCGGAAGTTCCTGACCAATGCGGTGAACACGGTCGATGGCCTGGGTCTGCTCAGCACTCGTCCAGGAGAGCTCGGCCAACACGACGTTGGAGGCTGCCTGCAAGTTCACACCCACTCCAGCGGCGAGCAGCGAACAGACGATGACCTGAACGTCATCATCGTTGGTGAAAGCATCAATCGCGGACTGTCGCGCAGTGGTGGATTGGTCACCCCTAATCGAGGTTGTCTTTATCCCGACTGACGCAAAGTGCTTTTCCGCCTGGTTGAGCACGTCGATGTGCTTCGCGAAGAACACCACCTTGCCGACGTTTCTGGCCAATTGGGCGGTGTAGTCGGCCGCCATGACAGCTTTCGCCGAACCAATCTTTCGCACCAGCGTGAAGACGTTATCTCCGGAATCATCCTGCTTGGTTTCCTCGATCTCTGAGGCACACACCAGTCTGACCAAATCGTCGTCCAGCACGCTCGGGTCAGCATCGCCCCTGGCCGAGATGACTCGGTCATAGCGCTCCAACAAACGCTGCACGAGGGCTCGCTCCGCATCCATAATCGAACGGGCGGCTTCGGTGTCGAGCTCGATCGGAATATCCGCAATGCGGCGCGCAGGAATGTCTTTGGCGACGTCTTGTTTACGCCTGCGCACAATTCCCATGGAAATGACCGCTTTACGGGCCGCCGGGAAGAAACCGGGATCAGCTGGCGTGAGACCCGCCGCCTCGAGCTTCGCCATCAGCTGGCCCAGAGGTTTCTTGTCATCAATCCAGCCGAGGAACTGCCAAATCATGCGGAAGTCTTCAATTTGGTTGATCAAGGGTGTTCCCGTGAGGGCAATCAGGAGTGGGTGTTGCAAGCGCGCCCGAATGGTCCTCGCCACCGCCTGAACATGCTTGGAGCGCTGTGAATCCTTGTTCTTGATGAAGTGGGCTTCATCCACAACCATGCCCCGGAAATCAAACTTGGACAGCCATCCGACGTGACGATCGAGAATGTCGTAGTTCACAATGAACACGTCACTGAAGGCGTTGAGCTCTAAACCATCACCGTGAACGACCGTAGGGCGTCGTTTGGGCAGCCACTGGTGAACTTCTCGAAGCCAGTTGGTCTTCACCACATTGGGAACAACCACCAAGAGAGGGAAAGCGCCTGCTGTTTCCGCAGCTATGAGGGCCTGAGCCGTCTTGCCAAGTCCAGGCTCATCCGCGAGCAAAAAGCTTCGGTGACCGCTGCGCACTGCCTCCACAAACTCAGATTGGTGCACCATAAGGTCCAACCCACCTGGCGTGGACAAGTTTGCCGCTGCGGGCAGTTCCATGCTGGCCACGCCACCGCCCGAGCCTTGCTCAAAGGATCGAAACAGCGGCTCCATCAGCTCCCAGTTCAGAAGGCGCCCCTCCACCGCAGCTTGGGGCTTCTGATAGGCCGCAAAATCGGGGGCCATAAAAGGGTTGGCAAGCTGTGCTTGGCGCACCGAGGCAGGAACGACCTGTTTGGCCGTCTCAGGGCTCACCTCCGGGGCTTCATCCACGATGATGAGGTCATCGGGATCCAGTTCCTGACCAGAGGCAACAAGGTAGTCACGACGCAGTTTCTTGGCGGCTTCGGACACTTTTGCGTCAGGCGCGAGCAACTGAATCAAGCTGGTGTCTCGTGCTGCTGTTTTCGCCATGATGGAGGCAAGTCCATCCAGACGCTTCAGCGTTTCTTGACGCTCCGCGACCGAGAGCGACGCGTCGTCTTTGGCTTTTGCTCGTTCCTCACGAACCAACAGCGCGGTGACCTGAAACTTGACCCGGTTTCCTGCCGTCACTTTTCCGCGACCGGCAGCAGACTCCACTTCCCGCACAGCCCGCGCCAGGATCGGAATGATGCCCTCATCATCGATGGGCTTCTTCCGTCCCCGCTTAGCGCCCTGTGGGCGCGACCGGGTGCGCGAGGGGCCTGTCTGGGCCATTCTTCTCCTTGAGACAACCTAGGGATGTGTGAAAAACGAAGACCTTGTCACCGTGACCACACATTGCCTCGCCCGTGATGCGAGGCCGACACAAACAATCAGACCTGAACGTGAACCGTTTCAGTGATCGAGGTGCCCTTTCAGTGTAACGCCTATGAGGCCGTAACCGATACCCGGTCAGCGAAATGCTGTTCCGCAGCTTTGCCCATGGACCTGGCCATTCCTGCGAAGACAATTCCATGCAGTGGTGTCACAGCAAACCAATACAAACGACCCCCGAGCCCCTGTGGGAAAAAGATTGCGCGCTGGCTCAATGTGCTGTGCTCTTCACCCACCGGTGTCACGGTGAACTCCAACCAGGCAAGTCCAGGAAGTTTCATTTCGGCTCGCAGACGCAAGAACGAGCCACGCTCAATCTTTTCGACCCGCCAGAAATCGAGAGCATCCCCGGTGAGGAGCTTGTCGGGGTCGCGTCGTCCCCGACGAAGTCCCACCCCTCCGACGAGTTTGTCGAGAAGGCCCCTCGCTGCCCAGGCCACCGGGAGGGAATACCACCCGTTGTCTCCACCGATACTTTCCACTACTTTCCAGAGCTCATCGGAGGGAGCAGCCACGGTCACCTCACGCGAGTCGGTGTAGACCGTGTGACCGGCCCACTCCGGGTCGCTCGGTAGGGGGTCTGAGGGCGCTCCGATGACTTCCGTGTTTCTCCACGAGGTTTCCACCTCTCCTGAGCGCATCCGCACCAGGGCAAGTTCAACGGATCGACGAAAGCCGGTTAAGCCTTCTGCAGGTGGGGGAATGACATCGTCGATGTCGTGGTTCTTCATCACCGCATCGTGCAACAGAGACTCAATAATCGGGACAGCAAGACTCCTGGGAATGGGGGTCACCAGATTGACCCACTGAGACGCCAACCACGGAGTGAGCACAGGGAGCGCAAGAATCAGCCGCTCTTTGAGGCCTGCTTCCTTGGCGTACCCGTTCATGAGCTGGAAATAGCGGAAAACATCAGGGCCACCGATATCGAACGCTCGATTAATCTCGGGAGGAAGCTCTGCCGACTTCACCAGATAGTGCAGCACATCCCGGATGGCGATGGGTTGAATCTTGTTGCGCACCCATTTGGGGGCAGGCATGGCCGGGAGTATTTCCGTGAGATGCCGAATCATCTCAAAGCTTGCAGAGCCAGACCCAATGATGACTCCGGCTTGAAGCGCGATAGTGGGGACGCCCGAGGCGAGCAGAATTTCCCCAACTTCTTTTCTCGAACCGAGGTGCCGCGAGAGTTGCCCTTTCGGGTGGAGGCCTCCCAGGTAGACGATGCGCTTTACCTGAGCAGACTTAGCCTCTTCGGCAACCAGGGTCGCCACTCGGCGCTCAACCACTTCAAAGTCACCCGCACTCGACATTGAGTGAACGAGATAGTAAACGACGTCGACCGCGGAAACCGCCCGAGCAACGTCGGCTCGCACCTGAAGGTCACCCTGGATGATCTCAACATCGTCGTGCCACGGGACGCCATCAAGTCGGTGGGGCTCACGTGCGAGAACGCGAACTGAATACCCCTGTTCCAGGAGCTTTGGCACAAGGCGACCACCGACGTACCCGGTGGCGCCCGTGACTAAGACCTTCATGCGCACAGAGTATGTCCCTCGTCTGGGAAACACCAGTTGATGGCTATACCGTGGCACCGTGGATATTGCGACTCTGAACCAGTGGTTTGCGGTGCATCAGCGTCCGCTGCCCTGGCGTGAGCAGAGTTGTTCACCGTGGGGTGTCATGGTTTCAGAGGTCATGCTTCAACAAACACCGGTGGCGCGGGTTGAGCCTGTATGGCATCAATGGATGGAGCGCTGGCCCGCCCCGACCGACCTCGCGAGTTCGTCCCGGGCGGACGCTGTCATCGCCTGGGGACGTCTTGGTTACCCGCGGCGAGCGCTTCGTCTACACCAGGCAGCGACCCAGATAACGTCTGATCACAGTGGCGAGGTCCCGTCTGATCTCGATGTTTTGCTCGGCCTTCCGGGAATTGGTGATTACACCGCCCGAGCAATCAGAACCTTTGCCTTTGGGGTTCCCGAGCCCGTCGTTGATACCAACGTGCGACGGGTTATGGCTCGAGTTGTCGAGGGTCAGGGTGAGGCGGGACCACCTCGAGTAACCGCAGATCGGACAGCCCTCTGGGCCGTTCTGGAACCCGAGAAGCCGCAGGCTCAAGTGCAAGCCGCGAAAGCGATCATGGAGCTCGGCGCAGTGGTCTGTACTGCGAGGAGCCCTCGATGCGAGGGCTGCCCTCTCCAGTCCTCCTGTGAATGGCGAAGGGCTGGCTACCCGGAGTATCTCGGTGCCACAGGGCCCAAACAAGGGAAGTTCGAAGGAAGTGACCGACAAGTGAGAGGAATAATCCTTCGCGAGCTTCGCCATAGCGATATTCCTGTGCCGGAGGACTTCTTGCTCACCCTCTGGCAAGATGAGCCTCAGCTTCGGCGCGCCCTAGAGTCCCTCATTGCCGATGGGCTCGCGACGCGAGACGAAGGTGCTCTTCGTCTGGCTACTTAGACGCCTTGTCCCGGCGAATGATCTCGCGCATTCCCTCAATCGCCACCGGAAGAAGGTTCTCAACCTTCGAGGCATCCCACTCTTTGGGGCTCATCGGAGACTGATCGGGGTGACCCATCACCATCATCAGTCCGCTCGCGCGAACGCGCAGCACTGACGCCACGATGTAGAGAGACGCAGCTTCCATCTCGGAGCAAATCGCTCCTCCGCCCATCCACGCTGTCCAGCGCTCGGCGAGACGACCTGCGACGGGCATGCGCTCGGGAGAGTGCTGCCCATAGAACGAATCTTTGGACTGCGAGACACCAACATGCACGGTTTTGCCCATCCCCCGCGCAGCATCGGAAAGGGCTTGGGTGAGCTCAACATCAGCCACCGCGGGGAACTCGATGGGGAGATAGTGCAGGCTCGTTCCTTCGTCGCGGATAGCCGCGGACACAATGGCAATATCGCCAGGCATAATGTGCTCCTGCATGGAACCCGATGTCCCCACGCGGACAAACGTGTCAGAGCCAATAGCAACGAGCTCTTCAAGCGCGATGGCGGCGGAAGGGCCACCAATACCGGTGGAGGTCACCGAGACTTTTTCGCCCTCCAAATAGCCAGTCCAGGTCTCATATTCACGGTGAGATGCGACTTTCTGGGGGTCGTCAAAGTAGGAGGCAATCAGCTCACACCGGCCCGGATCACCGGGGAGAAATACGTAACGACCCACATCGCCCTCAGCAAGAGCAATGTGGTACTGACGGGGATCGTCGCGCTCCATGGACATACGGTGCTCCTTCGCGTCGTGTGACTACTCGGCTGACTTGGGGACCTTGTAGGGGTCCTCATCGCCAGCGTATTGTGCTGTCGCCTTCTGGCGCTCAATCTCCGCGTCGCGCTCCCGCGCTTCCTGCAACAGATTTTCAATCGCCGCGGCGTTCTCCGGAATCCCATCGGGCACAAACTCCAGAGAGGGGGTAAGCCTCGCCGTAATGTTCTTCCCGACTTCGGTGCGCAACATACCGGTCGCAGCTTTCAGAGCTGCGTGAGTGTCCGCGCGCTCGGTGTCATCCCCCAGCACCGTGTAGAACACGGAAGCGTGCTGCAGATCTCCGGTCACATGAACATCGGTGATCGTGACGTACCCCATTCGAGGGTCGCGCAAGCCCTTTTGGAGGCGCTCCGCCAGAATCTGACGGATCAAGTCCGCCATCTTCCTGGCGCGGGGCGAGTTACTACTCACGGATCTTTTCTTTCATCTCGATGGTTTCAATCTCGTCACCGATCTGGATGTCCTTGAGCTTGCCCAGTCCGATACCACATTCGAAGTCAGTCTTGACCTCGGTGACATCGTCTTTGAAGCGTCGCAGGGACTCGATGGCCAAGTTGTCTGCGAGGACCACACCATCGCGAATAACGCGGGCTTTCGCGTTCCTCGTGATGGTTCCCGAGCGGACGATACATCCGGCAATGGTTCCAGCCTTGGAAGACTTGAACACTTCGCGAACCTCGGCAACACCGGACTGAACCTCTTCGAACTCGGGCTTGAGCATTCCCTTCAGGGAGCTCTCAATCTCTTCCAGAGCGTTGTAGATGACGGAGTAGAACCGAACGTCGACACCTTCTCGCTGAGCACGCTCGCGTGCCTTGGAGTCGGGTCGGACGTTGAATCCCACGATGATGGCGTTGTCGATGGTCGCCAGGTTGACATCGCTCTCGGTAATCGCACCCACACCACGGTGAATAATGCGCAGCTGAACCGAATCGTCCACCTCAATCTTGAGCAGCGACTCCTCCAGGGCTTCAACAGCACCGGAGACATCACCCTTGAGGATGAGGTTAAGGGCTTCGATCTTGCCATCTTCGAGAGCCTTGGTGAAGTCCTCGAGGCTGATGCGCTTGCGTGCCTTCGCCAGCTGAGCGTTACGCTCTGCTGCTTCACGCTTCTCAGCGATCTGGCGGGCAGTGCGGTCATCGTCCGTAACGATGAACGTGTCACCAGCGCGCGGAACGCTCGAGAGACCTTGAACAGCAACGGGTCGTGAGGGGTAGGCCTCTTCGACCGATTCACCGTTCTCATCAATCATGGCGCGCACCCGACCGTACGCGGTTCCCGCCACAATGGCTTCTCCAACTCGGAGAGTTCCTGATTCGATCAAGACCGTAGCGACAGCACCGCGTCCCTTGTCCAGACGGGCTTCAATCGCCACACCACGCGCAGTGCGGTTCGGGTTGGCTCGAAGGTCCAATCCAGCATCCGCGGTCAGCAGGACAGCATCGAGCAGCTCAGTGATTCCTTCGCCCTTGAGCGCTGAGACCTTGACCGCCTGGGTGTCTCCACCGTATTCCTCAGCGACAAGTCCAAACTCGGTGAGTTGTTGCAGGACCTTGTCCGCTTTGGCGCCTGGGGCATCCATCTTGTTGATGGCCACGACGATCGGAACGTTCGCTGCTTGCGCGTGGTTCAAGGCCTCAATGGTCTGAGGCATGATTCCATCATCCGCAGCGACAACCAGAATCGCGATGTCAGTTACCTGAGCACCACGGGCACGCATAGCGGTAAACGCCTCGTGACCAGGTGTATCGATGAAGGTGATAGCCCGCTCGATACCTTCGTGCTCAGTCCAGACTTGGTAAGCACCGATGTGCTGGGTGATTCCACCCGCTTCACCGGCTACAACATTCGCGCTACGGATAGCGTCCAAGAGCTTCGTCTTACCGTGATCAACGTGACCCATCACGGTGACAACAGGGGGTCGAATGACGAGGTCTTCTTCGTTCTCTTCCTCATCCAGGTCGATATCGAAGCTCTCCAGCAGCTCTTTGTCTTCGTCTTCTGGCGAGACAATCTGAACCTTGTAACCCAGCTCTGCGCCCAACACCTCAAACGTCGCAGCGTCCAAAGATTCGGTAGCGGTTGCCATCTCCCCCAACTGGAAGAGAACCGTCACCAGGTTCCCAGGAGGAACGGGGAATCCGGTCAAGTTCTCGATCTTGTCAGCGAAATCGCTCATCGAAGCGCCTTGACGCAAACGAATGATGGTGGAGCCATCCCCACGGGGGATGGTGACGCCGCCTAAACTCGGGGCTTCCCGCATTTCAAATTCTTGACGCTTCGTCCGCTTCGACTTGCGAGACTTGCTCTTTCCGCCACCACGACCGAACGCTCCTGCGGTTCCACCACCGGGTCCGCGACCACGTCCACCAGCACCGGGACGACCGCCACCTGGGCGAGCTCCGGGACCGCCACCAGGGGCGCCTCCACCGGGGCCACCGAAACCGGGACCACCGGGACGACCGCCGGGGCTACCGGTGCGGCCTTGGAAAGGAGGCCTAGCCCCACCTTCACGATCAAGAGGACGACGAGGGGTTGCACCTTGCCCTGGACGGCCAGGAGCGGAACGTCCCATTCCTTGCGCTGAGGCAAAAGGATTGTTTCCAGGACGAGGAATACCGGGACGGGCCATTCCCTGTGACGAGGCGAAGGGGTTGTTTCCAGGGCGAGGAATTCCGGTTGATGAAGGCTTTGTTGCGGGAGGCGCTGAAGGGCTCTCCGCGGCCGGCGCTGGAGCCTCCGGGGCTGGACTCTCCGGGGCTGGGCTTTCTGGGGACGCTTCAGGAGCGGGGGCCGGCGCTGGTTTCGCAGCGGGCTTGGGCTCAGGCTTGTCTTCGACGGGAACGGGGACGATGCCCTCTTCGGCAAACGCAGCTTTGAGCTTGCGAACCACGGGAGGCTCCACCGTCGACGAAGGTCCCTTGACGAACTCGCCGATTTCCTTCAGCTTCTCCAAGGTGCGTTTTGAGTCGATACCCAATTCCGCGGCAATTTCGTGCACGCGAGCTTTTGCAGCCACAATTCTCCTGTCTGGGCACACCCAGCCAGGGCGTGCCTCTACCTACAAACGAGGCTCATTTCGAGCCACTCATGAGGATTCCATTAGCCATTCAGCCTTGTCTTAGCGAGGTCGGGTGACCTACTGAGGTTATCCAATGCGGAGCAATCTAGCGAGGCTCCGCTTTTGAGAGCCCTGCTCCATGCCCGCCGTTGAAGAGAGCGAGAGAGACACTCCTGGTTTCGATGCACCCATGCACCTCGACCAGGTTCTCTTTCTTTCTCATCCACGACGACCCGGTTATCTCGCGCCACACACCGCAGAAGATTTTCTGTGCTGTCTGACTCGTGACAACCCAGGCACCGCCTGGAAACTCCCATTCTAGTCCCCTCTAGCGTCTCCAGCACGCCCCAGCGTGGTGAGGGCTAAGAATCCATGACGGAATCAGGCTGAATATCAATCTTTGCCCCCGTCAATTTCGCGGCAAGCCGCGCGTTTTGGCCTTCTTTTCCGATAGCCAGCGAGAGCTGATAGTCGGGAACGAGCGCTCGGACCTGTTTCGCGGCCTCATCCAGGACAAAGGCGCTCGATACCTTTGCTGGAGAGAGCGCATTGGCCACAAACTGGGCAATGTCCTCAGAAAAATCAACGATGTCGATTTTTTCTTCACCCAGCTCCGCCTGGACAGCACGAACGCGTTGCCCCAGCTCTCCGATGCAGGCGCCCTTGGCGTTGATGCCTGGCTCCATGGCTTTCACCGCAATTTTGGTGCGGTGACCCGCTTCGCGGGCAATCGAGGCGATATCGACGAGCCCTTGGTGGATTTCAGGAACCTCCATGGCGAAGAGCTTCCGCACCAAACCAGGGTGAGTACGGCTCACCGTGATGGAAGGACCCTTGGTGCCCTTTTCTACCTTGGTGACGTAAACGCGCAGGCGGGATCCGTGCTCGTATGTTTCTCCGGGCACCTGCTCCTCAGGAGGCAAAATAGCTTCGACTTCGCCCAAGTTGATGTGAATCATGCGGGGGTTAGGGCCCTGCTGGACGATTCCGGACACGATGTCGCCGTCTTTCCCGCGGTATTCGCCGAGGATTCGGTCATCTCCGATGTCGCGAAGGCGCTGGTTGATCACCTGTTTCGCAGCATGAGCGGCGATACGGCCAAAGTCCTCGGGGCTGTCGACCTCTTCGCCGACCTTCTCTCCGTCCTCGTTGAGGACGGGAGTGAAGACGGTGACGTGACCGGTCTTGCGATCGAGTTCAACGCGGGCTCTGGGAGCATCTGGCTCGGCGCGCTGACCGCGGTAGTCGGCAATTCCTAAGTGCTTTTCATAGGCAGTCAGAATTGCTTGCTCGATGATGATCACGAGCTCATCAAACGGGATTTCACGCTCGGATTCCATGAGCTTGAGCACACTCAGATCAATATCCATGAGAGGCCCTCCTATTCGATTGTGGACGCGACGATATCGTGTCCGTCCCACCAGAGTACAAGTGGGGTGACATTTCGGCTACTTAGCCGTGGGG
>JANQZT010000068.1:31433-48824 GCA_030728325.1 Pontimonas sp.
GCTTCGTCTTTTCCGGCGGCCACAATGTGCACATCAAAAGGCGCGACGGCTTCAGGCCAAATCAAACCTTTGTCATCGTGGTTTGCTTCGGCAAGGACAGCAACCAGACGAGTTACCCCGATGCCATAGGAACCCATCGTCACGGTCACCAGCGACCCGTTCTCATCCAAGACCTGGAGACCCAACGCTTCGGCATACTTCCGACCCAACTGGAACACGTGCCCGATCTCCATACCCCGGGCTGCTTTGAGGGGCCCTGAACCATCGGGGGCTTCATCTCCTTCGCGCACAGAGGCGATGTCAGCTGTTCCATCGGGTGTGAAGTCTCGCCCACACACCAGGTTGAAGACATGCTTTTCGTGAACGTTTGCTCCGGTGACCCAGCTGGTGCCCTCCACCACGCGGGGATCCACCAGGAAACGAATACCACTGGCCGACGTCTCGCCCAATACGGGCCCCGTTTCAGACCACGGACCGATGTAGCCCTTCACGAGAGCGGGGTGCTTCAGGAAATCAGCGTCCTCGGCTTGTTCGACGAGTGCGGGGCCAAAGAATGCTTCCGCACGCTTCATGTCAACGTCCCGGTCACCGGGAATTCCGACAATCACCAGTTCTGACGAGCCATCGGGCTGGATGAGCTTCAGCACAACGTTCTTGAGGGTGTCAGCAGCCTCCCAGGGGGCTCCCTCTCGAGGGTGACGCTCGTTAGCCAGCGCTACCAGGGTGTCGATCGTGGGCGTGTTGGGTGAATCGAACACCACCGGAGCAGGAGTCTGGTCATAGGGAAGTGGAGCCGGGGGTGTCACCCGATAAGCCTCAACGTTGGCCGCATAGCCTCCGTCGGTGCGGACAAAAGTGTCCTCCCCCACGTCCGTGGGGTGGAGGAACTCTTCGCTGCGAGAGCCTCCCATCGCACCCGCGTCAGCCTGGACAATCACATACTCGAGCCCTAGGCGCTGGAAAATTCGCTCATAGGCGTCGCGCTGTGCCTGGTAGGACTTCTCCAAACCCTCATCGGTGTAATCAAACGAGTAGGCATCCTTCATGGAAAACTCGCGCCCGCGCAACAGGCCAGCCCGTGGCCTGGCCTCATCCCGGTACTTATCCTGAATCTGGTAGATCATCAAGGGCAAGTCTTTGTAACTGGAGTAGAGGTCTTTGACCGTCAGGGTGAACACTTCCTCGTGGGTCGGCGCTAGAAGATAGTCAGCGCCTTTGCGATCCTTGAGACGAAAAATTCCATCGCCGTACTCATCCCAGCGTCCTGTTGCTTCATAAGGCTCTTTCGGCAACAAAGCCGGGAAATGCACGTGTTGTGCACCAGCGGCCTGCATCTCCTCGTGAACAATGCGCTCGACATTCTGGCGAACTCGGAGTCCGAGAGGTAGCCAGGCGAAGATGCCCGGTGCCTGTCGGCGGATATATCCAGCCCTCACCAGCCATTTATGGCTAGCAACGTCCGCATCACTGGGGTCTTCACGGAGCGTTCGGACGAAAAGCTGGGAGAGAAGTGTGGGCACCCGAACAGACTACCCGGGCTTAGACCGTGACGACCTCGGGCGAGCCCTGCGGGGCGTCAGGCATTTCGGCCGCAAGACGATTGGCTTCCTCGATCAACGTTTGGACGATTTCAGACTCAGGAACCGTCTTGATGACTTCGCCCTTCACAAAGATCTGACCCTTGCCGTTACCGCTGGCAACACCCAAGTCAGCTTCCCTGGCTTCACCCGGTCCATTCACCACACACCCCATGACGGCAACGCGCAGGGGAACGGTCATACCTTCGAGACCCTTGGTGACGTCTTCTGCGAGCGTGTAGACATCAACCTGAGCCCGACCACAACTGGGGCAGGACACAATCTCCAGCTTGCGTTCGCGGAGGTTCAACGATTCAAGAATTTTGAGCCCCACCTTGACCTCCTCGGCGGGAGGAGCGGAGAGTGACACGCGAATGGTGTCACCGATGCCCTCGCCGAGCAGAATCCCAAAGGCGACCGAGGACTTTATCGTTCCCTGGAAAGCGGGTCCCGCCTCGGTCACACCCAGGTGCAACGGCCAGTCGCCCCGCTCCGCGAGCTGACGGTATGCCTTCACCATCACGATGGGGTCGTTGTGCTTGACCGAAATCTTGAAATCGTGGAAGTCGTGCTCCTCAAAGAGACTCGCCTCCCAGACGGCACTCTCCACGAGTGCTTCTGCCGTGGGCTTGCCATACTTCTCCAACAAACGAGGATCCAAAGATCCAGCGTTCACACCAATGCGGATGCTGACACCCGCGTCCTTAGCGGCCTTCGCAATCTCGCCGACTCGGTCATCAAACTTCTTGATGTTGCCGGGGTTTACGCGCACCGCAGCGCAGCCAGCATCGATGGCCTGGAAGACATACTTGGGCTGAAAGTGAATGTCCGCGATGACCGGTATCTGGCTCTTCTTCGCAATGATGGGGAGAGCGTCCGCGTCATCCCCGGTAGGAACAGCCACACGCACAATGTCACAGCCTGTGGCGGTGAGTTCAGCAATCTGCTGGAGTGTTCCGTTGATGTCGGTGGTCTGAGTGGTCGTCATCGACTGCACGCTGACCTGGTGCTCACTTCCGACCATCACCTTCCCGACTTTGATTTGTCGGGTCTTACGACGAGGGCTGAGGGTTTCCGGGACTTTGGGTAATCCCAGGTTGACTGCTGGCACTCTCACCCCATCCTTCCGTGATGAACAGCCCGAGAACACCTCGAACGTGCTCCCCTAGCTTAAGGCGTGAATCTGAACCACGGCTCACAGCTGGCGGGCGCGAGTCCTAGCCAAACAGCCGGATGGGATTCACGATGTCGGCATACATCAACAGCAAACTCATGCTCCCCAAAATGCCGACAACAACGAGTGTGACGGGAATCAGCTTGCTCGCATTCACCGGTCCTGGATCACTCTTTCCCAAGGCTCGATAGATCCGACGCTTGGCGCCTTCATAGAGCCCTACCGCGACATGGCCACCATCGAGGGGCAACAGCGGAATGAGGTTGAACACGAACAGCGCAACATTCAGCGACGCGAGAATGCCGATGAGACTCGATACTCGATCGCGCACAGCAAGCGAATCGACCGAGGCTATTTCCCCGGCAATACGCCCGACCCCCACCACACTGAGAGGTCCGTTGGGATCGCGCTCCTGGGTCCCAAAGGCTGCTTGCGCGACATCCACGAGTCGCTCCGGCAACGTCACGATGATGCGAACAACACCTACCACGTTGTCCCACACAGCAGGAAGGACCGTGGTCACACTCTGCCGCTGGTTCACGAACGACGAGCCAATACCGACGAATCCGACATATTCCACGATCGGGTTTCCGTCCTCATCCACAAGGATCTCCCCGGACTCGTCGAAGGCGTAGCGCTCGCTCAAGAGCGGCGTAACGCTCAGCTGCACGTCTTCGCCTCCACGATCCACCACGAGAGCGACGGGCCGACCAGGCGAGGTTCGGATGATTTCGGTGACGCGGAACCACTCATCAACGGGCTCACCAGCGACGCTGAGGATGCGATCACCCGGGAGAATTCCCGCTGCAGCACCAGGTGCTGCAGGATCCTCGGGCAGACACTCGCTGCGTGATTCAGTGGCGGGCACCACACACTCTGAGACGAAACCGACTGTCAAGGACAGGGAAGGAAACCCGAACCCCATCAACACAACGGCGTAGAGGACGATGGCAATGAGTAAGTTCATGACCGGTCCGCCGAGCATGATGATGATTCGCCGATGCAGCGGCAGTCGATAGAAACTGCGGGTGTCGATGTCGAGCTCTGTGGCTGTCTGCGGCGTCGCCGAATCTCCGACAACCTGATCAAAGAACCCTGTGGTGGACGCTTCAGGCTTCCCGCCAGGTTCAGCAGGCGCATACATACCCGCCATCGCGACGTAACCGCCGAGTGGAATCGCTTTGATGCCGTACTCGGTGTCACCCTTGGTTCTCGAGAAGAGGGTCGGCCCGAACCCAATCATGAACTGAGAAATATAGACGCCAAATTTTTTGGCGGGGTAGTAGTGGCCCCATTCGTGGAGTGCAATGGAGACCAAAAGTCCTAGGGCGATCACCAGGACGCCCACGATGAAGAGGATTACGGTGTCCACGCGCACACTCTATTGGAGCCCACTGACGCAGCGCCCGAGAAAGCTTTAGGAACCCTGGGAGGCGATGAAACGGTCAGCGCGTTCCCGCGCCACCCGCTCGGCCTCGAGTACTGCCTCGACTGACATCTCGCCAGAGTCATGGTGCTCAAGCGTGTGTGAGATGACCTCGATGATGGTGGGGAGAGATATGTCGCCCCGGTGGAACGCATACACCGCTTGCTCGTTTGCCGCATTGAAGACCGCCGGGAAGGTCCCCCCACGCTCCCCCGCTGCCTTCGCCATGGAGACTGCGGGGAAAGCAACCTCGTCGAGCGGTTCAAAGGTCCACGTGTGTGACTGTGACCAATCGATTCCCGGCATCACTCCCGGTATTCGATCCGGCCAGGAGAGGCCCCACGCGATGGGCAATCTCATATCGGGAGGTGACGCCTGGGCGAGGGTAGAACCATCGTGGAATTCGACAAGAGAGTGCACGACCGACTGCGGGTGGACGGTCACCTCAATCTGATCAAAGGGGATACCGAAAAGCAGGTGAGCTTCGATGACCTCGAGTCCCTTGTTGACCAGAGTGGCGGAGTTGGTGGTCACCACAAGCCCCATATCCCAAGTGGGGTGCGCGAGCGCTTCCGCTGGAGTCACACTCGCCAGGGAGTCAGCGCTTCGACCTCGAAGCGGTCCGCCACTAGCCGTCACAATCAGCTTTGCCACCTCAGAATGCGCTCCCGCCATCAGAGCCTGGGCGAGCGCAGAATGTTCTGAATCCACGGGGACGATCTGGTCGTCTCGCACCTTCGCGTTCAAGACCAGCTCACCACCGACAATCAAGCTCTCTTTGTTGGCTAAAGCCAGGGTGGCACCGCTCTCCAGGGCGGCAAGCGTGGGAAGCAATCCCACGGAGCCAGTAATCCCGTTCAGCACCACATCGCTGCTCACCTCCCGCACCAGTGTCGTCGCATCCTCAGCCCCGAACACGACCCGGTCGTGACCCAGTCCCAGCTGATCTGCTTGTTGGTAGGCGAGGTCGCGGTTAGAGCCCGCAGCCAACCCCACGACATCGAATCGATCGGGGTGTCCATGGATCACATCAAGCGCTTGAGTTCCGATCGACCCGGTAGAACCCAGGATGATGATGCGTCGGCGCGAGGCCTCAGACACGAGCGGTCTCCTGGAGAGCGCTGACCGTGCGATCAATGGTGCACTGACCAAGAACCCGTGTGCCGACATAGATAACAGCGCTTTGCCCTGGCGCCACACCAAGAAGTGGTTCGTGGAGGCTGACAATCAGCTCCCCTGCCTCCACTCGTGCACTGGCGGGAACAGGGTCAGCGTGCGCTCTCACCTGAACGTGGCAGGCGAACGACTCACACCCAAAACCGTGCTCATCGCTAGCGTCCTCCGCGAAGCCCGAGCGTACCGGATCTGCCCCCGCGAAGCTCATCATCGAACCGGCCAGCTCGCCAATCGCGAGAGCTTCTTTGGGTCCGACTATCACCTCGTTGGTTTTCGGTCGCACTTCCAAGACATAGCGCGGCTTGCCATCCGGCGCTGGATACCCCAGCTGAAGACCTTTCCGCTGACCCACGGTGTAGGCGTGGGCGCCCTGGTGAGAGCCCACGACCTCACCCTCGGAGGTCAGAACCTGCCCCTCCCTCTCCCCCACACGCTCGGCGAGCCACCCGCGGGTGTCGCCATCAGGGATAAAGCAAATGTCGTGGCTGTCGGGTTTATTGGCAACAATGAAGCCGCGCTCCGCTGCCTCAGCCCGCACCTCATCTTTGGAGGGGGTCGTGGCAAGCGGAAAATAGCAATGCTCGAGCTGCTCTGTGGTGAGAACACCCAGCACGTAGGACTGATCCTTTGCCCACGTTGCTGCTCGGTGCAGCTCTTTCCCGTGGGGGCCCTCTACGACGGAGGCGTAGTGGCCGGTCGCAATCGCATCAAAACCCAGGGCTAGACCGCGCTCCAACACAGCCTGAAACTTGATGTGCTGATTGCACCGCATGCAGGGGTTGGGGGTCCGACCCTCCGAATACTCATCGATGAAGTCTTGGACGACATCCTGGGCGAAGCGCTCCGAGAAATCCCAGACATAGAACGGGATACCCAGCATGTCGGCAACGCGCCTGGCATCCATCGAATCCTCAATGGTGCAGCACCCTCGGGATCCCGTTCGCAGGGTTCCGGGCATACGAGACAGTGCCAAGTGGACACCAATGACCTCGTGGCCTGCCTCGACCGCGCGCGCCGCAGCGACGGCGCTGTCCACGCCACCGCTCATCGCTGCCAAAACTTTCACGCCCACCAGTGTAGGCACTGGCACTTCGAGGACGCTTAGTTGCCGCTACGTGAGTGGCCCGATGCCATCCCGGCCTGGCGGGCCTGCTCCACCACTCCCGCGAACACCGACACGACAGCCTCGATATCCCGGGCGGTCGTGTGATACCCGAGGCTAAAGCGAAGCGCCCCGCGGGCAGTGTCCTCGGGCAGACCCATCGACAAGAGAACGTGGGAAGCCTCGGGAACACCGGCCTGGCAGGCAGAGCCCGTGGAGACCTGGATACCGTGTTGGTCCAGGAGGTACAGCAGGACATCTCCCTCACATCCAGGCACTGTGATGTGGAGGTTTCCGGGCAAACGAGCATCGAGCGAGCCCCGGACCACAATCTCTGGCACCGCAGCGCACAGCTGGGATCGCAGAGAATCCCGCAGGGAGCGCAATCCCTCCGCATGCTCCAGGCGCAGCTGTTCCCGCAACTCGAGTGCTGCGGCAAAGGCGACGACTCCGGCGGTGTCAAGGGTTCCCGATCTACCGCGTTGCTGATCACCTCCGTGGACAAGCGCACTCAGCTCGGGGGCATGCCGGGAGAGCACCAGGGCCCCCACTCCGACTGGACCGCCTACTTTGTGCGCGGACACACTCATCGCGGTGATCCCCAGCTCAGCAAAATTCACCGGGATGTACCCGAGCGCCGCGATGGCATCCACATGGACCGGGACCCCGGCCTCCCGGGACAACCTGGCAATCTCCTCGACAGGTTGAAGGGACCCCACCTCGTTGTTGGCCAGAAGAGTGGTCACCATGGTGGCGGGGTGATCAGCGAGGATGACCTCCAGGGAGTCGGTATCAAGCACCGCGTCGCCATCCACGGGAACCCACGCAATCTCAGTGCCCTCACTGGACTCCAGCCATGCCAGAGCATCCAGAGTGGCGTGATGCTCAGCTCGTGTGGAGACAATCGTGGTCGGCGCGTCTGGTCCCCTCTCGGCGTGCCACGCCCACACTGCACCTTTCAGAGCAGTGTTTATGGCCTCGGTGCCACCGGAGGTCAGAATGATTTCGATGGGCTCGCAGCCCAAAATCCGAGCAATGCGCTCTTTGGCGTCCTCAAGGATGGCGCGCTGGCGTTGTCCGGCTTGGTGAATGGAGGATGGGTTTCCCACTCCCGCGAGTGCCTCAACATAGATCTCCCGAACAGAGTCGGGCATGGGGCTCGTCGCCTGGTAGTCGAGATAGACGCCCATTGCGGCCTAAAACATCAGGGACGCAAGCTGAGTCCGCGCCTTCTTAACCTCGGGGGCAGCCTGGCCAACGAGCGTGAAGTAGGTCAGCAAGCGCTCACGAATACGCTCCCTGTCGTCCTCACTGGCAGAGGCAAAAACTCCTAAGAGTCGCACAAAAGCATCCTCAGTGTGCCCGCCGGAGACGTCGAGGTCCGCCACGGCGAGTGCGTGGTCAACATTCTCAGGGTGATCCGCGGCGTTGCGCCTCGTCTTATCAGCATCCAGGGCATACACACGCTCGAGGAGCTCAACTTGAGCAAGTCCGGCCGCGGCATCAGTGTCCGCGGGAGCCTCCGCGAGAGCCTTCTGATACGCGGCTTTCGCTGCCGGCAGGTCGTTGCGCGAGAGCGCATCGAAAGCTTCTTGGTGCAGTGGCGGCAGGGGTGTCTCCACCTCCCCGCTGTCTGAGTCATCGGTGACGGCGGGATCAACCTGACCGGTGACCCCATTCTCTTCGGCAAAGCCAAGGACCTGGTCGAGTATTGCCCGCACTTCCGGTTCCGAGGGGATGCCTTTGAACAGCGGAACGGGTTGTCCTGCAATAAGCGCGAGAACAGTGGGGATTCCCTCCACCTGGAGAGCCCGAACAAGCTCGGGCGCTGAGTCGCCTCGCACCGTTCCCAGAACAAAACGACCCTGGTAGCTCTCGATAATGGGCCCCAGGACAGGAGTGACCTCACCGCCATAGACCTCAAGAATGACGGGAACAGTCTTCGAGAGCTCCACCAGTGCCGCAACAGTGCGGTCATCGACGTCTCGCACGAGTGAGTTTTGTGCAGCCGCGCCGGAGGGCGCCGGGGGCACCTGATTCTTTTTCACCAGCCCCGAAAGATCCACGGCGCCCGCGAGGGCGGGACCCAGCCTCGGATCACTCACTGCCTACCTCCTTGGCACCAATCAGACTGTAGGTGAAACCGAGAACCCTTATGGCGTCCTGAGATCCCACCGGGGGCACGTACCAGAGTATTTGCAGTTGGGACTGAACATCGAATCCTTCAGTGGATTGCGACAACGACGTCAGCGCGCGCACGGCGATGCTGGAGTTGACCGCTGCTCCAGATTGCAGCGGCTCCACCAACTCTCGCTCGATGATGGTTCCCATCACAATGGCTCCAGAGTCCGCGGTAGAAAAGGCCACCACTTCGCTTTCGCCGGGGGTGGACTCCCACGTCACCTGGACCGTTTCACCAAAAGATTCTTGACGCAACGCTTCAGCGTCCGGACCCGCCTGAGCGTAAAGAGGGTCGTTCGCGAGGGCGAATTCTCTGGAGTGGGGACTGCTGGGACCGTTGCGGAGCACATCGGCGTAGTGCTCGATAACCTCACGGGGTGAAATCCTGGTGAGTTTGCTCTCCGCCGACAACTTAGGTGCGCCCAACGAAGCAGAGGGTAGATCTGGCAGCTGAACTTGGGGGTTCAACACGATGGCGTAGGTGAGCTCATAGGGTGAGCGGGGGTCTACCTGTTTGAGGACAACACCCAGCGATGGCGACTCAAGGTCTGCCTCATCCTGGATGATGCCAAAGACGCTGCGGGGCCACGTGGTGGTTTGTTGGGGCACCACCAGACGGATTGGTGAGGAGGGAATCGGCACCACCGCACCAGACTCAGAGTCTGCCCTCTGAATGATGTAGGCCGCTCGCCGGGCCGTCAGAGTGGGCTCTTCCACTCGCGCTCCGAGGGTATTGACGGAGAGTTCTTCGTCAGCAAGCTGAATCTGATCCGCTACCCGGGACATGATTCTGGAGAACTGCAACTCGGTGACTGCTGGGTAGGGAGCGATCGATTGAGTATTTACCGGAGTGTCGGACTCTTCGACCGGAGCTGGTGCACTCGGAGAACAGGCGCCAAGCGCCAGCACTCCCGCGAGGGGAATAGCCACAAACCGAGCTGCACGCCTGCCGCGTGGTCGCACCGACGACGGTCGCTTCACGCGAGGAGCCCGGGGTGATCGCACCTTGGGGCGCTTGGTCTTGCGTCGTCTCGGGCCCTTGGTTCGACGCCAGTGAATCCAGGACGAGATCAAGGCAGCAAAACCAGCAACCATGGTAAGCAGGCCCACCACAATCAGAGCAAGAATCCAGGGAGCCTCGTTGGTCACAGGCCAGGACACACTGATGTTCTGGGGCGCGGGAAGTACACCATCGCTCATGATGAGCACGGTGACGTCCTCGGGGGCTGCGATCGATATCGAGACAGAACCCGACTCGGAATACTCCGCAAACCAGAGGTCCGACCCCGCCGGTTCAGGAAGGTAGAGCTCCCCAGAACGAGGCAGTGCGGTCATCGTGTTTCCCACCGGGTCTACCCCCAGCAAGGTGTGACGGGCCGGAGAGAGCCACGCCATGACATCAATGGTGCGCCCGTAGGCAACGAATACACGATTGGTGCTGCGCATCTCAAAACCCTCGCCGCTCTCAGCGGGAGCCAGGCCGGTGGTGCCACCCTCCACGGTGATGGTCTGGCGACCGGGGAATGCCAGGAGGTCCGATCCGTGAATGATGGTGGCCGGCGCCCTCGCCTCCACATCTACTGCGAGATCAATGGTCTCGGGGGCATCAAACACAGTGCGCTGCGCAATACCAATCGACAGGGTCACCGTCGACACCGCAAGAAGAACGATGGCAACTATCAGGCGCACTCGTTTCCCTCTCCCCGCGAACGATTGGGGCCCAGAGCCCCTGGGCGACTCTCCAGGGTAACCGATACCGGGTTGGTTTGACCTGGCCCCTAAGAGCTACACTACGGGGAGGCTTAAGCAGGTTTCATTTCGGGGAGATACAGCGTTCGCATGGCAAACACGGAGCAAGAGTTCACCACTGAACTGCGCGGTTACAAGCGCAGTGAGGTGGACGAGGTCATTAACGATCTCCGCGCGGAACTTATCCAGGCCTCCAAAGACCGCGGGAACTTGCTCGATGAACTGAGCTCCCTCAAGGAACACGTTGCCGCTGTTGAAGCCTCCACGGGTGAATCCCTCTCCCCCAGCTACTCAGGGCTCGGCAGCCGACTAGAGGCAGTGCTTCGCATCGCGGAGGAACAATCCACCCGCATCATCGGTCAAGCCGACATTGACTCCGAGCGCATGATCAGCACCGCAAAGCTGGAAGCTCAGTCGCTGGTCGAGTCCGCCGAGCGCGAAGCAGAGCGAGCCACCACCGATGCCACCAACCGTGCGGCCAACACACTTGAGGGCGCACAGGCCAAGGCTGAGCAACTTATTCAGGACGCGACCGAGGAGGCCCGGCGCCTCACGACCGAAGCCGTCGAGGAGGCCTCCGCGATTCGTGGAGCCGTCGCGACCGAGGCGGCCAAGATGCGCGCGACGACAAAGCGTGAAACCGAAGCCATGCGCACCGAGGTAAAGCGCGAAATCTCCGAGCTGAAAGTTGTGGCTGAGCGCGAGCTCAACGTCGCTCGGGAGCAAGCGTCAGAGCTTTCCAAAGAAGTCGAAGCGGAGCGCGCAAGCCACGAGCTCACCCTGAAGAAAATCCAGGAAGAGGCCGCTCTCGCGAAAACCAACCTTGAGCACGAGGTTGCTGAAACCACCGCCAAGCTGAAGCACGAGAACGAAAAGCAGGCTGAGAAACTTGCCCACATTGCCGAGCAGGCGCGGGTGGATCTCAATGCGGAGCTCAGTGCCCGCCGCGCTGAAGCGGAACGCGAGCTTCTTGATGCTCACCAGAAAGCTGTGGAACTCAACAACAGGTTCCTCAAAGAAGCAGAGACTCAACTGTCTGAGACAAAGTCCCGGTTGAAAGCGCTACGCACTGAGCACCAGAAGATTACGGCTGCCATCGAGGAAGCCAACCGCTCGGGCAAACTCGCTGCACAGTCTGAGGCCGCTCAGCTGGTCGCGGAGGCAGAAGAGAAAGCTCGCGCGATTATCCGCGTTGCAGACGAAGAAGCGACTGCCCGTGTGGCGGCTGCCGAACGTCGTTTGATCGAACTTCGGTCTGAGCGCGACACCATCGCCGAATACGTCGAGTCCTTGCGCAGCATTGTGGGCGCGGTGCTCGATGCCCCCGCACCCAAGAAGGCCGCTGCCGCGTCTAAACGCTCCAAGCCTCGGGCAGTGGAGCAGCAGGCGGATTCAGCCGCTTCGTAATCTCGTTCAAGACGAAACGGGTCTGAGTCTCGCCCACCCAGAGGTGCTTCGCGCCCTCAGCCATCACCAACTCGATGCTGGGTGCGGGAGAAAAACCAGCCCTCGCAGGATCCGGGGGCAAGAAATCATCGAACTCGGGAATAAGGGCTACCACTGGGATGGGCGCATCTCTCCAGGACGCCACTTCTTCTGGCGAGGTGCGGTGCAACGGGGGTGAGAGAAGAATCACTCCAGAGATCCGATCTGCGTGAACTCTCGCATGCTTCAGAATGACTTCGGTGCCAAAGGACCAGCCGATCAGCCAAGGGGCGGGTAATCCTCGAAGCTCCGCCTCGCTCAGAGCAGCATCAAGATCATGCTTTTCCTCGAGCCCCTCACCAAATGTTCCCTCCGATGTGCCTCGGGGTGAGGTGACACCGCGGAAATTGAATCGAAACACCGCGATGTCTGCGAGCGCGGGTAAACGCCATGATGCTTTGCGGATGATGTGAGAGTCCATGAAACCCCCGGCGGTCGGGAGGGGGTGAAGAAAGAGCGCGGTGGCTACGGCGGGGTGCTCCTCAGGCCAGGCAATTTCTCCCACCAACGTCAGCCCATCGGAGGTTGTGAAACTGATGTCTTCTCGTCTAGCGGGGAGAACTGTGGTCGAGGTGATGGGTGAGGTCAAAAAATTCTCCAACAGTGTTTGTGCCAGTGGCGGCGCTCCGAGACATCGTGAGAGTCACCCATAATCCCGTCTTGCTTCCAGGCCACAAGGTGGTCAACTCCGGGTTCAATGGTGAGGTTGCAACCGGGGCAGGTGTACACCTTCTGAGCTTTGGAAGCACCGATTGGTTGCACCGTATAGGTGTATCCGCGTTTCGTTTCGGATCGCCGGAACCCAGTCTTGAGGCGCTCAATGTCGAGTGGCTCTCCCTCATCACGCCGTGAACCTCCACGCCGGTTATTGCGGGGCATTCCTAGTACCAGTTCCTTTGCTGCGAATGTGCCCAGGCAACACAGGGTTGGCCATACCGAGCTTCGATATAGCCCAGACCCCAGCGGATTTGGGTTTCTGGGTTTGTTGCCCAGTCCGCTCCAGCGCTGGCCATCTTCTCACCGGGCAAAGACTGGGGAATTCCATACGCTCCCGAGCTGCGGTTGAGGGCAAAGTGATTCCAGCCAGACTCTTTGTTCCAGAGTGCTACCAGACAGCTGTATTCGGCTTGGTCCCACCCTCTGGCAGAAACTTGTTCCAGTGCGAAGGCCTGGGCGCTACCGGGGTCCGGTCGGCCTACCGCGGGAGCCATCCCCCACGCGCCGGTCACATTGAACTCTTCTCTTTCCAGACCGAGACCACTGCCCATGATGACGATGTTGGCTCGCTCACTAGATCCCGGCACAAACCACGCGTTGGCGCTCGTGGTTGCAGGGCCAGCAAGGGGAACCGCGACAAACGCGGTCACCGCAACAATCGCCAGGAGCGACAGGGTTGATTTTTTGGCATCGCCAGCGGATCGCGCCGATGCGCGAAAGGCTGATGGTCGAAGTCTCACGGCTCCCACAGTGTACCCGGGAGGTCCTTCATACTCCGGGTTAGCGAACCGCCAGCATGACCGACACAGTCTCATCCAGGAGAGTGTCGACCTGCTTCTCGTCATATCCACCGAGCATCGTGCGGAAGGTTCCCTTCCGAACGGAGGTGACAGAGAGTGCCTCTTGTTGCTGGAAATAGCGGGCGATGTGGTCGCACATGTCATCCACATCAGCGGGGTGGTAGCCGGGGCGAATCTTGGAGACGGTGCGGAACTTGATTTTTGCGGGCCTCGCTACCCGATCCAAGATTTCTTGTGCACGTTCCCGGACTCCCGCGTAGTAGGTCTCCTCGCCTTGGTTCTCAGTGTCCGCCAGGCGTTCCTTGTCGGCGAACGCCTCCTCCAGTCGCCAGAGCGCTTCGTCTACTGCTTTGGTACCAAAGCCATCTTTTGATACGAGAGGGAATACTTTGTGGCGAATATCGCTCGAGGTGATTCCTTCTTCTTCCCCTTCGAAAACGCGCTTAGCGCGATCGAGGAACTCTGTGACAACGTCCGGGTCATAGCCGGGCATGCCTTTTTCTGCGCGAGGGAAGGGGGTATCCACACGGCCATTCTGCCAGCCCTGGCGCTAAAAACCCGGGTGGAGTGCCGGTCTAGCCAAAAATCTGGAACATGACGAAGAGCATCGCCATCGAGGGCAACATGGAGTCCAGGCGATCCAGGAATCCACCGTGCCCGGGGAGCCAGGACGAGATGTCTTTGATGCCTAGGTCGCGCTTGATCAGGGACTCCACCAGGTCTCCCAGCGTTGCGGAGCCCAGGAGGACGGCCCCCAAGAGCAACCCGACCCACCATGCAACACCCAGCATGAGGACGCCCAACAGCACTCCAGCGACAAGTGCGGCCAGAAGTGAGCCAGCGAAACCCTCCCACGTTTTCTTAGGCGAGATATTGGGGGCGAGGGGTGTCTTACCAAAACTCAATCCTGTTGCGTATGCAGCCACATCCACGCAGACCACAATGACGACACCGGCAAAGAGCCACCCCACGCCACCGGGGCTGGTGGCCACGGTCACAGCAAAGCCTGCCAGGAACGGGATGTAGGCCAAGACCATGACGGCCACACCAATGTCGGGCAATGTTGTTGCCCGCGAATCAGGCTGGAGCAGTGCGCGTCCGGATCGGATGGCGATGGCGAGAATGATGGCCCCCACCAGCGACCACAGTTGGCCCTCAGGACCAAAGAGCGCGGCGAGGGGAACCATCGTCGCCGAAACAATGACGAGTGGCCAGCGCGAGCGCAACCGACCCTTGACGGTCAGGGCCCCAGCGAGCTCCAGGACAGCAAAAACGACGAGCGCTGTCACAAAGACGACGAACAGTTCGACTAACCAGAACAGGCTGGCGACGAAAACCCCACCGAGGAGTAACCCAAAGACAATGGCTTGCCAGAGTGGGCGTCCCGCACGCTTATCGATACGGGCATTGACGTCTCGTACCTGCTCCTCGAGCTCAGAGACTGCGGCTTCGAGCTGCTCCAGCGCTTCAGCACCTACCTGGGCTGGATCAAACTTCTTCTTCGATGACGAACGCTCGCTCATTAGACCTCGAGCAGCTCGGCTTCTTTCTTCTTGAGCGCTTCCTCAATCAAATCGATGTGGTTCTTGGTGATCGACTCGAGCTCTTTTTCTGCCCGGGAGACCTCGTCCTCACCCACGTCGGAGGTAAGTGCACTCAAATCATCCATCGCTTTGCGGCGGACGCTGCGCACCGAGACACGACCGTCTTCGGCTTTCTGCTTCACGATTTTCACGTACTCTTTGCGGCGCTCTTCAGTGAGTTCTGGCATGGTGACGCGAATCACGTCACCATCGTTGGAGGGGTTTGCGCCCAGATTCGGGAAATTGGTGATGGCCTTCTCGATCTCTTTCAGAGCGCTCTTGTCATAGGGCGTCACCAGGAGGGTGCGGGCTTCCTGGTTCTGCAAACTAGCCAGCTGCGCCAGCGGGGTCGGCGAACCGTAGTAGTCGACCATGATCTTCTGGAACAGGGCGGGATTAGCGCGACCTGTCCGCACAGTCTGGAAATCGTCGTGAACAACGTCGAGGGCTTTCGCCATCTTTTCTTTCGCCTCAGCGAGCACGTCAGCAATCATGGAATCTTCTCCTTGGTTTCAGTCTAGTTTGAGGTGTCCTTTAGGACACGACGGTGCCGATGCGCTTGCCCACGATGGCTTTCGTCACGTTCCCGGCGGGTTCCATGCCAAAGACCACCATGGGCATCTTGTTATCCATGCACAAACTGAACGCTGTCGAATCCACGACCTTCAGACCCTGAACCAGCGCCTCCTGATAGGTCAACTTGTCGTACTTTTTGGCGCTCGGGTCATTCTTCGGGTCCGTCGTGTACACGCCGTCAACACCGTTTTTCGCGACCAGAACCTCATCGGCCAGAATTTCCAGCGCGCGCTGAGCGGCGACCGTATCCGTGGAGAAGTAGGGCAAACCGGCACCTGCACCGAACACCACAACACGGCCCTTTTCGAGGTGACGAATAGCTCGCAAGGGGATGTAGGGCTCAGCGACCTGCGTCATGGAAATCGCCGACTGAACGCGAACCTGGGCGCCCGCTTGCTCCAAAAAGTCTTGCAAGGCCAGAGCATTCATCACGGTCCCGAGCATTCCCATGTAGTCAGCTCGACGGCGATCCATTCCGCGCTGGCTCAGTTCCGCGCCTCGGAAAAAGTTTCCTCCACCGACCACGACCGCGACCTGGGCTTTTTTGGCACCTTCGGCGATTTCGCGGGCGATACCGGCAACCACGTCAGGGTTGACTCCGAGGGAACCCCCACCAAATGCTTCGCCGGAAAGTTTCAGAAGTACTCGACGACGGCCTTCGGGCATGTTGGCACCTTTCCTTTGCGCTCTTTAGCGTAGCGCGGGCGCAAACGCCTCGGGGGCAGTGGCACGCTGGCCACTGCCCCCGAGGAGAGAGTTGATATCTAGGATCCGACGCGGAAACGCGCGAAACCACTCACACTCAGACCTGCCTGGTCCAAGACTGCTTTGATCTGGAGTTTGTTGTCCCTGGCATAGTCCTGCTCGAGCAGCGCAACCTGCTTGAAGAAAGCGCCCAAGCGCCCCTCCACAATCTTGGGTAGCGCGGCATCAGGCTTACCTTCTCCGCGGGAGATCTCCTCCACGATGCGTCGCTCGGCCTCAACAGCCTCGGCAGGGACATCGTCCTTGGAGAGGTACTGAGGGTCAGCAAACGAAATGTGCTGGGCGACACTGCGTGCCGTCTCAGCATCGCTACCGGAGTAGGCAACGACCACACCAACCTGCGGGGGAAGATCCTTATTGGTCTTGTGCAGGTAGATGGCAAAGTGCTCACCGGTCAGCTTCGCTACTCGACGCAGCTCTACCTTCTCGCCAATAATCGCGGCCTGGTCATCGATCATGCCAGCCACTGTGCCGGAGCCTGCGGGAGCAGCCATAGCTGCGTCGACACTCTCTACACCAGAGGCCACCACTGCAGCCAATACGTCATCGGCAAGCTTCACGAACTTTTCGTTCTTCGCAACGAAGTCCGTTTCGCACGCCAGTTCGATCAGGTACGCAACGCCATCGCCCTCGTGAGCAGCGACAAGGCCCTCACTGGTGGAGCGATCGGCACGCTTCGCGTTGCCTTTGGCGCCCTTGAGACGGAGGATTTCCGTGGCTTTCTCCACGTCTCCACCGGCTTCTTCCAGAGCGTTCTTGGTGTCGACCATTCCGGTCCCGAGCTGCTCACGCAGCTTCTTGATGTCCTCGAGTGACACAGCCATAGGTCTCTCCCTTACTTCTTCTCTGCGGGCTTGGCGGCAGCCTTAGCGGGTGCCTTCTTGGCGGCGGGCTTCTTCTCCGCTGCAGGCTTGGCAGCAGCCTTAGCCGGTGCCTTCTTCGCAGCAGGAGCCTTAGCAACAGGCTTCTTCTCTGCTGCAGCCTTCGTGGTGGTTGCCTTGGCGGCGGGCTTCTTCTCCGCCGCGGGCTTGGCAGCAGCCTTAGCCGGTGCCTTCTTCGCAGCAGGAGCCTTAGCAGCAG
>JANQZT010000068.1:48924-60541 GCA_030728325.1 Pontimonas sp.
GGCTTGGCAGCAGCCTTAGCCGGTGCCTTCTTCGCAGCAGGAGCCTTAGCAGCAGGCTTCTTCTCAGCGGCAGGAGCAGCGTCTGCTGCTTCAACAGGCGCTTCGGTCGTGGCGGCCGGGGCATCACCTGACTGCTCGAGGAGCTCGCGCTCCCACTCAGCAAGTGGCTCGACTGCGGAGACGTTGCCCTCAGCTTCAGGCTTCTGGTGGCGCTCGATGAGTCCCTCAGCAACAGCGTCGGCGATCACCTTGGTGAGGAGAGCGACGGAGCGGATGGCGTCATCGTTACCAGGAATCGGGTACTGAAGGTCATCGGGGTCAGCGTTGGAGTCCAAGATTCCCACGACAGGAATGCCCAGCTTTCTGGCCTCGTCGATAGCGAGGTGCTCGCGAATGGGGTCGATGACCCAGATCGCGCTGGGGGCCTTCTGCAGGGTACGAATACCACCGAGAGACTTCTGCAGCTTGGTCAGCTCACGCTTCTTCAGCAACAGTTCCTTCTTGGTGTAACCCTGAGTGGTGTCCTCGTAGTCGATTTCTTCAAGCTCTTTCATGCGACCCAGGCGCTTGGAGACAGTCTGGAAGTTGGTCAGAAGACCACCCAACCAACGCTCGTTCACATAGGGCTGGCCGACGCGGGTTGCCTGCTCGGAGACAGACTCCTGAGCCTGCTTCTTCGTTCCCACGAAGAGGACGGTGCCGCCGTGGGCGACGGTCTCCTTGACGAAGTCGTAGGCCTTGTCAATGTAGGCCAGGGACTGCTGAAGGTCGATGATGTGAATACCGCTGCGCTCGGTCAAGATAAAACGCTTGACTTTCGGGTTCCAGCGGCGGGTCTGGTGTCCAAAGTGAACGCCAGCGTCCAGTAGTTGTCTAATAGTGACGGTAGCCATGACGGCTCTCCTTTTATTCTCGGTTTCTCCCACACGATTGTGTGAGCCTGGTGCCGAGGCCACCACCGCACTCCAACAGAAACTTCCCGAAGGGAGAGACTGTCTGGAGACCGACGGGTGTGAACCTTGATCGACACGCGAAGTCACAGAGCGAACTCTGCGCCCACCCAGCATAGCGCGTGCGACCGGGAAAAACGAGCGGGAGAATCTAGCCCAGTGCGCCAATCGCCGGCGCGAGCGCCCGAAACGCCTGGCCCCGATGAGACAGCTCATCTTTCTGCTCTGCCGTGAGCTCCGCTGACGTCACTGAGTGCCCCTCGGGAATAAACACGGGGTCATAGCCAAAGCCGCCTGATCCCGCGGGGTGGTGGGCAAGCGAGCCCTCCCACCGCTTCTCGATGACCACCTCTCCCCCGTCGTGGACGAGTGCTGCGGCGCAGACGAAGGCCGCTGCACGATCCTCCACTCCTGCCATTTCTGCGAGAACTTTTGCCGTGTTATCCGCATCCAGCCCGGTCTCGGCGTACCGAGCAGAGAAAATTCCTGGTCGACCCTCCAGCGCGCGCACTTCGAGTCCGGAATCATCGGCGATGGCGGGGTGGCCCGTGGCCGCAAACGCGGAACGCGCTTTGATCAGAGCGTTTGCGGAAAAAGTGTCGCCATCCTCCACCGGTGAGTCCTCCGGGGAGGGCTCGAGCGTGATCCCGGGAATGAGATCCTCCAGAATTCTCTGCAATTCCAGGACTTTGTGGGCGTTCTTGGTGCCCACCACGATGCGCATACTCAAGAAATCCCGAGGGCTTCGCGCTGAATCCGGGCAAGCTCGGTGGTCCCGGCAAGCGCCAAATCCAACAAACGGTCCAGTTCCGCACGCTCAAAGGGTGTCCCCTCCGCGGTTCCTTGCACCTCCACGAAGGACCCGCGACCGGTGACGACCACGTTCATGTCCGTGTCAGCGGACACGTCTTCGACATAGGCAAGATCCAACAGCGGTGTCCCGTCGACGATGCCGACACTAATCGCGGCAACAGAGTCCCGAAGTGGAGCAGCGGACTTTTTCACGTGGCCGTGTTCGATGGCCCAGCTCAGCGAGTCCGCGAGCGCCACATACGCTCCGGTGATGGCAGCCGTCCTGGTGCCGCCATCGGCCTGCAACACATCGCAGTCGATGACGATGGTGTTCTCACCTAGCTGGTTGAGGTCAATAATGCCGCGCAGTGATCGCCCAATCAGTCGAGAAATTTCGTGGGTGCGACCGCCAATCTTGCCTTTCACCGACTCGCGATCCATTCGGTCGTTCGTCGATCGGGGAAGCATGCCGTACTCGGCCGTCACCCACCCACGACCTTTGCCGTTCAACCAGCGCGGAACACCAGGGGTGAAGGAGGCGGTGCAGAGGACTTTGGTGTTACCAAACGAAATCAGCGCGCTCCCCTCGGCTTGCTCACTCCAGCCGCGCTCAATCGTTACGGGGCGAAGCTCACTGGCGAGTCGGCCATCAGCGCGGGTCATGGGTTCTCCTTGCGGGTGCTCTCAATATGGGAGCGGAAATCTTCCGCCCGGTGTTGGTAATCACGGTACTGGCCAAAGCTCGGTGCTGCGGGCGAGAGCAGAACATAGTCTCCTGGTCCCGCGAGTTCGCGGGCTCGTGTCACGGCGGTTTCCATGTCAGGAACCTCTTCGAGGTGAACTGCTGCGGCATCCCCAGAGCGCTCGAGGGCTTCTCGAAACAACCCCAGCAATTTCTGACCGCTCGCGGGGAGCCCAAGAATGTGGCGAGGCTTGGACGCGAGCACCTGGTCCACCAGGGGCTGGTAGTCCACACCTCGATCTTGTCCTCCCACAATCCAGACCATTCCCGGCGAGGACAGGGATCGGAGTGCTGCTGCACCCGCCTGCGGGTTCGTCGCCAGCGAGTCGTTGATGAAGACAACACCGCTGGGGTCAGTAATTTTCTCCAGGCGGTGGGGAAGCCCTTCAAAACTGCTGAGAACTGGCTCGATGGAGCTCATCACCAGATGCCCGGTGGCCCAGGCGGTGGCGAGAGCCATCAGCATGTTGTGGTGGTTATGTCGCCCCACAATGCTGGAGTTTGCGGTGTGGAAAAGCCTCTCCTCGCCACGACAGAGCCAGGACTCGTCGCCATCAGGCTCGAGGTGCCACTCGTGCCCCTCTCCCACCCAGGTGATGGGCAGACCAGGGTGTCTTGTCTCTAGCTCCTGACGCAGGATGGGATCATCCGCGTTAGCGACGACCTGTTCTGGTCCGTGCGCCACGATGCCGAGTTTGTCCCCGTAATAGGTGTCACAGTCCCCGTGCCAATCCAAATGCTCGGGGAAGAGGGCTGTGAGACCGACCACCCGAGGGGACGCCTCTAGGTAGTGGCATTGAAAGCTGGAGAGTTCTGCGGCATAAAACTCTGCGCTCTTAAGCCCCAGCAGGGGAATCCCCATATTGCCGCCCAGTGCTGCGTCAAGCCCTGAGCCCTGCAGAAGCGCGTGAACCAGCGTGGTGGTGGTGGATTTCCCCTTTGACCCGGTGATGCCGACCATTCGCTCAGCATGCTCTGCCACAAACATCGCGCTGCCCGAGATCAGGGGAATGGAAAGCTCTCGTAGCGATCGATGAAGTTCACTCGTGATCGCAATGCCGGGAGACACGACCGCAATGGTGGCGTCCTGGCACGCGGGCGGAATACCGCCCTGCTCATCCGCGATATGCAGAGGGATGCTGGGGAAAGACTTGCGAAAAGCCTCGGTGGAGGGACCCTCCCGGCCATCCACAGCCATGAGCGCAGGGGCAGGATCGAGAGCAGCAAGACGCGTCGCCACTGCAGTCCCCTCGCGACCCACTCCGGCTATGAGAACGTGCTGGCCGGCGAGATCCGCGAGAGCGGTCGGTGCTTTAGGCAAGGACGCTTCCCAGTGTTCCAAACGGCGCGGGGAGACTGAGACGACCCTGGCGCTCGCCGAGGACCTGCTCCTCAAGTTCTGGGTGGTGCTTCAACAACTCCGGCATCTCCTCGGTGAGGGCACTCACCACCGCACTGTGGCTCCAGTCACTCTGGTGAGAAATCCAGGTGAAAGCCAACAGGGACTCGGCCTGCTCCCCCACACACTCGAAGGGGCGATGCTCATGCAAGCCCAAGAGTGCTCGGTACCCCTCAACCTGGGTGGGGTTATCCAGAAGGTTGTCGGCAAACATTCGGGTGAGAGAGGTCGAGGGAATGAAGGGGCTGAGAATCAAGAAGATAAAGCGACACTTATCGCAATCACCGCACCAGCGCGCATCCTCGACTCCACGACGAAAGGCTCTGTTGCAACTGGTGATCACCGGGTGGTACTCCGGCAAGGCCGCGAAATAACGCGCAATTTGGACCTCGCTGTAGGGGCGCAAGAGAGAGAAATACGCACCAGCGGAGAGCCCCGCCTGCGGGCCCAGCATGTCCTGGAGAAGACTTTCGGCCTCTTCAGATTTTGACCACTGGTGGTTGACCTCGTGACCATCCCACTCCAGGGTTGCTTCGGAAGCGCTCGCCTCGAGGGACATGACCACGGGGCCCAAGCCAATGATGCGGGCCTGCACGAGGGCAATCAACGAGTTCATCGCGGTCACCGGAACATGGCCGTTGAGCGCCCCGGATTCATTGAGCTCCAGCAAGCGCAGATCAAGGTCGCGAGTCGCCGCCAACACAGGGTGGCCCTTGATGCGCCCCACCCGATAGATGATCTTGTTGGGGTTCACCGCAAACTGCACCGGATGCATCCGAGCAGCCGCCAACAATTCGACGGTCACGACGGAGTCTTTGCCCCCACCAATGGGCACTAAGGGATCACCGGTGGGTGTCTGGTGGTCAGAGTCCGACCAGGGCTGCGCCACGGGCGCCTCCATGACGATCTCAGGCGAGAGAAGGCTCGGAAACTTGTTGCGATACGCGTACTCCGCGAGGCCTTCGCGCAGCACGGAGCTCAGGTAGGTGAGACCTGCCTGGGTCATTCCCTCCAGGGCAATGACATAGCGCCCAGGGGCAGCAACCTTGTAGTAGCTCAGCCCTAAGACGGCGCCCAGCATGACGGCGAGCGAGCGAACCCGAGGCCAGTCAACATCGTGTTCGGGCCGCACCGGAGTGAAACTAATGCGCTCAGTGAAGGCGTGCGTGTGTTCCGGAGAAACGAGCTCGTAGGTGAACGAAAAACTGAAATCTTCGGCAGAAAAATCGGCGGACAGGTAACGAAATTCGGTGTAGGAGGACGGATCGAACACCATCGCAGTCCACACCTCCCCTGATGTCACCTGGCCCGGCAACTCCCTCATCTTACGCCTGTGAGTGCAGGAAGCCTGCTAGTACTCGCGACGCACGGATTCCTGCTCGAGCACCTGCTCGAGGTCGCTCAAGCGGGCGAGGCCCCCCAGAGGCTTCGAGAGTCGATGGTTGCCCCGGAGGGCGTCCTGATTCTGGTGCAAGAAGTTCCAGTACCCGGCACTCATCGGGCATGCTTTCTCGCCGACTCTCACGGTCGGCTTAAATGCGCAGGAGCCGCAGTAATTGGTCATCGTGTTGAGATAAGCCCCGCCGGAGGTGTAGGGCTTCGTTGCCACCACCCCACCATCGGCGTATTGCGACATCCCGATCACGTTTGCCGGCATCACCCACGGGGTTCCATCCACGAACGCATCCACAAACCAGTCATTGAGGGCACGGGGGTTGAATCCTCGTTGCACGGCAAAACTGCCCAGCACCATCAGCCGGTTGATGTGGTGGGTCCATCCTCGGGTGTGGACCTCATCGAGAACCTGGGCAACACAGCGCGATCGAATGTCGGAGGAATCGAGCTCGCTCCACCAGGTGGGCAGTGGTTCCTGGTGTCCCAAATAGTTGGAGTCGACGAAATCTGGTCCCAGATGCCAATACAGGTGCCACACCCAGTCCCGCCAACCCATGACCTGACGGATAAAGCCCTCAGCGCTGGCGAGCTCCACCTCACCACGCTGATAGGAAGCCTCCACCCGATCGACCACTTCTCGGGGATCCAGCAACCCGAGATTGAGCGCAGGGCTGAGCAAAGAGTGGGACATGGCCCAATCTCCCTGCATCGCTGCGTCCTCGTGGGGGCCAAAGGTTGAAAGCCTTGTGGACACAAAGTGCTCCAGAGCTTGCACGGCTTCTGCTCGGGTGGCGGGAAAGAGCCTCGGTCCATCCGCGCCGAGGAAGCGAACCTCACCGGATGCTTCCAAACCATCCAGGTATTCGCGCACTTCCCGGTCAATCTCGTCTTCCACCGGATACCAGGGGGCCTCGACCCCCAGGGTGTCCTGTCCCCTCGGTGGTGGTTCCCGATTGTCGTGGTCAAAGTTGAACTGCCCGCCCTCTGGCTCCAGCTCTCCCGAGGCGCCAGAAACCATCAGAATCCCGGTCTGGCGACGCTGGTGGCGATAGAAGTTCTCCATCAGCAAGCGCTTGGTTTGAGCAGAAGCCCACTGCCCAAACTCTTCCTCGCTCGCCACAAATCCCCGAGAGGGAAGCACCTCGAGAGAGGAGCTCTCCCTCAGATCCTGAACTAACGCCCGAAGCCCCCAGGAGGTGGGATTCACCACGCTGGCGTCTAGCCCGCCCAAGACCTCGTGATACGTCTCACCGCGCCTGATCTCAGCCCGTGACCCCAATTCGGCCGCCCGATGGCGCAGGGCCGAGAGAATCAAATGAGCTTTCTGGCGGTGGTACCGACGTCGCCGAAAGGGTCCGAGTACCTCGGGGATGATGACGGACTGGTCCTCCACAAAATGCGGACCCAATTGGTCCGCAAAAAGGATGCGGGGAAGGCTCGTGGACATTGTCGCCAGTGTAGGAGTAAACCCTGAAGGGTAGGCTCTTTCCCGTGTCGACAGCCCTGCTCACAGATCACTACGAGCTGACCATGGTGGATGCCGCCCGCAAGTCAGGGCGGGGTGACCGCGGAGCCGTCTTCGAGGTGTTCGCCCGGCACTTGCCACCCGGACGGCGCTATGGCGTAGTCGCTGGCACCGCACGCCTGCTCGACGCTATCGCCGAGTTTCGTTTTGGGCCACAAGAACTCAGTTTCCTGAAAGCCAACGCCATTGTGTCGAGCGAGACTCTCGACTGGCTGGAGTCCTACCGCTTTAGCGGCAGCATCCGTGGCTACGCCGAGGGTGATCTCTACTTCCCCGGATCCCCCATTCTCAGCGTGGAGGGCGAGTTTCAGGAAGCCGTTGTCCTCGAAACGCTGATTCTCAGCGTGCTGAACTACGACACCGCTGTGGCCAGTGCCGCCAGCCGCATGGTCCAAGCAGCTGACTCACGTCCGCTCATTGAGATGGGGGCGAGACGCGCGAGCGAAAGAAGTGCCGTTGCCGCTGCGCGAGCCGCCTACATCGCCGGATTTGATGCCACCAGCAACTTAGAGGCGGGGCGAAGCTATGGCATCCCCACTCGAGGAACCGCAGCCCACTCCTTCACCCTGGTCCACGACTCCGAGGAAGAAGCCTTCCAGGCGCAAATTGCGTCCATGGGTACAGGGACAACCCTCCTGATTGACACCTACGACATCGAAGCCGGGGTTGCGACCGCGGTGAAAGTCGCGGGCACCGAGCTCGGGGCTGTGCGTATTGACTCGGGCGACCTACCCGTGGTGGTGCGCTCGGTTCGAGACCAATTGGATTCCCTCGGCGCGACCTCCACGAAGATCGTGGTCACCAACGACCTCAATGAACACACGATTGCGGGCCTGCGAGGAGCACCCGTGGACGTGTTTGGCGTGGGAACGAGTGTGGTGACTGGTTCTGGATCCCCTGCGGTGGGCCTGGTCTACAAACTTGTGGCCCGAACCTCGGATCACGGCGAATTTGTCCCAGTAGCCAAGCGCAGCTCCCACAAAGGAAACCCGGGTGGGCGAAAGACCGCGTTTCGGATAGTGAATGACGGAATCGCCAGCGAAGAAATCGTCAGCACTGACCCTGCCTATGAATCCCCCGCTGGCGCGCGCGCTCTGCTGACCACTCTGATGGAGAACGGTGAGCCAGTTGGTTCGATGAGTCCGCACGACACCGTGAAAGCTGCTCGCGAACATCACCGCAAGGCGTTGTCAGAGATGCCTGCTTCAGCGTTCTCGTTGAGCTCCGGAGAACCCGCCATTCCCACTCGAGTGCTCTAGGCCTCCCCGGTTACCATAGGGGCATGGCAGCAGACACAGAGGGCACTACTGACGTCCTCGACCGGGAACTGGAGAAACTCCTCAACGAGGAGCAAGTCGAGGATGGCGATCACGATCGCTACTCGCACTATGTCAAGAAGGACAAAATTCTCAAGAGTGCTCTCTCGGGCAAGCCCGTCATCGCACTCTGTGGCAAAGTCTGGGTGCCAGGCCGAGATCCCGAGAAGTTTCCGGTGTGCCCCACCTGCAAAGACATCTACGAGAAGCTTCGCGACGAGTAGCTAGAGGTTGCCCAGCGTCACTTCGACTGTGTACGTGTTGCCGGAGCGCACGTAGGTCAGGGTCGCATTTGACCCTCCGGGCAGGACCCGCACCTGAGCGGTCAAATCAATCCGGTTGGTGACCGGGAGTCCGTTGAACCTCGTCACGACGTCACCCGCTCGAATTCCCGCACGATCAGCTGAACCCCCGGGGGTGACGCTGTCAATGTAGGCGCCGGTCACCGTGGCGGATGCCACCGAACTGGCGTCAGTGACCAGCGCACCCAAAAGACCGTGGCTCGCGGCACCAGACTCGATCAGCTCGGTGGCAACCCGAAGAGCGAAGTTGGAGGGAATAGCGAAGCCCAACCCAATACTCCCCGAACCTTGCCCGCCGGTCGAGGCGATGGCCACGTTCACGCCGATGAGCTCGCCCGAGGTATTCAGGAGCGCTCCCCCCGAATTACCGGGGTTAATCGAAGCATCAGTTTGAATGACCGGTAGCGAGATGGTCTGCCCAATGGAAACACCGCCGGGCAGGTCAAAGTCGAACTGTCCATCTTCCTCACCGGGAGCGCTAGAGGCTCCAACCGTGATGCTCCGGTTGATCGCAGAAATGATTCCGCTCGTGACTGTCCCCGGGAGACCCAAGGGGGCTCCAATGGCGATGGTCTCATCCCCGACGTTCAGGGCATCAGAGTCGCCCACTGCCATCACGGAAAAAGGTCCCTCGCTGTCGATCTTGATCACGGCAATGTCAGAGAGTATGTCTCGCCCCACCACCGTGGCGCCGAGAAGGCGCCCATCGGACGTGGTGACCCGAATAGCGGGTTCTTGAGCGCCACTGGAGACCACGTGAGCGTTGGTCATCACGTGCCCTTCCTCAGAGATAATCACGCCAGAGCCACTACCCGCGCCCTGCGCCCCCGCTACCTCGATCGTCACCACGGAAGGCATAGCGGTGGCAGCGACAGCGGTGATCTCGCTGGCCTCAGCAGGAGCGTTCACCGTGATGGTTTGGGGGCTTTGAACTCCTGGAGTCACCAAACCTCGGGATGACAGATTCCAGATAGCAAAGGCGCCGCCAGCGGTCCCACCCAGCAAGCCACCGACCAGCAAGGCGGCGGTCACAAAGACACCGAGAGTCCTGGCACGCTTCTTGTCGGCTTCCCTCATTCGAGCCTGGGCACGCGTGTAGCTGTCGGAAATCCCACCGTATACGGAGGGGTCAAAAGGAGACACAGAAACAGGAGCAGATGGGGTGGAAGGTGCAGTGGCCGTATCTGCCTCTTCTGGAATCGCAGTCTCTGGGGCAGTCTCAGCCTCCGCCACCGTCTCGGGAGCGGTGTCGGGAGCGGTGTCTGGAGCGGTGTCGGGAGAGTCGCTGCTCTCCGGCGTGGGATCAGTCTGAGTCACGTTTCGAATCCTTCCTGAGAGCACCAGTGTGGGAGTGAAACCTGAACGAACCCCTCAGCAATCCCTAACGATACCTGGTGACTTCCCTAACATCGCCCTGCAACGAGGGTTTCGGAGTGGCATCCCCGGTCAACGAGAACCGGGGTCACGCTGAGGACCTCAACAACCTTTTCGCCACCGGATCGAGTGATGTGACCGGGCAAGGATTGAAAAGCTCCCCCGTCGAAGCGATAGGACGCTTCGTAGGTCACCTCGAGGCTGATCCGATAATCCCCGGAGATCTCATACCTGTGGGAGGTCGGAGTCACACTGAACTGACGCGTCCCCCAGGACGCACCCGGTGAGCTATCCACCCTGGTTGTCCCATCGCCAAAACTCCAGGTGTACGCGACCGGGGTGAATCGCACCTCGATCGGCCATCCCAGCAACTCCCCCGATTCTGTGGTCGCTGTGGACGTGGAGAAGACGTTCGTGGGCAGTAGCGGAAGACTCCACCCGGCGGGTTCCTGGACAAACTCCGCGCCCCCTGGCGCAAACTGCGCCACATCACTCAGTGATTGTGGCGGAGTGGGTTCTTCTCGTTCCACCACGTCCCTGGAGGGTGACGACCCCCGGCAGAGGCCAGCAATTTTGACCTCACACTGTGCGGAGCCCAGCACTGGGTCTCGGGGTGGAGGAGGGCTCCAGGACCCTCGGTAGCCGCCGCCCGAACTACCCGGGGTGACCTGCGTTCCGGACACCGTGACTCCCTCACTGGTCACCACCGCACCCACGCCTGAGCACTGGCCACTCGTTCGCGCCGCGTGGGTGCACTCACTCGCGAGGGCCGGGGTGAGGGTGCCAAGAGCAAGAGCAATGCCCAGAACCGCCGTGGCCATCACCTTCAGAGACATGAGTACACACCCCACCACGGCTCTGAACTACTCAGAAGCAGTGAGTCCATCGAGGGACCCTCAAACCAGAACACCACGGCCTGAGGCGAGCCCCAGGACACCCGAGGGTCCTCCAGGAACTCTTCAATAGCCGCCCAGTCGGCTGCTTCGCCCTCGAAATCTTCATACGCCGGATGCCACTGCCACAGAATGTCGGGTGGACCAGGACTCTCAGAAGGAAAAACAATGACTCCCGTGGTGTCCACGCAGGCGATGACGCCAACCTCGACGGTGTCTCTCGGTGTGAGTCGTGCACTTTGCACCAGGAACCGAGACACCTCACTCGTTCCTTGGGTGCGAAAGCCCTCTTCGACGAAGTAGGCAAAGCCCTCTTGCTCCACCACCCACCATTCAGGGGACACCAGGGGTTTCATCGACTGCGGATTTACCCCGCCCTCGGCAGTGATCTGGTCAGAGAGCGCAACATAGCGAAGTACTGCTTCACCGGTGACCTCGGCTGCGTCCTCATAAAAATCTGCCGGGAGCCCACCCGGAACATGGCCCAAGAGAACCGCGGGAGGCGGGTCATCCACCCCGGGGAGAACAATCTCCTGCTCCAGGGTCTGGCACCCCACCAGGGCGAGAAGAGGAAGAGAAATGAGGAGGAGAGGCTTCATCCTCGGAGTGTAGAAAGAAGGAGAAACACCCCGCAGATTTTCTCCACAGGCAACCTAGAGCGGGGTCACCCCAAAGCGTCGAGCCGCCGACATGGGGTTTGCCTCGCGCACTTCGTGGAGCAGTGCGCTCTCTAGTTCGCCATGAACAACCCCAGCATCGACACCTGCCGTGGCGACAACACGACCACGGGGGTCCACAATCTGTGAGAGGCCCACACCCGAGGGCTCCGGGTGGTCACTGGCCACCACAAATGTTTGAGTCTCAATAGCCCGGGCGGTGAGTAAGGTCTCAAAATGGTGAGCTTTTGACTCCCCCGGCACCCACTGCGC
>JANQZT010000069.1:0-1843 GCA_030728325.1 Pontimonas sp.
TCCCTGCCCGGCAATGATGTCGGGGTGGTCAAAGGGGGGAATACGAATAGCACCGGTTGTCTCAGCAAACTCTTTGGCTTTGGCAAAAGGCTCAAGCATGTCATCCCCGCCGAGGACGACATCTGCTCCATACGCCTTCGTGGCTTGGAGTTTCGGCAAAGCCACACCCATCGGGGTGAAGATGGTGGCCTTGATGCCCTGCTCTTTGGCGGCAAAGGCAACGCCTTGGGCGTGGTTGCCGGCGCTCGCCGCCACCACGCCTTTGGCTTTTTGCTCGTCACTGAGTTTCGAGATGCAGTAGTAGGCGCCACGAATCTTGTACGCACCGGTGCGCTGAAGGTTTTCACACTTCAAATACACCGGGACACCCAGAACCTCTTCGAGGTAGCGGGAGTACTCCATCGGAGTGGTCTGTGCCACACCCTCGAGGACGCGTTTCGCGTCCTCGAAATCAGCCAGAGTGGGACCGGGGAGCGCAACGTCAGTCTCGTTATCCAGAAGAGTCATCGGACCACCAGATTCTCGTTAGTCGGAAGAGCATCAGGGTCTCCCCGCCAGTCTCCCGCTGCCAAGTACCTAATGACCACGTTGGTGAATGCCACCACGGGAACAGCAAAGAGCACTCCCGCGATTCCCGCGAGATATCCACCGGCAGCAATGGACAAAACGACGGCGAGGGGGTGAATGCGAAGAGCCGGTCCCATGATCAGCGGCTGAAGAATCTGACCCTCCAGCTGCTGAACCGCCAGCACAATAATCAACATGATCAGGGCTGTTACCGGACCTTCATAGACCAGCGCGACCAAGATGGCGAGCGCTGCCGCCACGGTGCCACCAACGATGGGGACAAAAGCACCCAAGAACACTGCCACCGCAATGGGAACGACCAAGGGAAGTCCTAAGAAGAACGCGCCCAATCCAATTCCGAGGGCATCCACGAACGCCACCAGGATCTGAACCTTCACAAACTCGATCAGGGTGTTCCAGCCCGAGCGGGAAGCCCCGAGGATGGCCGGTCTCGCAAGCTTCGGGAACCAAGAGACGACATACTCCCAAATCCGAGCTCCGTCGTGGATGAAGAAAATCAGCGCGAAGATGGCGATACCGGCACCCACCAACCAAGAACCTACCGAGGAGGTCACCGAGAGTGCTCCGGAGAGCACCCAGGACGAGTCGATGTTGAACTCAGTGGCGAGCGCCGTGACCCATTCGTTGAGTTGCGCCTCAGTCACCTGCAAGGGTGAGTCGAGGAGGTACTGGACGAAATCGTCATAGGCGAGGATTGTCCGGGCCTGAAGCGATTCCCAGCCCCGAATCACCTCGTTGATGACGAGGTAAAAGAGCCCACCGACGGCCGCAAGAAAAACAATGATGGTGGTCAGGGTCGCGAGCCACCGGGGAAAGCGCAATTTCCGAAGGCCGACCGACACTGGTGCCACCAAAGCAGCCAACAGAACCGCGATAAACAGCGGAATAATCAAGAAACTGAGTTGAGCGACCACAAAAAGCCCCAGCGTGATGGCCGCTGCAATGAGCAAGAGGCGCCATGACCACTGTGTGGCGCGCTCCAGACCGGCAGGAATCACCACACGGGGACTCTGCACTCTGGCACTCTTGCGCGACGCAATCATGCGTTTAGTCTAGGCGCGATGCCCGTTAGGCACATCTAGAAGCGTGCTTTGTTCTCCAACAGACGTGCTACACGGTCCTTGATGGGCGGGTGGGTTTGGAACATCCGATCAATAACGCCGGGCTGGATGGGGTCTGCCATCCAGAGGTGAGCCATCGAGGCTTGCTGCTTCTTCAGCGGTCGGCCATATTGGCCCAATTTCTCCAGTGCACT
>JANQZT010000069.1:1943-9056 GCA_030728325.1 Pontimonas sp.
ATCGTGGTGACGCGAATATCGAAGTTCTTGACGTGGGCCATTTCGTGGGCCATCACACCCTCGAGTTCTGCGTCATTCATGATCTCGAGTAGTCCGGTGGTTGCCGCGACCGCTGCGTGCTCGGGGTCGCGACCGGTTGCAAAAGCGTTGGGTGCGGGGTCCTCGACAATGTAGACCTTCGGCAGCGGCAGCCCGGTCGTGATCGCCAGGTTTTCCACGATGCGATACAACCGGGGGTTGTCCGCCTTGGTGATCTGTTTGGCCCCCGCCATCGACAGAGCCTGCTTGCCGGCTGAGTAGTACTGGATGGCCACATAGACGAGCGCGCCAATCAGCACGCCAAAGAACACGACTCCTGTTCCCCCACCCGAGAGGTAGAGGTCAAAGACGTACCCGAGTCCCGCAACCAGCGCCACAAAGAACGCCATGATGAACCAGGTGTTGCGTTTATTGGCAGCTATCGCCCGATACACGGCTGGAGAGCCCCTCGACTAGAACTGAACGCGGGGTGCGTTAGCGATAGCCGAAGCGTCTTCGACCTCAAAGAAGTCGCGCTCGCCAAAGCCCAAGCTCTTCGCAAACAAAGTGTTGGGGAAAAGCAGGACACGGGTGTTCATTTCGCGAACGCCACCGTTGTAGAAGCGCCTCGAGGCTTGAATCTTGTCCTCGGTGTCGACAAGCTCTGCTTGCAACTGGAGGAAGTTCTGGCTGGCTTGAAGCTGTGGATAGGCCTCTGCGACCGCAAAGATGCTCTTCAGAGCACTCTGCATCATGTTCTCGGCCTCGGCAGCGGCACCAGGATCACCGGCACTCAGTGTTGCGGCGCGCGCTTTGGTGACGTCCTCAAAAACTTTGCTTTCGTGGGCGGCATAGCCCTTGACAGTCTCGATGAGGTTCGGGATGAGGTCCGCACGACGCTTGAGCTGGACAGTGATGTCGCTCCACGCTTCGTCCACGCGCACATTGAGGGTGACCAAACCGTTGTAGGTGACCCAGAGGTAGATTCCGACGATGGCGGCAAGGCCCAGCACAACGCCGATGATGATGAGTGATTCCATAGCTTCGAGCGTAGAGGGCTTAACTGTGGAATGGGTGAAGGTGCCCCGGCAGGGACTCGAACCCTGACTGGGACGATTTTAAGTCGTCTGCCTCTGCCAATTGGGCTACCGGGGCGATGGCCCCAATACTAGCGAGCGCCGACTTTTTGCCTGGTGGCTTTCTTGGGTGCTTCCGCAGGCCTCGAGGCGAACTCCTCAAAGAAGTCGCGCGGACGCTGTACCTTGCGGACACTGGAGAAGTCGCGTCCCCAGAAGAAGTGCACCAACCAGTTAGAGAAGACTCGAGCTTTCCTCTCCCACATGGGGATAGCGAAGCCGTGGTAGAACCGGTGAGCGAACCAGGCGAGCAGACCGGTGAGGGCGAGGTCGCCACTCTGGAACACTCCGTGACCAACACCTAGACCTGCGACAGCGCCCAGGTTCTTGTGGACGTAATTCTTGGGTTCCTCGCCTCGGATGACCGCCACGATGTTCTTGGCCATGATTTTTCCTTGGCGGACCGCGTGCTGGGCGTTCGGGACACAGTAACCGCCGACTCCACCACCACTGAGGTCGGGAACACGGGCAACATCACCGGCGGTCCACATGCCCTCGAGGATGGTGTCACCATCTTCGACCCGAAGATCCGCGCGAGCACAGATGCGCTCGCGCTCATCGAGGGGAATACCCGTGCCACCGAGCATGGACTGGGCTTTCACGCCGGCAGTCCAGATCACGATGTCAGTCTCGAGTGTCATCCCGTTGGAGAGCGCCAACTTGCCATCCACAGCACTGGTGAGCTGGGTGTTCAGGTGAATGAAGGCTTGACGCTTCTCCAAGTTCTTGATGACCCACTGGGCGCTCTTCGCCGAGACCTCAGGCATGATGCGATCCATCGCCTCGATGAGGTGGAAGTGTGTGTCGTCGATACCGATAGTGGGGAATTCCTTGAGCATCGCGGACACCATGCTGCGCAACTCGGCGAATGCCTCAATGCCGGCGAAACCACCACCGACCACCACGATCGTCAAGAGGCGGTCACGAGCAGGTCCGGGAGGCATATCTGCCGCCAGGTGGAGGTTGTCGATGACGCGGTCTCGAACGGAGACCGCCTCTTCGATGGTCTTCATCCCAATGGCGAAGTCGGCAACTCCAGGAATCGGGAACGTTCTCGACACCGCACCAGCGGTGATCACGATGTGGTCATAGTCCAGGCTGAAGGAGGGCTGCCCCTCCGGAGTGACGGTTACAGACTTGCTGCCGTGGTCAATACCGGTCACACGCGCAGTGATGACGCGACACTTGTTCAGGTGGCGACGCAGCGGAACAATCGCGTGACGAGCCTCAATGGAGCCTGCTGCCACCTCCGGGAGGAAAGGCTGATAGGTCATGTAGGGAAGTGGATCGATGACGACCACTTCCGCTTCTCCGCGACGGAGAAGCTTCTGGAGTTTGTAAGCAGTGTAGAAACCGGCGTAACCGCCGCCCACAATCACAATTCGAGTCACGAGGCACCTAAGACTGGGAGAACAAGAAGACTCTTACTAATCTATCGCTTTCGCAAGCGCCATAGGACCAGTACAACGCCGGTCAACACGACCACACTGAGTGCTGAGGCGAACCCCACGGTCACCACATAGGGCAGGAGCCCCCACTGGGGAGCATCGCGCGCTGGAATGCGAGGAGGCAGTGCTTGGTCCTCATCTGCCACAGTAGATTGCGGCCCGAGAGGCACCACAATCGGGTTCCCCTCCTGCTTGCGGTGCAACACCACCCAGTCATCAATGGACCCCAGCGGGTTGCTACTCACATAGGGAACATCAGCGGTGAGCGCCTCATACGCATCGACCAGCCCATAGCCATAGATGGGGTCAGGAATGGTCTCGGTGACCCGATTCGCACTCAGGAGCACTCGGTTGATGACGTTGGGGGCATCCATATTCGGATAGGCCGAGCGCACGAGAGCCACAATCCCGGCCACGATCGGGGTGGCGCCACTGGTTCCTGACCAGGACACATACCCGCCACCGGGTGTGGCGCCGACAAGACCCTCGCTGGGTGCCATCACTCCAATGGTGATGCCCTGGGAGGAGGCAGAATCGCTGGCTTGTCCGTCTTGGTCCACTCCCCCCACAGTCAGCACACCGGGCATGGTCGCGGGCGCTCCCACCGACACTGTCCCGCTCCCCCGGTTACCAGCCGCGGCCACGACGACGACGTCGTTTGCTGCCGCATAACTGAAGGCTCGATCCCAGGATTCTGGCCAGTCGCGAGTGTTTCTCGTCAGGGACAGCGAAATGATGTCGGCACTGTTGTCCACGGCGAAGCGCACCGCGTTGGCAACTTGGTCGTCTGCTGAGACCACGCTGCCGGAAAAGGCCATGGAGAGGCTCAAAAGTTCAGCTTCGGGTGCGCTCCCGATGACTCCGTCGACGCTGTTGTTGCCGCGCCCCGCGGCCAGGGACGCCACCATCGTGCCGTGGCGTCTATCGGGGCCTACCGGGGTGAGCCCGTCCACACTGCCCATGCCCGAGAAGTCAGCCCCACCCGCTACCGCACCCACCAGGTCCTGGTGGGTGGCATCGATACCGGTGTCGATGATGGCAATTCGGACTCCAGCCCCGCGGGTAATCTGCCACGCCTCTTGGATGCGGTAATCCTCGAGCCAGTACTGACGCTCACGAACCTGATCGGCGATCGCAGGCGTGCTCTGCAGTGCCACGCCTGGTACACCCACCAGTGCTCCCAGTAGTGCGAGTGTGAGGAGTCGTCGAGTAACCGTGGTGCCTAACATGAGCACACGTCTTTGCTCCACGGTGTGTCAGCAAGCGCCCAGTCACCCACCGGGTTCACTCCAGGCCCCACCGACAGAGAGTGCGCCATCAGGGAGTGCAGGCACTTCACCCGGGTGGGCATTCCTCCGGCAGAAATCCCGTCGATCTCCTCGATGGCACCCAACTGGGCTCTGGTGGCAAGGAACGACTCGTGGGCGAGGCGATAGGCCTCCTGAGCCTCCTCATCCTCCGCGAGGCGCTCCTGGTAGTGCGCCATCTTGCCCTCGGCTTCGAGGCGGGAGGCCGCCTGCGTAGCGGCGGGCTGGGTCAAGTAGTAGAGCGTGGGGAACGGGGTTCCATCCTCAAGCCTCGGGTTGGTGACCACCACGAGAGGGTTTCCACAGACACAACGGGCTGGGATTCCGACAATGTCTCTTGCGGGCCTGCCCAACTGCTCGCTCACCACCTCAATATCTTGAGGTGTGGGCTTCTCCCCCAGGCTCATGGGGTGCTCTCCTGCTCGGGAGAGGGAATCCTTTCTGGATCCGTGGACGAGTCACCACTCTGGGTGATTTCCACTTGGTAATCAGTGGTCGTGGTCGCGGCCACCAGATAGGAGGCCAACAGTGACTCTCGCCAATCGGTCTGCGCCTCCACAATGCCGGTAGAAATCTCGAGATCTGCACCCTCGTCGAGGTTCTCCGCATCATCAATCACCAAATAGGTGATGTCTCCGGGATAGACAAACAGCAATCGCTCCCGAGCTTGCGTTTCCACAAAAGCGGGGTCTTTCCAACGCTCTCGTTGCTCCTCCAGAGCCACGACCTGCTGTTCACTCTCGGCAAGCGCCGCTTCCAAACTCGCAATTTCCTGTTGCTGCTCCGCCAGAACGCGCAGCGTTGGGGACAAAATCACGACTCCGGCAACAATGAGCACCAAGAAGATGACGACAAAGCCCGAGGCTTGCAGGTTGAGGAGAACCTGCGCTGCAGAAGCACGACTCCTCGGAGTCTGCTTCTGTGTTTTTTGCTTTGGCTTCGCCACGGCATCAGTGTAGACAGGGCGCCTCGGTGGGAACCGAGGGCGCGCAGGTCTTAGCTAAAGCGTGGGTAGGCACCAGCTCCCGCGTAGCGGGCAGCGGTGTCGAGTTCCTCTTCAATCCGCAACAACTGGTTGTATTTCGCGACGCGCTCACTGCGTGCAGGAGCACCGGTCTTGATCTGACCACAGTTGGTGGCTACGGCCAGGTCCGCAATCGTGGTGTCCTCTGTTTCACCGGAACGGTGCGAGAGGACTGCGGTGTAGCCATTGGTGTGCGCCATAGCTACAGCGTCCATGGTCTCGGTAAGGGTTCCAATCTGGTTGACCTTCACCAGCAACGAGTTGGCAGCACCCTTGGTGATGCCCTCCTGCAATCTGGTGGGGTTGGTGACAAAGAGGTCATCTCCGACGAGCTGAACCTTGCTGCCGATCGCCTCGGTCAAGCCAACCCAGCCCTCCCAGTCGTTTTCATCCAGCGGGTCCTCGATGGTGACCAGTGGGTAGCTATCCACGAGCTCGCCATAGTAGGAGGCCATGAACGCGGCATCGCGTTTCTGGCCTTCGAACTGGTAGCTGCCACCTTCAAACATTTCGGTTGCCGCTACATCGAGACCCAGGGCAATGTCAGCACCGGGTGTGAAGCCCGCAGAGGCAATGGCGGTCATCAGGAAGTCCAGTGCTGCGCGGTTACTGGCGAGTTCGGGGGCGAATCCACCCTCGTCGCCGAGTCCGGTCTGCATTCCCGCTTTCTTGAGCTCTGCTTTCAGTGCGTGATACACCTCGGCACCCATCTGCAGGGCTTCACGGAAGGTGCCAGCACCAATGGGGAGCACCATGAACTCTTGAATGTCGACAGCGGTGTCAGCGTGAGCGCCACCGTTGATGACGTTCATCATCGGGACGGGGAGGATGTGGGCGTTGGATCCACCCACGTACTGATACAGCGCTAGGTCTGAGGACTCTGCTGCTGCTTTGGCCACCGCCAGGGAGACACCAAGAATCGCGTTAGCGCCGAGCTTTTCTTTGTTGGGGGTGCCATCGAGGTCCCGCATGAGCTGATCAATGGCGCGCTGCTCGGTGGCGTCCATGCCCTCAATGGCTGGCGCGATGAGGTCGAGAACGGAGGTCACTGCCCGTTGAACACCCTTGCCGAGGTAGCGAGATGTGTCGCCATCGCGCAGCTCGAACGCTTCAAAGGCTCCCGTGGACGCACCGGAGGGAACAGCGGCCCTCGAGGCGGTGCCATCTTCGAGCAGCACCTCCACCTCGACGGTGGGGTTTCCCCTCGAGTCAAGAATTTCGCGAGCATTCAGGGCGTCAATTACGGCCACGAGGGGTCCTCTTCCTTATGGGGATGTGCGAGTGGGTGTCGTTGGGTGGCGGGGTAGCGCCAGGACAAGTCTAGTAATCCAGACGCCAGACCTGGGTGGCGTTTACGTGAGATCTTTCCAGGTCAGCTCTTCTACGGTGTGGGCAGTCTCCACGGCAGTGGCCACGCGGGTGAAACCATCAGCCACCAGTTGCTCATAGACCGCCCGCATGTTCTTCTGCTCTGACACCACACGCACCGTGTGACCGGTGTCAACGAGGTGCTTCTTCAGCGCAATCACGTGGGACGTGTCAGCACCGGAGGGAATCACCAGCGCCACCCGGTCGTGGTGAACAACCGGTGAGGTCTCCAAAATATCGACCAGTCGCTCAAATCCGAGCGAGACACCAAAGGCTGGCACGTTCGTCCCGAGGAACCGCCCGATCATGCCGTCATAGCGGCCCCCACCACCGAGGGAAATACCGAGGTCCGGGTGCGCGATCTCCACAATGGAGCCGGTGTAATACCCCATTCCTCGAACCAAGGTGGGATCAAACACCAGGGCATCCTCACCAATCACTCCCGCCACCTGGGACACCCAACTGACGAGCTCCGAGGCGGCTGCCACTGCCTCTGGTGTGTTCCCCATGAGTGCCGCGATGGCGGTGGCATCGTGGGCGGGCGTTGTACTGGTGAGCACTGCCTGGATCATCGCTTCGTCAAAGCCTGCCGGCAGTCGCTCGCGAAGCTCGGTGAGAACACCCTCGACCCCGACTTTGTCGAGCTTGTCGAGGGTGATCAGGGCTGAGGCTTGGTTCTCTGCGGCAATACCTGCTGCACCGAGTAACTCGGTGAGGAGTCTGCGGTCATTGACCCGGAAGGTGAAACCTTCCACGCCCACCCGAGTGAGCGCATCGGCAGTGGCCATCATGACCTCTACTTCGGCAAGAAC
>JANQZT010000069.1:9156-14996 GCA_030728325.1 Pontimonas sp.
ACCTGAAAACTGAGCTTCTCGTTGTCTCCCCCCATTCCGGAGTGCAAGACGCTGGAGTCTTCGAGAGCCGGGGTCTCGATCGCCTCAAACCCGTGGCGGTGGTAGGTCTCACTGATGACGGCAAGAATCGCGTCCCGTCGCTCCTTTTCGCGCGGTGAGAAATCGCGCATACCGCGAGCAGAGGTGACAGCCATATAGCGATTCTGCCCTAAGACTGCGAGCGGTCTTGGACCCCATTCCGGTCGGCCTGCTCTGCAGCCCGGACACGTTCCTCCCACTGCCTTGTGGCAACACGCAGTGCTCGCTCAGCGTCAAGACCCTGTGCTCTGGCATCAGCGACCATGCCTAGAAGCTGGTGACCCAGCTCTTCCTCGGTGGTTGCACCCGAGAGTTCTGAGGTGGGAGGGGGAAGAACGTCCTTCGAGCGTTTGAGAACACTGGCGGCTCTGGCCAAAGCGGAGAGCTTCTCGGGAATTCCCTCCACCACGCTCTCGCGGTGCGCTTTTTGTTCTTTCTTGATCTCATCCCAGCGTTTCACGACCTCGTCAACGCTCTTAGCATCTCCATCGGCGAAGACGTGCGGGTGTCGAACCCGCATCTTCTCGTCCACAGCCGCCGCCACATCGTCAATCGTGAACGGGGAATCACTCGCGTGAGCGGCGATGTCGGCGTGGAAGAGCACTTGGTAGAGCACATCGCCGAGTTCCTCTTTCACATCCTCGGGGCTACCAGCCTCGAGCGCTTCGACTAGCTCGTAGACCTCTTCGATGACATAGGGAACGAGAGATTCGTGGGATTGCTCCGCATCCCACGGGCACCCACCGGGAGCCCGGAGCTGCGCCATGGTCTCGACCAAGCGGTTCAGGGCCTCGTTCTGGGACATGTCTTTAGTCTGCACTCTTCGGCGGTGGATAGAGGGCCTCGATGATGCCCTCCACCCAGGTAATGAGCGCTTGGTCGGTGTAATCCTCGGGGAGAGGCACAAGCAGGACCCTGGCAGGCGCCATATAGGTGGCCTTAGGATAGAGCCTCTGAACCCTCACCTGCAAAGAATCGGGCAGGGGTGGTCCGACCACGCGCAGTTTGTTGCCCATCACCATGGTTTCCCCGATACCCCGGGTCATCGCAAGGTGTCGCAACTTGGTGACCCTCACCAGCGTGCTCACTGCCGTGGGCGGCTCGCCATAGCGATCCGTCATTTCGTCCACGAGCTCGTCAACAGCAGTATCTGGCGCTGTGGGCGCAGCCGCACCCGAAAGTTTTTGATACATCTCCAGGCGCAAGCGCTCGGAATCGATGTAGTCGGTCGGGATCCTGGCATCCACCGGGAGCTCGAGGCGCAGCTCTGTTTGTCCAGGAGCCATGTCGTCTCGGAACATCGAGATGGCTTCACCCACCATCCGCAAATACAGGTCAAAGCCAACACCTTGGATGTGACCGGCCTGCTCTGCGCCCAACAGGTTTCCGGCCCCTCGCATCTCGAGGTCTTTCATGGCGATGCGGGTTCCGCCACCCAAATCCGTGGTGGAGGCCAGGGTTGCCAGGCGGTCGTGGGCGTTCTCTCCCATGGGAAGGTCATCGTCATAGAGCAGGTAGGCATAACCACGCTCTCGACCACGTCCCACGCGGCCTCGCAACTGGTGGAGTTGGGAGAGGCCGTAACGCTCTGCTCGATCCACAATCAACGTGTTTGCATTGGTGACATCAAGACCGGTTTCGATGATCGTGGTGGAGACCAACACATCAAAGCGTCGCTCCCAGAAGTCCACCATCACCCGCTCCAGGTCAGCTTCACCCATTTGCCCGTGGGCAATAGCCACCCGGGCTTCGGGAACGAGTTCCTGGACACGGGCCGCGACCTTGTTGATGCTGGAGACCCGGTTATGGACGAAAAACACTTGTCCTTCTCGCAATAACTCACGACGAATCGCTGCCACGACTTGGGATTCGTTATAGGGGCCCACAAACGTCAAAATCGGGTGGCGAGCTTCGGGCGGTGTGGCCAGTGTCGACATTTCTCGGATACCGGTGACCGCCATCTCCAGTGTTCGAGGAATCGGTGTTGCCGACATCGCCAACACATCCACATTGGTCTTCAAGGCCTTCAGTGAGTCTTTGTGCTCCACCCCGAAGCGTTGCTCCTCATCGACAATCACCAGACCCAAGTCTTTGAACACCACGTTCTTGCTGAGCAACCGGTGGGTTCCAATCACAATGTCGACACTGCCATCGGCAAGGCCCGCCAACACTGCTTTCGCTTCAGCATCGGTTTGGAACCGTGAGAGGGCGCGCAAGTTGATCGGGAAGGGGGCATAGCGCTCTTGGAACGTCTCCAGGTGCTGTTTCACCAGGAGCGTGGTGGGCGCAATTAGCGCCACCTGCTTCTGGTCTTGAATGGCCTTGAACGCTGCCCGCACCGCAATCTCGGTCTTTCCAAACCCGACATCACCGGCAATCAGGCGATCCATCGGAATGGGTCGCTCCATGTCGGCCTTCACCTCATCGATGGTGGTGAGCTGGTCAGGCGTTTCCATAAACGGAAACGCCTCTTCCAGCTCCCGCTGCCAGGGTGTGTCTGGGGAGAAAGCAAAACCTGGGGCTGCCATCCGAGCGGAATAGAGCTTCACTAAATCGACCGCGAGCTCGCGGACAGCCTTTCGTGCTTTGCCTTTGGTGGCGGCCCAATCGGAGCCACCCATCTTTGACAGTGCTGGTGAATCACTGCCCACATAGTGGCTCAGTTGGTCGAGCTGATCGGTGGGGACATAGAGACGATCAGGTGGACTGCCTCGTTTGCTGGGCGCGTATTCCAAGACCACGAACTCGCGCTGAGAGGTCATGGCATTTCTACCACCGGTCGAGATTTCCCTGGAGACCAACTCCACAAATCGCCCCACACCGTGAGTGTCGTGGACGACATAGTCACCAGCGGACAGCTGCAGAGGGTCCACCACACGAGTGCGCTTGGTGGCCAACGTTCGACCGGTCCGAGGAGACGCGCTCACAGCTTTGCCATAGAGCTCCTTCTCAGTGATGACCACCAACTTCGAGCCTGGAACCAGGAACCCTTCTTGCAGAAAACCTCGCACGACGCTCACCACACCGGGGCTTGGGGCCTCGGCTAATTCCTCATCGATGCGATGAGGAATATCGCGATCGCCCAACACTTGGGCGCTTCGCTCGACCAAACCGTGACCAGCTGCGACCACTATGACACTGTCGCGGTCACGAATGCGGGTCGCAATGAACTCCCACACCTCTCCACCACCGGTAGTCACGAGCGGCAAACTCTGCAGAGGTGGTCGCAAGTTGGTGACCTCACCGGTGTCAAGAGAATCCAGTGACACCCAGGTCCTTGGAGCCACAGAATCCTTCAATTCTTGGTGGGTGAGGAAGGATCCAGCGTGAAGATCAACAGGTGCCTGGGAGCCATCGAGTGCTGCCACCTCCCACGCGGCCTGCAAGAACTCTCGGTTGGTCTCCAACAAGATGGACGCTCGAGCCTGGACCTTCTGGGCCCCGACCTCCACAATCAGGGCGTCATCGGGCAGCACACTCAAAGGGGCCACAAGGCCTGGAACCAAGAGGGGCTGGAGGGACTCCATCCCTTCAGTGGGAATACCTTCTGACACCTTGGTGAGTAACTGTCGCAGTCCTGGATATTCACCCGCGAGCTGTGAGGCGCGAGCCCTCACATCGGGGGTGAGGAGCATCTCTCGTACCGGCTCGAGGACCACCGGTGCCACCTCCTCGGGGAGTGAGCGCTGGTCGGCCACGGAGAAATAGTTCACCTGGTCGATTTCTGAGCCAAAGAAGTCCAAGCGGACAGGGTGCTCTGCTAGAGGGGGGAAAACATCGAGGATGCCGCCTCGAACAGCGAACTCCCCACGTCGGGTGACCAAGTCCACTCGCTGGTAGGCGGCCTCCACCAGATATTCCACCCAGCTCTCGAGTGAGCGTGACGCATCACCCTTGGTCGCCACCCACGGCTCAAAGGAGGCAATGTGGGGGTTCACCGGTTGCACGAGTGCCCGAATAGAAGCGACCACGACAAGACCGCCAGTGGAGGTATGCGCCCGAGAAATCTGGCGCAGAGCGCTGCGGCGTCTCGCCACGGTTTCGGCGTGAGGGCTTAGGCGCTCGTGCGGAAGCGTCTCCCAGGCCGGGAAATCGAGGACGTGGGTGCCCTCAGGAACGACCGAGCGAAGTTCGTCGCGCAATTGGTCAGACTCTCGCCCTGTTGCACAGACCACCACGGTAACGGAGGGCATCGGTGACAACCCGGACAGGGCTTGGACGACCGCCGTTGTGGCGCCCGTGGGAACAACGAGAGAACCGCCATCGCGGGCCTGCTCGAGCGAAGTGAGGATGCCCGAATCTTCAACCAGCAAAGAGGGAAGCGTCGAGAGACTCACTCGGGGAAGTCTATTAGTCCCGGGCCAGCCCAGAACCAGGGCCTTAGGAGCTCTGCGGCGGGTGGATTTTTTGCTGGGCGGCGGTCAGGCCCTCGGTCACCAGCGCCTCCACCGCGTCACACGCGAGACGCAACACGGCAGGAAGCTGCGCTTCCTGCTCAGCGCTCAAGCGCTGGAGCACGTAATCCGCAACGGGTCTGGGGTCATCGGGTCGACCGATACCTACTCGCACCCGGTGGAAATCGAGTGTTCCGAGGGCTCGGGCGATGTCTTTGAGGCCGTTGTGTCCCGCGTGACCACCACCGAACTTGAGGCGAATCGTCCCATCGGGCAGATCGAGGTCATCGTGGACAACGATCAGCTGAGCGGGAGGAATCTTGTGAAACGCGAGCATCGCCTGAACAGGCGCACCCGAGCGGTTCATGAAACTTGAGAGTGCCGCTAAGCGCAGGGTGAATCCTGCGGGGTGTGACACGCTCGCCAGCACGCCGTGGCTCTTGAACTTCTGGAAGCTCACGCCTGCAGAATCTGCGCAGGCAGCAACGACCATCTGCCCCACGTTGTGTCGGGTGCGCTCGTACTGGGAGCCCGGGTTACCGAGCCCCACAATCAGCCACTCCGTGCTGGAGGTGCTTTTCTTGCGCGGGAAACCAAAGGGCAGGGTTATTCGCCGCCCGCGTCATTGCCGCCGGAATCTCCACCGGAGTCGCCGCCCTCAGCGGAAGCCTCGCCGGCGTCGCCACCACCAGCTTCACCCTCTGCTGCCGCACCGGGCTCAGGCTCGGCAACCTTCGGAGGCTGCTGGATGGAGATAACGAGCATGTCGGGGTCGGAAATCAGGGTCGAGCCATCAGGGAGTGCAAGCTCACCGGCGCGAATCTGGCTGCCCTCTTCGAGGCCATCCACGTTCACGGTCACATACTCGGGAATGTGAGTTGCTTCTGCTTCTACGCTTACGGTGCTGTGCTCCAGCTGAACCATCGTGCCGGAGTAAGGCTCGCCTTCCACGTGAACGGAGATGTCCACGGTGACCTTCTCACCCTTGCGGACGATAACGAGGTCGAGGTGCTCAATGATCTGACGAACGGGGTCACGCTGGATGTCCTTGATGAGGACTAGCTGCTCACCATCGGTCATCTTGAGCTCGATCAGTGCGTTGGCACGACGAGCAATCAGAGTGGTTTCGTGGGCGGGAAGCGCCACGTGAAGCGGATCAGCGCCGTGGCCATAGACCACTGCGGGAATCTTGCCGGCAGCGCGCAACTTGCGTGCTGCACCCTTACCGAATGATGTGCGGATATCAACCGCGACGTGGTTATCAACCATGAACTGCTCCTAAGTTTTCTGCTTTTTCTCGAACTCGTACGCTGTGCGTGAGGAGAGACATAGGAGCCTGCTCCACCGCGTCGATTACGAAGGGTTGTG
>JANQZT010000070.1 GCA_030728325.1 Pontimonas sp.
CTGCGTCATCGATACCTTCGGCAAAACTTCTCGCTTCGAGCCCTGTGGGAATGTCGACTCGTTCTGGGGCGACTTCTGTCGATTCCTCAGTTGTGGGACTTTCCTCACCCGCAGTGCTGTCGGGGCTGGTGGGTTCAGGCGCGCTACATCCCACAAGGATCCCCAAAGCCAGCAGGACGGCCATGCCGGTCCCGGCGCGATGAGCGAAGGTACGAGGGGGCAGAGAGGGCAGTGTGAGCATGTCTTTACCTTTCTACAACATTGGTGGTGAGACGGGAATTCTTAGAGAAAAGAATCCGAAGCAAGAACGCCGACGAGGCCGAGGCCCAGCGCAATTGCAGCAAGTGCGATGCGAACCCAGATCACCGCCTTCTTGTTCTTCACGGAGCCTATGCCCTTCCCTCTGACGCCTCGTGGGCTGTGTGCCCCGAGGTCGCCGGAATCAAGGATACCAGCTATTGTTAGGTTAAGTTAACTATTGGTGGAGCCGTGTTAGCACCAGAGGGATGCCGCGAGTCGGGCCCCACCGCCCTCGCGGACTGTCAAGCTCCACGATCCTTCGCTCAGAGCAGCCAAAAAACTGAGCCCTACGCCTCTTTTTCCCCGTCGTCCAAGCGGACCGGTCCCATCGTCAAGAATCTCTAAGGCAACACGTCGAGGAGAGTCGCCGGGACGGAGGTCAACGCTCACTGTCCGGGAAAGACCGTGCCGGATTGAATTTGTGACGGCCTCCTGGATCACCATAAAGAGCACAGCGCCCCGAAGGGGGGACATGTCGGGAAGCGCAGACGCCACGGTAATCGTGGCGACGGGCTGCCAGTCCTCTGTCAGTTTGCGAATCTTCTCCTCGAACGATTGGGTTTGATGGCCTTGAAAGTCTTCCTTAGCCTCGGCAATAATCTCCGAAATCGCGGCTTTGAGCCCCTGAAGGTCCTTGAGGCTATCGCTGTCATCCGAGAGCCTGAGTGCTAGAACTTTGTTTTGAACGGTGCCATGCATGTGGTGGGTGAGCGCTCGCAGCGTTGCCTGAACGGTTGCCCTGCCCCACTCGCCTCTCATCCACGAGGGAGAATGAGCCCTCCCCGTGTCTCCCGCTAACTCCGGCAGGGGGCTAGAGAGAGGTGGGCTGGAAAAAGAAAAAAGGGCCGAGACAGCAACAAGCTGGAGCCCGTTGATAAAGAGCCCGCTGACAAAAATCCCAGGCTCGATCTGTGGCCAAAAGAAGCTTTGGTTGATTGTGGTTTGCACAGGGGCAAGCACGAAAAACGGGAGGAGATACACCAGAACACTCCGAGGTGACAGCCTGGTGAGTCGTGGGCGCAGAAACCGTCGCGCAAGAGTGAGAGTGCCTCCCACTGTGACAAATCCAATCGCGCCTGCGAAGAAAGACGCTACGGCCCGTTCCTGCCCATATATCGGAATCTGGTTGACCACGACGATGCCGAGCGCGTAGATCAGCGCCACCCAGCCCGCCTGGGCGTAAGGGTCGAAGGCGAGAACATTTCGAGCCACCCCCCTGACAAGCAGGGGCTCGAACCGAATACGACTGGACTGAGCGAGCTGCCGGGACAGCGGTTTGATCGCGTCGTCGATCACGTGTTCTAACACGCTGGAGCCCTCGGCGCCGGGGGGTGAGCGATCAATAACGTGGTTGACGCGCTCTTGCAGCTCCTCGAATGCCAGAGAGGCGTTTGACAAGAGCTCGGCCAAGCCTTCTGCGTCCCCGCTCTCCACCTGCTGGAGTCGGAGAACCCTTCGTGCGTAAAGGCGTTGTCTTTCGGTTACCGAGCTGACCACAATGCCGATTGCTCCAATAGCTGCCGCCACACCGAAAGACACGGGTGTCACCTCAGGGGTGGCCACACCGAGCGTCGCCGCACCAAACCCGTGGACACCGTGGGCAACAATGCCCAATAATCCTCCGAAGGCGATGACCTGCCACGCGGGAATGGCCCTTTCGAAGCGGTGTCGAAAGATGGTTGCTTTAGCGCCGTGAGAGATTCCCCACAACCCGGTCACCACGGTGGCGTTGATCAGAAGATTCAGAATGATCGACAGGGGGCCGAACTCGGTCCTGAACGCCAGCGCTGCAACAACTGCGAAAATGTAGCCAACGGGAGCAAAATGTGCAGTGGGCAGAAGCCCAGGGCCACCAACGCGCAGAAAACGCCTCGTTCGGTCGATTCCCTGGAGAACCCTACTTTCCGAGGAAGACACGGGCGAGGTGGACTCTCTGATTGCGATCAAGTTGTGAGGGAATCCGGAGGGACTTAGAAATTCGATTGATGGATATCGCCACAGATTGTTCGGTAATTCCCCTAATACGTGCAATTTCTTTGTTCGAGTGTCCGGCGGCTAGCAACGCGAGGGTCTGCATCTGGCGATTGGAGAGTTGAGACAGGGGAGACCCCGACTCGGGCAGCCCGGACCCTTTCTTCGAGACGACCGTGGCGATAGCCTCGGCGAGTTCGGAACCGGTCTGGACCGATTGCTTGACCAGGTAGACGGAATTTTTCACAAGCTGGACAGGAACACCGCCCAATGCGAGCCGGGGGTCTTCGTAGCTGGTCAAATACACAACCCCGATGTCGGGGTTGTGTTCTTCTGCGACACGAGCCACATCTATTCCTGAGAGCTCGGTGCCGAGGTGAACGTCAGTGACAAGCACATCGATGTCTGTCTCGGACAGGCTCTGAATTGCCTCCTTGGCCGCGCCGGCCGAAAA
>JANQZT010000071.1 GCA_030728325.1 Pontimonas sp.
CACTGTCCCATCCGGTCCGCATGATCGCCGGTGTGATTCCGGTCGCCTTGGGTCCTGCTGTATTTCTCTCTCTTCCGCGATTTTTTGGCTGGTGGGATCAGGTCGGTGGCCGTTGGTGGGACAACTGGGGTGTGCTCTTTGCAGACCCTGGCCATGCATCCCCGTTTAGTCAGGCTCCGTGGTGGTCAGCCCTGTTGGGCTGGCCAGAGACCCTTTCAGAGTCTGTGTCGGACATAGTGGGCGTCTCGTCGGGGACTCTTGCCATCCTGGTCTTCGCCATGGGAGCACTTCTCATTGTTCTTGCACTGTTTTCTCTTGCTCTGGGGCAGGCGAGAGCGAGTCTTGTTTTTGGATTGTTAGTAGCGATGGGCCTTGTTGCGGCGACGGTGGCACCGTCCCTGTTCTCAGGGTTCCAGGGAGCAGACGCAGTGTTTGTCTGGCCAGGAGTTGCCGTGGGAGTGCTCCTGCTTGGGCTCTTGGTGGGCGCTGGTTCAGTGTTGGATCGCGTCGACTTTCACGACTCATTGGGCAACGCGCTTCGTGGGTTTGGTCCAGGAGCGGCGCGGATTGCTGGTGTGGCCCTTGTCATGACGGGGTTTGTTGCCCCCGGACTCATGGCTGTTCAGGCGTGGTCGGGGAATATCAGCGTGCAACCTGTTTCTGCGCCTCGAACTCTGCCGGCCTTTGTCGCAGCAGAAGCGGCTCAATCACCTCAGGTGGGAACAATAGTCATCACTGCCACCGAGGACGCTTATCTCGTGACTCTGGAGCGAGGTGCCGGTGTGACTCTGATGGAATCCTCCACACTTCTTCGAGGTCGAGACACCGCACTTCTGGAGCGCGATGAGGACTTAGCAAGGCTTGCCGCCATCCTCGTGCGACCCAGTGCCGCCGACCCAGCTCCCCTCGTGGAAAAGTATGGAATCTCCTTCGTCCTCTTGAGAGATTCTCCAGACAGCGAAGCAGCGCTCACGCTCGCACAGCGACCAGAGCTTGTGAGTGCTAGCTCTGTTGATTCGGGTCAGCTCTGGCAGGTCAGGGATCCAGTCCCAGCGATTGCCGCTCCACAGCTCTCCGAGGTGGGACTAGCGGGGCAATGGTTCCTTGGTTTGTTGACAGTGGCCACGATTCTGGCGGTTCCGACTGAGCGTCGCTCCCGAGGAACGAGTCGACCTATTGATGATGCGGTTCCGACGTTGGGGGAGGAGACATCAGATGACCTCTAACCACATCCCTCAACACGGTGCGAGAAACCTTGCGAGCAGGACGGTCGCGTCGGTGGTGGCAACGATTGCGTTGGTGATCGGTGTGCTGCTCTCGGTGACCGCTGTTCCCGCCGGAATTGTTCGAAGCTTTGATGGCCCGGTGCCCGATATGCCTCTGGTCGAGGTGATGCCGGCAGAGCCGGATCGAGTCTTGGTCTGTATGGGTCCTGGTTTGTCGTTTGGGTCTGCAAGCTCTGAGCCTGTGGCCTACGGGTCACCTACTGAAGCTCTCGCTGGAGCGAACCCCACCACCTCCGCTCTTTCCAGCACCACAGTGCTCGATGGATTGTCTCTCGAGGGAGCGCTCAGCACGACGTATCCGGTCGTTGTCTCACAAGCAGCTGCAGAGGGCCCCCTTGCTGCCATCAGCTACCAGAGCCTGTCTAATCTCAATGTCCGAGGGCTTGCGATTTCTGAGTGCCAGGAGCCCCGCACCGAGACCTGGCTGGTGGGTGGAGACACCACGACTGGTAGACAAGCGGCCTTGACGCTCTCCAACCCAGGAGATGTTCCGGCAACAGTGAATATCGACATCTGGGGGACTACCGGGCCAATTTCCTCGCCGTTGGGCCAGGGAATTCTGGTCCAACCCGGGGCACAAAGAGTTTTCTCGCTAGCTGGCCTGGCGCCCAGTGAAGCCTCCCCTGTTATTCGCGTCACCAGCACAGGCGTCGGAGTAGTGGCAGCACTTCATGCCTCGATCGTCAGAGGCCTCCTGGCCGATGGGCTCTCGATCGTGACGGGTCAACCGGCGCCCGGTACACAGCGAGTGATTCCTGGGGTTTATCTTGCACCCGAGGACCTCCTCGGTCCCATCAAGGGCAAAGAGGGCTATGTCGATGTGGGGGGAGCGCTGCGTTTACTCTCCCCGGAGAACGATGCGTCAGTCAGTGTTCGAATACTCAGAGCCTCAGGTGCACCCACGACAACGCGGCTGGAGTTGGTCGCAGGGCAGGTTGTCGATCTCACCCTGGATGAATTGGGGAGCGGTGATGTCGCCATCGTTGTTGACTCCAGCGAGCCCGTCGTTGCGGGCGTCCGCCAGAGCGTGGGTAATGATCAAACAACCGACACCAGCTGGGTGGGAAGCTCCTACCCGTTGGTGGGGTCAGCTGCGCTCGCGATTCCTCCGCTTGGAGAATCCAGAGTCACGTTTGCAAACCCCGGGGAGGATTCGGTTGCTGTGAACTTTGATGGCAGAGATGTCGAAGTCCCCGCCGGGGGAATTGTGACAAGGCCAGTGGCCAACACCCACCAGATCGTCGCTCCTGCCACTGTCTATGCC
>JANQZT010000072.1 GCA_030728325.1 Pontimonas sp.
AGGCTCGCCTCACCTGCAGAAGGAGAATCCCATGGCGACGCTCAGAATTCCTAACGTTCCGGCGAGTGTCCGAGATACTCTCACCCAACGTGCGAAGTCTCGCGGCCTCTCCCTTGAGGACTACATTCGCAACTATCTCGTCGACACATGTGCGAGAAGTGACAAAGAGGAGGTGCTTCGACGGATTGACGAGCGGCGCGCGAGCTTGCCGAAAATCGATATTCGATCCCTCATCGACAGGTCTGACGACGGTCGGTTCTGAGGCGTCATACCCTCCCGTCGGTGAACCACACCTAGAGCCGACGTGAGCTCGCCCTCTTAGGTCAGCTTCTTCTCCATAAAGACACTGAGTGGGTCGTCGACGTAATCACCAAAGGGTGCGCGGATCTGATAGCGGAGAGTCTCAAAGAGGGTCATCGCGTCGGGCTGATGAATACCTGTCTCGAGACGCATTATGGTGTGCCCGGCATCTACCGCTCGACTCTCGAGCTCCGCCATCAACACGCGAGCAACGCCCTGGCCCCGGAACTCCTGGCTGACGAACAGTCGTTTCACCTCGGCGTAGTCGCCCCGTTCGACATAGCCCACGCAGCCGATGAAAGTGTCGAGCTCCTCCGCACCTAAGAGGAGGTTTCCCTCGGCGCTCAAATCGGTCGGATCCACCAGATGGTTGCTCTCCTCTCGATACAGCGATTGCAACAAGATGGTGGACGCCTCCATCAGGTGATCCACCTGTGACGGTGTCGCTTCCCTAATCACCAGCGCCATGGCTGACCTAGAGCGATTCCGGGTACGAGGTATCGGTGACGCCATACATCTCGCGGACCTCCACGTCTCCCTCCAGGAGACCCTCCACACCCTTTTGGATGCGGGTAACCGTGTCCAACGCTAAGTGCGCTTGCCACAGCTCCCGGCTGGTCCACTTCTCGATAAGGACGAGAGTGCCGTCCACTTCGTCGTGGAGTGCATAGAGTTCACAGCCCTCTTCCTGATGCACCTCAGGAGACACCTCGAGTAGCACGCGCTTGACCTCGTCGTAGTGATCAGGTTTGGGCGTGAAGGTGGCGATGACGACGCAGGGGCGGAGCATGGGAAATCCTCTCCTCGAGATGGTCACAGCGTATCTTCCAATCGGTACGGCTCCTGTTCGAGCTCGTCCGCGAAGCGTGCTGAGCGGTGAAGGCCACCGGCGTCACCCGCCCATTGATCTCTGCGTCCTCCACGCGGGAAAACGCCCGAGGTGCGAAGCCCCGATCCTATGGCTGCAAACGAGGCAGGTGCGATCATTTCACCAGGCTCACGTGCCGAGGGTTTGGCACAAGATCTTGGACGATATCTCTGGCCGCCAGCGCAACTCGTTCTCGCACTTCCGTGATCGCTTCGCGAGACCGATAAGCAAAATGTGGTGTGACAAGGCATTGTGGGAGAAATCGAAGACGGTGGTCGGCGGGCAGCGGCTCTGGATCTGTCACGTCAAGTCCCGCACTCTGAATTGTGCGGGACTCCAGGGCCTTCACTAAGTCATCGGTATGCACTAGCCCACCTCTCGCCACATTAATCAGGGTGGCGTGGGGTCGCATGACACGGAGAACCTCAGCATCAATAATGTGAAATGTTTCCTCGGTCAGAGGGAGGTGGAGCGACATGACGTCAACTTCAGATGCCAAGGTGGCAAGGTTGGTTGCCCGGGTTGCTGTGATGTCATCTGGGAGCTTGCGCTCACTCATGGTGTAGCGCACAGACATCCCGAGCACTTGCGCTCGCCTTGCAAGCGCTTGACCGGTTCGCCCCATTCCCACGAGCCCTAAGGTCTGTGTGCTCAACCGCCTTGGCAAGTCACCGGGCAACGACCACCCACCGGAACGTGTGGTTGCGATTTGGCGTTCAAGACCTCGCGAGAGCGCCAGGATCATCATGAGTGCGTGGTCTGCGACCTCCTCAACACAGAAATCGGGCACGTTGTAAACGGGGATATGGTGAGCACGAGCAGCGTCGAGATCGATGTTGTTGGTTCCTCCGCCCCACCGAAGAATCGCACGGGCGCTGGAGGCTTCCGCGATTACCGTCGCTGGAAGAGTGGCAAAACACACCATAATGACGTCAGCATGGGGAACGAGTTTCCGCAGTGTTTCTGGCGAGGAATCGGGAGCGACGACTATCTCACACCCCACGGGGAGTAATGCTTGTTCCTCAACGCTGAGACCCTCCCAGTCGACGTCTGTAATGAGGGCCACGAGCGGTCGTGTCACGGCTGCTCCCTAATTGTTGCGCCAGCGAGAATTACTGCTGGTAGCTCTCGGTGTTGTGTTCCTCCACGAGCTTCTGGGCGAGCTTCTGGTCAGCGCCTTCGATTGCATCCACCATCCGAGAGTGGAGATCCAATCGGTACTCTATGTAACCCTGCAGAGGTTGATCCCTGGTGGGCTGGACCGCCAACGTGTGTTGCTCAATCAATTCGAGTAGACCGAGGTAGAAGTTCCTCAGAATCGAGTTAGGGCTGATGTTGGCGATGACGGCGTGAAGGTGCCAATTCGCTTTCATGAAGTCTGTGGGATGTCCTTGGGCCACGGCTTGCGCCATGAGGTCAATCTCATGCCGGAGTTTACGAACGTCGTCATCGGTTCTATGGACGATTGCATCGTCCATGAGAAGCACGTCCAAGGCATTCCGTACGTGGACGGCTTCAGCCACAGTGTCCTCATCGCGGTCTAGGGCAAGGAGGAGATTACCTAGGCGCACGATCGCGGATGGAGCTTGAGAAAAGATGCCCCCGCCAGGCCCGGGGCGCAGTGTCACAAGGCCGCGATTTTGGGCAATCTTGAGAGCTTCGTTGAAGGAACCCACTGAGACTTCACACCGGGCCCGAAGCTCCTCTTTCGTCCCGAGGCGGACGCCCGGCCCAGCCTCGCGAGCAATCACTCCCAGAATTTCGGCCGCCGCGGAAGCTCGACTGGAGTGAGCCGCGAAATAGATCGCGTTCGATTCGCGCGCAGACGGTGCGAGAGTCGAGGAGGACATGCTCATCCTGGTCCTTCGTGTGGTTCGGTGTGGTGGTCTGTGTAACCCAACGATAACAATCTGGCTCGATTTGATTTTCTGAATCGCGTGGTTTAGAAATAAACATTATCATTATGGTTATTTGGGACAAGTGCCCCTCACCTGACAAAGGAGTCTCATGAGAATCGCCAATCATGACAACAAAGCTGTCCTTCTCACCTCGGACGATTCGGGAATCGACATTCACGAGGCCAGCGGGGGGAAGTTCGGGCCAGACATACAGAGCGTCTACGACAACTGGTCGGCGTTTAGCGCGTGGGCCTCGAGTGCATCTGGGTCATCGCTCGCAATTGACCGAGCGAAATTGGCCGCGCCCTCTCCAGAGCCGCAGCAAATATTTGCGATTGGTCTGAATTATCAGGCACACCAAAAGGAAGCCGGCTACAAGGTGACCACAGAGCTGCCTCCAGTTTTCACCAAGTGGCGTTCCTCTCTCACTGGCCCCGACACCCAGGTCACCTTGCCTCACGGCGGTAACGTCGACTGGGAGTGTGAGCTAGTAGTCGTTATCGGTGAAGGTGGTCGGAACATATCCGCCGCTAATGCGTGGGACCACGTGGCGGGATTGACTATTGGCCAGGACTTCTCAGAGCGTATTCGCCAGCAGTTCGGACAGGCGCCCCAATACAGCCTAGGTAAGTCTTTTGCGGGATTTGCCCCCACAGGTCCGTGGTTGGTCACTCCGGATGAGTTCTCAAACCCGGACGCCATTCGATTGGGCTCCGATATTGACGGCGAAGTCCAGCAAAATGGAACGACCGCCGACATGATTTGCCCGGTTCCCCAGCTCCTCGAGTTCCTCTCAAAGATTGTGGAGTTCCGACCCGGTGATCTGATTTTCACTGGAACCCCCTCCGGTGTGGGGATGGGGCAGAACCCGAAACGATTCCTGAAACCTGGCGAAAACCTTCGCTCGTGGATTGAAGGAATCGGAGAAATCCATTCCACCTTCCGCGCTGGCAAGCCTGAAGAAAGCGGGGTGCCTATCGAATCGTAAATAAGAGTCCTTGTGTTTCCCGTGAGGAGACACCACCAAGAATGTTTTCCTTTCACAACGCAACAAAGGAGTTGAATATGAGAAAAAGAAGTTTGTTTGCTCTTCTCGCAGCAAGCTCACTTGCTCTCGTCGGATGTGCCGCGGAAGCTGAAGCCCCCGCCACGTCGTCGAGTGAATCCACTGAAACCACCGAAGCAGCTCCGGCTGAATTGGTTGAACTGACCCTTGCTCACGCAAACCCAAGCTGCATTATCTTCTTCCCCGGCTACGTAGCCGCAACCCAGGGGTACTTCGCGGAGGAAGGCTTGGAGGTCAACATCGAGGGGCTCAACGGCTCTGGAGCGGTGCTCCAAGCGATGGCAGCAGGTCAAGCTGACATCGGATCACCCGGTGCCGCGCCGACCATCCTTGCTAACGCGTCCGGTCAGGACGTTCGCTACATCGCGAACACCGCCCCCGGAGGCCTCTTCCAGTTGGTTGTTCCCGAGGCAAGCGGCATTACTGATGCTTCTGGCCTGGAGGGCGCAGTGATTGGTATCGCTACTGCAGATGGAAACGAGAAGAACGTCGCTGCCGCAATTCTGGCCGCTGCTGGTGTCACCAACTTCGACACTCTCGTTGTCGGTGAAGGTGCAACCGCGCTCGCCGGATTCGAGCGAGGCGACATTGATGCCTATGCAGCCTCCCTCGACACCGTTGCCTACATCGAGAACGGTGGAGTTCCGCTGACGAACGTCACGGGAACTGCAACCGCCTACCTGTTCGGTAACGGAATCGCTGCCCGCGGTGACTACATCGACGAGAACCCCGAGGTTATTGCAGGATTCCTGCGGGCTTACGAGCGGGCTATCGAAGCTTCACTGGCTGACTTTGAGCTCGTGATGCAGGGTTGTGAAGAGTATTCCCCTCAGGAGGCAGAGGACCGCGGCATGTCCGAGGCTCTGTTCAATGCCATCAAGGACTCCTTGGTGTCACCTGACGGAGATGTCTTCGGATACAACAACCCGGATTACTGGGCAAAGGTGAAGCAGGACCTCATCGATGCAGGTGAGGATGTGGAGGCAGTCGACGTGTCCACCGCCTTCACCAACGAGTTCCTACCCTCCAGCTAGCTGGAGCATCCTCACAGGGAATAGTTTCGGTGGGGTCGGAAGCCTGGATTCTGACCCCACCGGACACCCCACCGTTCAAGCCAAAACCTGATTTCAACGGAACAGAGAGGTTCCAGCCCCGTGAATTTGCCTCCCCCAACAGCCCACAATTCCGCGCGCTACCGGATAGAGGATGTCAGTCATACTTTCCCGGGAACCGACATTGAGGCGCTCAAGAACGTCTCCATCGACATCAAGCCGGGATCCTTTGTCTCCTTCATCGGCCCCTCGGGATGCGGCAAGTCAACCCTTCTGAATGCTATGGCCGGGCTCCTTGAGCCCTCCGACGGCAAGGTCCTGATTAATGGCTCCCCGGTGGGTGGTCCACCCGAGGGGGTCGGGATAATGTTCCAGAAGGCCACGTTATTGCCCTGGCGAACCACAATCGAAAACGTTCTTCTTCCGATTGAGTTGCGCGACGGAGCGAAAGCTGTCAAGGATCGCACCGATACAGCCTTGTCGATTATTGAGACAGTGGGGCTCAAAGGCTTCGAAAATGCTTACCCTGGAGAGCTCTCCGGGGGAATGGCCCAGCGGGCAGCAATATGTCGAATGCTGATCACAGAGCCCGATGTGTTGCTCTTGGATGAACCGTTTGGCGCTTTAGATGAGCTCACCCGCGAACGAATGGACATGGAGCTTCAGAGCATTGCTCTCTCCCGGAACGCCACGGTAGTGCTTGTCACGCATTCAATACCCGAGGCAGTTTTCCTCTCCGACACCGTCTATGCGATGTCGGCGAGGCCCGGACGAATCTCCGAAGTCATTGAGGTAGATCTACCGAGGCCTCGAGACATGGACACCCTCAATCATCCAGACTTTGCCAACTATGTCGGCCGAGTACGTAACGCACTCAATGAAGGACACGGTGTTAACAATGGCTCATAACTCTGCTCGCTCCGGGAAGCGGAGCTTCATTCCATCCCCGATCGTCAAGACCACCATGGCCATTAGTCGTTGGTTCAATAACTTGCCGCAGGTTCTCGCCGTTGCCATCGTGGTTCTCACGGTGCTTGTTGGCTGGGAAGTGATTGTGCGACTGGGCGACATCCCGAAGATCATTCTCCCGACACCCACTCTGGTCGGAGCCCAACTGATTACCGTGTTCGGCCAGCTAGCGCCAGGAGAATTTCTCCTGGGAGAGTTATGGACGACCATTCAGGAAGTGTTGATTGGTTTTGGTATCGCGTGTGTAGTTGGCTTCGTTATCGGGTTGTGGGTTGGCCAAACAAAATTTGGTCATAAAGCCGTCATGCCGTTGTTCGTAGCGTTGGAGGCAACACCCAAGATTGCCTTCGCCCCCGTCTTTATCGCGTGGTTCGGATTTGGAATAACGTCTAAATTCGTCCTTGCAGCTTTTATGTCAATCTTTCCCATCATCATTGGAACGGCTGCGGGGCTTGCGGCTACCACAGAGGACGAACTTAAGCTGTTCAAATCGATGAAAGCTCGGGCCTGGGATGTGTTCTGGAAACTCAAAATGCTGCGCGCGCTGCCTTTCATCTTTGCTGGTCTTAAGATCGCGATCGTGGCGGCACTCACCGGTGCCGTCGCAGCAGAGTTCATTGGTGGTGGAATCGGTTTTGGCGAGCAGATTCGATTAGCAGCGACACGACTAGCGCTTGATCGAGTGTTCGCTTTGATTCTCATTTTGAGCTTGCTCGGAATCGCCTTGTTCTCTCTGGTGGCCTGGGTGCAAAAGAAGGTGGCTTTCTGGGACACCCCAAATTTCCGCCAAACGAAAAAGGGAAGAAATCACTCCCTTGCCGCAACGCGTTGATGGTGTCGAGGAACACTCCATGAGTCCTGATGCACCATCAAGCGCGCGCCTCAGTCAGGAGGCGAAGGACACCCTTCAGAGGCTTGGCACATCTACGCTGTATGAAGCTCAGGGTAAACACGGAGCTCTCCCCCATGAATTTCGCCCAATACCGGGAGCTGGTTTCTTAAGCGGGACCGCCTATACCGTCCGCACACGCCCGACAGACAACTTGGCTTTGCATCATGCGGTCATGCTCGCGAGCCCTGGGGATGTCCTCGTGGTGGATTGTGGGAGCTTTCTTGAGGCGGGAGTGTGGGGTGAAATCATGACGGTCGCGGCGCTCGAGAGGGGAATCTCGGGCATCGTCGTCGATGGGTCCATTCGCGATGTCCAGCGGATTGCCGAGCTCGGCTTCCCCGCTTTCTCTCGAGGAATCTGCATGGAAGGAACCCTTAAAGCCGACCCCGGTGTGCTGGGCGAGACTCTCCACTGGGATGGTGTGGAAATTGACCCCGGCGACATCATCGTCGGTGACGCAGATGGTGTTGTCGCTATCAAAGCGTTTGAATTTGACACCGTGCTTCAGGCAGCGTTGGAACGTGAGGCCCAAGAGCAAAAAATCATGCAGGAGCTTCGCTCCGGCAAAACCACCGTTGATCTGATGGGGCTCAAAGCGCCTTCCAGCACCGTGGCACCGAGGAGGACATATGCGAGAAAGAGTTGAGCGCCCGTTTGCCCGGGCGGACGAAATTTTGAGCCCCGAGGCTCTTCGGTTTGTCGACGAATTGCATCAGAAATTTGCCTCAACGAGGGACTCTTTGATTGCCGCGAGGGCTCACAAGTATGAGCAGGTTCGTCAGTCTGGAATGTTGAATTTTCTCTCTGAAACCGCTGCCATTCGATCGGGTGATTGGCAAGTCGTTCAGGCTCCGGAAGCATTGCGGGATCGTCGTGTGGAAATTACTGGACCGGCAACACCCGCCAAGATGGCGATCAACGCACTGAATTCGGGAGCAAAAGTATGGTTAGCCGACATGGAAGACGCGTGCACTCCTACGTGGGCGAACCTGATTGATTCGCAGCTTTCCTTGCTCGACGCCACCCACGAGCGGCTCCAGTTTGTGAGCCCCGAGGGCAAAGAGTATTCCGTCATGGACTATTCGAGTGCCCCAGTTGTCGTGATGAGGCCTCGCGGTTGGCACATGCCCGAAGCTCATCTCGAGTGGAATGGTGAGATGGCCGTGGCAGCACTGGTGGATTTTGGTCTCCATATTTTCCATAACGGCCAAGCGCTCCACAAGGCGGGGCGGGGACCGTTCTACTACCTTCCCAAGATGGAGAGTCATATTGAAGCCAGATTGTGGGCTGAGGTATTCGCATTCTCCGAGAAATGGCTGGGGATTCCCCAAAGTACGATTCGCGCGACCGTTCTGATTGAGACTATTCCTGCCGCTTTTGAAATGGAGGAAATCCTTTACGAGCTTCGAGATTATGCCTCAGGCTTGAACGCTGGGCGCTGGGATTACCTCTTCAGCATCATCAAGTACTTCCGAGATGCAGGATCAGACTTTGTTCTGCCAGACCGGGTGAGTGTCACCATGACTCAGCCTTTCATGCGCGCGTATACGGACCTATTGGTGGCGACATGCCATCGGCGTGGTGCTTTTGCGATCGGTGGCATGGCGGCTGCTATTCCCAATCGCAAAGAACCCGAAATTACCGAGCAAGCGCTTGAAAAAGTCCGGCTCGACAAGGAACGAGAGGCGGGGGACGGGTTTGATGGCTCGTGGGTGGCGCACCCCGATTTGGTGGATATTTGTCTGACCGCGTTCACCGACGTCTTGGGCGATGAACCCAACCAGATAACTCGTCAGCGTTCGGACATTTCAGTAGGGTCCCGGGACCTCTTGAACGTGTCCTCAGCAGACGGTTCCGTGACACGAGCCGGAGTGGAATCTAATGCCTATGTCGGGCTTGCCTACATCACCGCGTGGTTGGGAGGTAGTGGTGCGGCCGCTATCCGCAACCTGATGGAGGATGTGGCCACGGCAGAGATTTCTCGCTCCCAGCTGTGGCAACAAATTCGTCAAAAAACTGTCACTTCCGACACACAAGAAGAAGTCACAGAGAGCTTCGTGTTGGACATCATCGACCAACAAGGCAAAGCATTGCTCGATGACATAGGTGCCTCCCGCTTTCATCCCCATGGTGAGACGGCCAGTGCCTTATTGAAGAATCTCGTGGCGTCAAAGGGCTATGACGACTTCTTGACTCAGGCTGCGTACTGGGAGCTTCCCGGCGTCCCTGCGCCACTATAAGGTGGCACCATGGACGCCCCCTCGATCCTGAGAGATATCCAATCTCTCGAGCGCGTCACCACCGACCGTTCGGGATACACCCCGGAAACGCTTCCCGAGGGGGTCGTAGTCGCCACGTCTGTCGATGATGTGGTCGCTACCTTGCGCTACGCATCGGCCCATCGCATCCCGGTTGTCACTCGCGGTGCCGGCTCAGGCCTCGCAGGAGGGTCCTCCGCCTCACAAGGTGAGATAGTGCTTGATCTTGGTTCGATGAACTCGATAGTGGAGCTTGACCCTCTTGAGCAACTAGTGAGGGTCCAGCCGGGGATTCTGAATTCTGAGGTGAGCGAAGCAGCAAGACCTCACGGTTTGTTTTATGCTCCTGACCCCGCGAGCATGACCTACTGCTCGATCGGTGGGAACATCGCAACCAACGCAGGCGGAATGCGGTGCGCCAAATATGGGGTCACACGGGATTCGGTTCTGGGTCTCACTGTCGTGTTGGCTGATGGTTCGGTCATTCAAACCGGTGGCAGAACTATCAAACGGGTAAGTGGGTATGACCTCACGGCCCTCATGATTGGGTCCGAGGGGACTCTAGGGGTTGTCGTTGAGGCCACGCTGCGTCTTCGACCTTTGCCCACTCGCATCACCACCCTTGTGGCGTATTGCGACAATGTTGTCGCAGCCGCGAACTGCGCAAGCGCCATTGTGAGCTCGGGAGTTCAGCCCATGATTCTCGAGATGATGGACGGTAATACCTTGGACGCGCTCGATGAGCGAAATGGTACCTCTCACGGTGAGCGGGGCCGGGCCATGCTGCTGGTTCAAACTGACGGTTACGGTGCCGAGGCAGAAATGGGGGTTATTCACGGTGTTGTGGCTGGGTTTACCGATGCAATCGAGGTGACCTCTGATCCCGAACAATCGGAAGTTCTTGTTGAAGCCCGTCGAAGCGCTATTCCCGCAATCGGTGGGCGAGGCGTTGCCTTCGTCGGCGACGTAGGTGTGCCCCGAAAGCACCTGGGAGAAATGGCCTCGGAGCTTGTCCGAATTGGCGAAGAAACTGGCGTCGATATTTACACGATCGCTCACGCGGGAGACGGCAACCTTCACCCTATTCTGGCGCTGAGGCCGGATGACGCAATCGACTCGGGCGCTCCGAAGGACGCGATGGACCAGATGTTCTGGGCCGCACATCGGCTTGGCGGCACGCTCACTGGAGAACACGGCATAGGTGTCCTCAAGCGAGACTGGCTGCTACCCGAGCTAGGGGAAAAGAATCTCTCCCTACTCTCCGAGATCAAGAAGGTATTTGATCCACACGCCATTTTGAATCCCGGTAAGGCCATCGTTTCACCCGGGAAATAGGTCTGCCTGGTGTGGGGATACCCCCGGTACGCTGGCACCATGAAGAACCCATTTCTGATCACCGGTGTGCTCTCCATCGCCCTGTGGGTGACGATTCGGGAGCAAGCTTTCGAGGCCGACCCTTTCCTCGCCACCATCGCCACGGTTCTTCTGTTGGGGTACGGACTTTTCGGGGTGTTCTCGTCGCTCCGTAAGAAGCCGGACCAGGACTAGAGATGTCTCTGCTCGCCCACCTCGTGTGGCTGGCTGCGCTGCTGGTGCTAGGAACCCTGGCCATCCTCTCCATCTGGTCTGATGTCTGGGAGCTCTATGTCAGCGCTTTCGTGATTTCTGCGGTGATCTATGGGTTTACCTGGTGGCGACGGCGGCCCGCCTAGGGGATATCTTCGGCCAGCATCCCGGGTGTGATGGCGGAACTGCAGTGCATCTCAATGATGGAGAGATCAAGGTCGGAGTACGTCGTGGTTCTCCCTGTCCCGCCATCAAAAATGCTGCGCCGGTCATCGACATCGTTCATGAGTCCCATCGCTTGGGTTGTTTCTTCCAAAACGAAGTGGGCCAGCTCTGATCCTTCCAGCTCAGTGGCAATCGCCACGGTCATCCCCGTGAGGGTGTTGGTGGCATCCCAGTCGTAGGTGAACAGTCCGACGTTGCCCTCAACATAGATGGATAAGACATCAGCCATCTCAGTCTCGGGAACAAAGTAGATAAGCATTTCCGTTGCCACGGACCTATCCCTCGACAGGGGGTGGTTCGGACATGCCCCATTCCACTGCTCAATGCTGCTGTTCAGTGCCTTTTCTTGCTCTGGGGTGATGTCAGTGTTTACCCTCACGCTGACCCCTCCAGCGGGTTTCACAACGCCGACAGGGCAGTCCGCGTACTCGCAGGAGAGGGCAACATCGATATACCGCTGTGTGGGCGAGGTCTCCAGCTGCCGTGCTTCCTCCACTCCAGGAAGGGCGCAACTGCTGAGCAGGAGAGCGAGGAACCACACCGGCGCTGCACGCACCTACTTGCTCGCAGCTTTCGGTGATTCACGATCATCGCGCATGACCCACGCGGCCAAGAGTGCGGTGAGCGCACCAAAAAGGCCGATTCCGACAATCAAAAGGAAGGTCGCAATGAGTCGCCCTTCTTCGGTCACAGGAAAGAGGTCCCCGTATCCGACGGTGGTGACACTCGCGAGAGCCCACCACACTGCGTCACCAAACGTCGCAATGTTGGCGCCTTCCGCGCCACGTTCGGCCTCCAGGACGGACACCGCCGAGGTGAAGAGCAACAGGGGCATAGTGATGCCGGTGATGACGCCCAACTTGTGGCTACGAGTTGTGAGGAAGGGCTCTAGGGCGCGAAGAACAATGACCACCCTGAGCACTCGCAGGCTTCGGAAGGCGGGAAGGATTACCGCCAAAATGCTGAGCCAATGTAGGCGAATAAAGCCCAGAAAACCACCGAGGGTTCGCAGGTCCCGTCCAACCAGCATGGCGCGCAAGAGGAGATCTAAGGCGAAGACACCATAGATAACCCAGTTGGCCACCTCCAGAATCGTGTAGAACGGCTCCGGTGGGTCTGCAATGACCTGGACGGAGTAGATGGCGAGGTAGACAAACCCCAGAATCATCCACGGCACTTCCAGGTCATGGAGAGTCTTCTCCATCCGATTTTTCCACTGGTTCATTGCTCTCCTAAAGCATGCTGGTGAACTGAAGAAGTAGGACAAAGACTAGGACAGCTCCGAGGCGCCTCCCGAGGGCGAAGCGCTTGGACTCTGTCCAATGCTCCTCTCGCGGTCCACCTTCGCGACCCATCATCGCAAGGGTTGACATAACGATGATCAGCCCCAAAAGACAGAACACAAAAATGATGGAGAAGTCAGGATGGTCTCCCAAGAATGCTCCGAGCGAGTTCTCCAGGACAATCTCGAGTCCCAGAATCATGGCGAGTCCAGCCAAGCCCGTGGGAAGAAATCTCCAGAGAACGCGGAAGTTAGGAAGCTTGTCCGAGAAGAATCCCAGAATGTTGGGAACCATGAAGAGCAAAGCCGCGCCCCACACCACCGGGCCAAACCCCATGAAAGCGCTGGCGATAAAGACATAGAAAAAAAACCGCAGGACTTGCGCAGAGAGAATTTGGGCAACGGGGGGACTAGGAATGACATCTGGAGTCAGGAGATCCATGCGCGAGGGGAAAAAACGAGCGGCGACATCTTCCACCATGATTCGCGCAGCAATCGCGATGGTGGCATACACCTGGAACGTCAGGACATAGTTTGCGGCGGGGAGGGTGAGCCCGGTGAGGGCGGGGAGGGCTCGAATAATCAGACCCGCGACCCATCCCCCCATGAGGGAGGCAAAAACGATGTCTCCGGCCCTTATCAACCAGTCATCTCTCGACATGGGTGCTCGGCGGCGAAAATCGCGTATTGATCGGGCAAGGACAATGGGGCCAAAGCCCGACACCACGATCCCCGCGAGCATTCTCCAGTCTGCGACAGACGAGAAATCCATGAGGGGCAGCGATCCAAGGACAAAGATGGTCATCGCGAGTGAGCCGGCGAAAGCGTCGAAGATGCCGAGGATCACCAACCATAGGTAAAGGGCAACCGGGGGATGCAAAAGTAGGCCGTCATTCAGAGTCAAGCTCTCCAACGCAAGCCACGCGCCCAGCGCTGGGAGGACAAGCGAGAGTGGTCCGAAAATGGCGCGCAGGTAGCTTCCATCATTGATCAGCTTGGAGACGAGCGGTGAAATCGGGGCAATAACCGCGCTCAGCCACGTGCTGGGACCGTCCCAGAAGCGGGCAACTCTCCAGCGCCACCACGGCAGGCGATCGCCCCACCGGGGTTCCACATCTCTAAAGCGGTCAATGTCAAAATCGGCGCCAGCTAAAGCGTCGAGAACGTCCTCATTCATCTCAGCTCCGCCGCCCGCGGTTGACCCGCCGCCGCCACCCGCACCAGTCCCGCCACCGGCTGAAGCACTCCCCGCTGACCCGGCTGCGCTGGCGGAGCTAGCGGCGGCCCCCGCAGAGCCTGCTGCTCCTGCAGCTCCCGCTGCCGCAGCGGCGGCCCCCGCAGCTCCAGCAGCAGCGGCAACACCGGCGACTGCTGCCGTTGCTCCGACAAGGTTGTTGGTTGCTTTGACTGCTTCAGGTGAGCCGGTGGGATCGAATTCGACAATCA
>JANQZT010000073.1 GCA_030728325.1 Pontimonas sp.
GAATTGAAGCCACCACTTCGAGGGGCATGCTCCGTGCTGTCGGCATGGGTGATGATGACTGGGATAAGCCACAGGTAGGAATTGCCAGTTCTTGGAACGAAATAACCCCCTGCAACCTGTCGCTGGGGCGCCTGGCGCAGGGCGCTAAAGAGGGTGTCCACTCTGGTGGCGGATATCCATTGCAGTTTGGAACGATCTCTGTTTCTGACGGTATTTCCATGGGTCACGAAGGTATGCACTTCTCCCTGGTGAGCCGAGAAGTCATTGCCGACTCGGTAGAAACGGTCATGCAGGCTGAGCGCCTCGATGGCTCTGTGCTGTTGGCGGGGTGTGACAAGTCGATCCCCGGAATGTTGATGGCGGCAGCGCGCCTCGATCTAGCTTCTGTATTTCTTTATGCCGGATCGATTGCCCCCGGATGGGTAAAGCTCTCTGACGGCACGGAAAAAGAAATCACCATCATCGACTCTTTTGAAGCTGTCGGTGCCGTTCAGGCGGGAAAGATGTCCGTTGAGGACGCGAAGCGCATTGAATGTGCGTTTGCTCCGGGCGAAGGAACCTGTGGCGGTATGTATACGGCCAACACCATGGCCAGCGTTGCAGAGGCGCTCGGAATGAGCCTCCCCGGCTCAGCAAGCCCAGCCTCAGCAGATCGCCGCCGTGACTACTACGCCCACAAGTCTGGAGAAGCAGTTGTGGGAATGCTCAAGCGTGGACACACTGTCCGGGACATCCTGACGATGGAAGCGTTTGAGAACGCTATTGCTGTGGGGATGGCACTGGGTGGCTCCACCAACATCGTCCTTCACCTGCTGGCCATCGCGAACGAGGCAGAGGTGCCTCTAACGCTGGCGGACTTCAACAGAATTGGGGACAAGGTCCCCCACATCGCTGATGTGAAGCCGTTTGGGAAGTACGTCATGAATGACGTTGATCGCTATGGCGGGCTCCCGGTGCTTATGAAAGCTCTGCTTGATGAGGGACTGCTCCACGGTGATGCGCTTACGGTTACCGGAAAAACAATGGCCGAGAACTTGGCGGAGCTTGACCCTCCAGCGCTCGATGGCAAAGTTTTGCGCTCATTGGACAACCCTTTCCACGCCACCGGAGGAATCACCATCCTGCACGGTTCGCTCGCTCCTGAAGGAGCGGTCGTGAAGACCGCTGGTTTTGATTCTGCTGTGTTTGAGGGCCCTGCACGCGTCTTCGAGCGTGAGCGCGAGGCTATGGATGCGCTCGCCGAGGGTCGCATCAACAAGGGTGACATCGTGGTGATTCGCTACGAGGGCCCCAAGGGTGGGCCTGGAATGAGGGAGATGCTCTCCATCACCGCCCGAATAAAGGGTGCGGGATTAGGCAAGGATGTATTACTCTTGACAGACGGTCGATTCTCAGGCGGCACAACCGGACTGTGTATTGGCCACGTAGCTCCCGAAGCAGTGGATGCAGGACCTATTGCATTCGTAAGGGATGGTGACCTGATTCGGGTTGATATTCCATCCAGGACGCTCGATCTTCTCGTCGATGACGACGAACTGGAAGCACGCCGTGAAGGCTGGGCACCGCTTCCTCCCCGCTACACCCGCGGTGTGCTGGCGAAATACTCCAAGCTCGTCAAGTCAGCTTCTCTGGGTGCAGTGACCGGGTAACACCGTCGACTTCGACACCCCTACCTAACGAAAAGCAGTGAACACATGAGTGATACGTCCATGGGCACTCTGGACCAGGAGACACCAGAGCTGTCTCCTGAAGAACAGCGCAAGGCACAGTTGGCTGCCAAGGCGCCCGTCCTCACGGGCTCCGGAGCCATTCTCAAGAGCCTCGAGTTGCTGGGCATCAAAGACGTCTTCGGTCTGCCCGGTGGGGCCATCATGCCCTTCTATGACGAGCTCATGTCTGCTGACAAGATCCGCCACATCCTTGTTCGCCACGAACAAGGTGCTGGTCATGCTGCGGAAGGCTATGCAGCCTCCTCAGGAAAGCTTGGCGTCTGCATTGCCACGTCTGGACCTGGCGCAACCAACTTGGTGACGGCGATCGCTGACGCCCACATGGACTCAGTCCCTCTGCTTGCCATCACCGGTCAGGTCTTCTCCACCTCCATGGGAACTGATGCTTTCCAAGAAGTGGATATCTCCGGTGTGACCATGCCGATCACCAAGCACTCGTTCTTGGTGACCAAGCCAGAAGAAATCCCCGCTGTGATCGCTGCCGCTGTTCACATCGCGACCTCTGGTCGTCCAGGCCCCGTCTTGGTGGACGTCACCAAGGATGCCCAGCAGAAGTCTGCACCGTTTATTTGGCCACCAGAGATTGATCTCCCCGGTTATCACCCGGTGACGAAGGCGAACGCGAAGCAAGTCCAGGTTGCTGCGCAAATGATCGCGGAAGCCTCAAAGCCTGTTTTGTATGTGGGTGGTGGAGTCATTCGTGCGGGAGC
>JANQZT010000074.1 GCA_030728325.1 Pontimonas sp.
TTCCGACACGCCCGGGTTGCGGGAAATACCGGGGTGTGGCATAGTTTGTGAGGTTCAATACGCGCTCTTTCGAGAGTGCTCACTGCCAGGTAGTGCATAGGGTCGCGAATCGCGAGTAAACCTAGGCCGCAGGTAGCAGAACTAAACGTCATCGACGAATCCCGTTCTCGGGTGTATGCCTGAGAGTGCTGGAGACTGCCGCCTGGCATGTCGAGTTGTGTTGATAGAAGAACAGTGGTGTGTGCCCTAGGGAGTGAAATCCCTGGAGCCCAAAGTGCGCAACGAAAGTTGTGCGAGTGAGAGAGAGAAAATCATGGCGGGACAGAAAATCCGCATTCGACTGAAGTCGTATGACCACGCAGGTCTTGACGTTTCAGCACGAAAGATTGTTGACACGGTAACCCGTGCCGGTGCGACCGTTGTTGGTCCCGTTCCGCTTCCTACGGAAAAGAACGTGATCCCCGTGATTCGCTCCCCCCACAAGTACAAGGATTCACGCGAGCACTTTGAGAAGCGCACCCACAAGCGTCTCATCGACATCATTGACCCCACACCTAAGGCTGTGGATTCTCTGATGCGCTTGGACTTGCCCGCTGACGTCAACATCGAGATCAAGCTTTAAGGACCGACCATGTCAACCATCACAGCTACTAGAGGAGTACTCGGCACCAAGCTGGGTATGACTCAGGTGTGGGACGAGAACAACCGCATGATTCCGGTAACCGTTGTTGCGGTTGCCCCCAATGTGGTCACTCAGATCCGCACCGTGGACAAAGATGGCTATGAAGCCATTCAGATTGCTAGCGGTCACATCGACCCCCGCAAGGTCACCTCACCCCTCAAGGGTCACTTTGAGAAGGCCGGCGTCACGCCTCGCCGTCACGTGACCGAGATCCGTACCAACGATGCAGCCAACTACGAGGTTGGCCAGGAACTGACCGCCGAGGTTTTCGAAGCCGGTCAGATGGTCGACGTGGTCGGAACCAGCAAGGGTAAAGGTTTCGCCGGTGTCATGAAGCGTCACAACTTCAAGGGTGTCTCCGCCTCACACGGTTCTCACCGTAACCACCGCAAGCCAGGCTCCATTGGTGCCTCGGCCACTCCGTCACGTGTGTTCAAGGGAATGCGCATGGCAGGACGTATGGGTGGAGAGCGCGTCACCGTGATGAACCTCACCATCCACTCGGTGGATGCTGAGCGCGGTCTTCTCCTGGTCAAGGGTGCCGTTCCCGGTGCCAAGGGCCGTCTGGTTTTCGTTCGTAACGCCAGGAAGGGAGCCTAACCATGGCCGCAGTTGACGTCCTGGACCAGACCGGTAAGAAGTCTGGCTCCATCGATCTTCCCGCCGACCTCTTTGATGTGGTGACCAACGTCCCCCTCATGCACCAGGTCGTCGTGGCGCAGCTTGCTGCTGCCCGCCAGGGAACCCACAAGACCAAGGGTCGCGGTGAGGTTTCCGGTGCTGGTCGCAAGCCTTTCAAGCAGAAGGGAACCGGTCGCGCCCGTCAGGGTTCGATCCGTGCCCCTCAGCACCGCGGTGGTGGAATTGTCCACGGACCCGTACCCCGCGATTACTCGCAGCGCACCCCCAAGAAGATGGTGCAGAAGGCTCTGCTCTCTGCCCTGTCTGACCGCGCTCGCGCCGATCGCATTCACGTCGTCAAGGGTCTGGGAACCGACAAGGCTCCCTCCACCAAGATTGCTGCCAAGCTCATTGCTCAGACCGCTCCCGGTGTGAACGTGCTGGTGGTTATTGGTCGCGAGGACCTGAACGGTCAGAAGAGTGTTCGGAACCTTCCCGGTATCCACGCTGTTCACCCCGACCAGCTGAACGCCTATGACGTCTTGAACTCTGATGACATCATCTTCACCGCTGACGCGCTCGAAGCTTTTGTCGCCTCGAAGACAGATAAGGGAGACAAGTAATGAGCATCCACGCTGTTGCCTGGAACAAGGACCCCAGAGACGTTGTCTTCCGCCCCGTCGTGAGCGAGAAGAGCTACACCCTGATCGATCAGGGCAAGTACACGTTTGAGGTTGACCCCCGCGCGACCAAGACCGAGATCAAGCTCGCTATCGAGAAGATCTTCAACGTCAAGGTTTCCGGAGTTAACACTCTCAACAAGACCGGCAAGACCCGCCGTACCAAGTTTGGAACAGGGAAGCGCAAAGACACCAAGCGTGCCATTGTGACCCTGTCGTCCGGTTCGATCGACATCTTCACGGCTGTCGGATAGGTAAGGGACAGACATGGCTATTCGTAAATACAAGCCCACGACCCCAGGTCGTCGTGGCTCCTCGGTTGCTGATTTCCAGGAAATCACCCGCAGCACCCCCGAGAAGTCGCTGCTCAAGCCCCTGCCGAAGACCGGTGGTCGTAACAACACCGGTCGCATCACGACTCGTCACATCGGTGGTGGCCACAAGCGCCAGTACCGCATGATCGACTTCCGTCGTCACGACAAGGATGGCGTCAACGCCAAGGTCGCTCACATCGAGTACGACCCCAACCGGACCGCTCGTATCGCTCTGCTCCACTTCGTGGATGGCACCAAGCGCTACATCATCGCTCCCAACAAGCTCCGTCAGGGAGACATTGTGGAGTCGGGTCCCGGTGCTGACATCAAGCCCGGTAACAACCTGCCCCTGCGCAACATCCCCGTGGGAACCGTTGTGCACGCCATCGAGCTTCGCCCCGGTGGAGGAGCCAAGATGGCTCGCTCCGCAGGAGCGGCTGTTCGTCTCGTCGCCAAGGATGGCCCTAACGCTCAGCTGCGTTTGCCCTCCGGTGAAATCCGCAACGTCGACGCGCGCTGCCGCGCGACCGTCGGTGAGGTCGGAAACGCCGAGCAGAGCAACATCAACTGGGGTAAGGCCGGCCGTAAGCGGTGGAAGGGTGTTCGCCCGACTGTCCGTGGTGTTGCCATGAACCCCGTGGACCACCCCCACGGTGGTGGTGAGGGTAAGACCTCTGGTGGTCGTCACCCGGTCAGCCCCTGGGGCCAGGCCGAAGGCCGCACTCGCTCGCCCAAGAAGGCCAGCAACTCTCAGATTGTCCGTCGTCGCAACGCCGGCAAGAAGCGCTAGTAGGAGATAGAAGATGCCTCGTAGTCTGAAAAAGGGACCCTTCGTGGATGACCACCTCCTGCAAAAGGTGGTGCGTCAGAACGAAGCCAACTCCAAGAACGTGATCAAGACCTGGTCTCGTCGCTCGATGATTGTGCCGGCCATGCTCGGTCACACCATCGCTGTGCACGACGGTCGCAAGCACATCCCCGTGTTCGTAACGGAAACCATGGTGGGACACAAGCTCGGTGAGTTTGCCCCCACTCGTACCTTCCGTGGTCACGAAAAGGACGACAAGAAAGGCCGTCGCCGCTAAGCGGCGATAGGGAGGTAGAGACATGGTTGAGTCCATTGCGAAGGTCCGCAACATTCGCGTGACCCCTCAGAAGGCCCGCCGCATCGTGGATCTGATTCGTGGAATGCAGGCTGAAGAAGCACTCGCTGTGCTGAAGTTTGCTCCGCAGTCCGCCAGCGAGCCCGTTGCCAAGCTTGTGGCATCCGCCATGGCAAACGCCAAGGTGACCGCTGACAAAGACGGTGTGTTCCTGGATGACCAGGACCTCTTTATTGCTCGCGCTTTCGTGGACGAGGGAATTACGCTCAAGCGTTTCCGTCCGCGTGCACAGGGTCGGGCATTCCGCATCAACAAGCGCACCAGCCATATCACTGTTGTGCTGGCAACGCCCGACGAGGCTTCGGTGAACACGAAGCGCGAGACACAGAAGGCTGGGAAGTAAGCATGGGTCAGAAAGTTCATCCTTTCGGGTTCCGTCTGGGAATCACGACGGACCACGTGTCCCGTTGGTTCTCTGACTCCACCAAGAAGGGCCAGCGTTACGCCGACTATGTCGCCGAGGACGTGCGTATCCGCGAGTTCCTGAAGAAGGAGCTGGACCGCGCCGGCATCGCCCGCATCGAGATCGAGCGCACCCGTGACCGTGTTCGCGTGGACATCCACTCAGCACGCCCCGGAATTGTGATCGGCCGCCGTGGTGCAGAAGCCGAGCGCATTCGTGCCGACCTTGAGAAGATGACCGACAAGCAGATTCAGCTCAACATTCTGGAGGTCAAGAACCCCGAAAGTGAAGCTCAGCTGGTTGCTCAGGGAATTGCCGAGCAGCTCTCCGGTCGTGTGGCGTTCCGTCGTGCGATGCGCAAGGGTCTCCAGGGTGCACAGCGCGCTGGTGCCAAGGGAATCCGTATCCAGGTCTCCGGTCGTCTCGGTGGTGCAGAAATGAGCCGCTCCGAGTTCTACCGTGAAGGACGTGTTCCTCTCCACACTCTGCGCGCCAACATCGACTACGGCTTCTACGAGGCTCGTACGACCTATGGCCGCATCGGTGTGAAGGTCTGGATTTACAAGGGTGACATCACCAACAAGGAACTGGCTCGCGAGCAGGCTGCTCAGCGTTCACAGCGTCCTGACCGTGGTGCCCCTCGCCGTGGACCGGCTGGTGCTCCAGCCGCTGAGCCCGCAGCTGTCGCTGCAGGAGGTGCTGAGTAACCATGTTGATTCCTCGCAAAGTTAAGTTCCGTAAGCAGCACCACCCCAAGCGCGGTGGGCACGCTACCGGTGGCACCACGGTGTCCTTCGGTGAGTACGGCATCCAGGCGACGACCAGTGCTTATGTCACGAACCGTCAGATCGAGTCCGCTCGTATCGCGATGACCCGTCACATCAAGCGTGGTGGAAAGGTGTGGATCAACATCTACCCCGACCGCCCCTTGACCAAGAAGCCTGCAGAAACTCGTATGGGTTCCGGTAAGGGATCCCCCGAGTGGTGGGTAGCCAACGTCAAGCCAGGCCGTGTCCTCTTCGAGGTCGCTGGTGTGAGCGAAGAGTTGGCCCGTGAAGCAATGACCCGTGCGATCCACAAGCTCCCGCTGAAGGCTCGCATCATCAAGCGTGAGGAGGGCATGTAATGGCTGTGGGATCGAAAGACCTTGCACCGGTCGAGCTGGACACGTTTGAAGACGAGCGTCTCTTGGATGAGTTGCGTCGCGCCAAGGAAGAGCTGTTCAACCTGCGCTTCCAGGCCGCGACCGGTCAGCTCGATAGTCACGGACGTCTGCGCTCGATCAAGCGCGACATCGCCCGTATCTACACCGTTATTCGTGAGCGCGAGCTCGGAATTCGGGCAACCCCTGCTCCGATTGAGAAGCCCGCGAAGAAGACGACCAAGAAGGCAGAGAAGGCCGAGACGCCTGACGCCACTGAGGAGAGTGCATAATGGCCGCCGATGTGAAGAAGGGCCACGAGTCCGCCGAACACGACGTTCGCGATAAGGACGCCCGTGGATACCGCAAGACGCGTCGTGGATACGTCACCAGCGACAAGATGGACAAGACCATCGTTGTCGAGGTCGAAGACCGCGTGAAGCACCCTCTGTATGGCAAGGTTGTGCGCCGATCCTCCAAGGTGAAGGCTCACGATGAGGCCAACACCGCGGGTGTTGGTGACCTGGTCATCATCTCCGAAACTCGTCCGCTCTCCGCAACCAAGCGGTGGCGTCTAGTCAACATCGTTGAGAAGGCGAAGTAACCCATGATTCAGCAGGAATCCCGAGTCAAAGTTGCCGACAACACCGGTGCCAAGGAAATCTTGACCATCCGCGTGCTGGGTGGCTCCGGTCGTCGCTATGCGGGACTGGGAGACATCATTGTCGCCACGGTGAAGGACGCTATCCCCGGCGGAAACGTCAAAAAGGGTGAAGTTGTCAAAGCCGTCATCGTCCGTACCGTGAAAGAAACCCGTCGCTCTGATGGTTCCTACATCAAGTTTGACGAGAACGCAGCGGTCATCATCAAGAACAAAGAGGGTGAGCCTCGCGGAACCCGCATTTTCGGTCCCGTGGGTCGTGAACTGCGCGACAAGCGCTTCATGAAGATCATCTCCCTCGCCCCGGAGGTTATTTAGTCATGGCAAAAATCAAGAAGGGCGACCTCGTCGAGGTCATCTCAGGTGGCAAGCAGGAGCGCGGCGGAGACCGCGGCAAGCAGGGTCACGTGATTGAGGTCCTCGCAGAGCAGAACCGCGTCATTGTGGAGGGTGTCAACTATGTCACCAAGCACGTGCGCGTGGGTCAGAGCCAGCGTGGCGGTAAGACCGGTGGCTTGGAGACTCACGAAGCTCCCATCCACATCTCGAACGTTGCCGTCGTAGACCCCAAGTCCAAGAAGCCCACCCGGGTTGGTTTCGAGTCGAAGACCGTGACCAAGAGCGGTGTGAAGAAGCAGGTGCGCGTGCGCATCGCGAAGAAGTCAGGAGAAGAGCTCTAATGGCAGACGCAGCAGCTGTGCGCACAGGAGCCAGTGTTCCTAGTTTGAAGAAGGAATACCGCGAGGTCATCATTCCTGCCTTGACCGAGAAGTTTGGATACAAGAACCCCCACCAGGTTCCCGGCCTTGTTAAGGTCGTCGTGAACACCGGTGTGGGCGAGGCAGCTCGTGACTCGAAAGTCATCGAAGGTGCCATCAAGGATCTGACTCTGATTACAGGCCAGAAGCCTGTTGTCACCTTGGCTCGCAAGTCCATCGCGCAGTTCAAACTGCGTGAGGGAATGCCCATTGGTGCCCACGTCACCCTGCGCGGTAACCGCGCGTGGGAGTTCGTGGACCGTCTGGTCAACTTGGCGCTGCCTCGCATCAGAGACTTCCGTGGTCTATCACCCCGTCAGTTCGATGGCAACGGAAACTACACCTTCGGAATCACCGAGCAGTCGGTGTTTCACGAGATCAACCAGGACGACATTGATCGCGTTCGCGGTTTTGACATCACCATTGTCACCACCGCCAAGAACGACGATGAAGGTCGTGCTTTGCTGCTCGCACTCGGGTTCCCGTTTGCTGGGCAAAACACCGAAGAGGCCTAGCGGCCACAAGCTGACGAGGTCGGCCCGGGTGACCCCGGCGTCGAAACCGGCCAGAGAAATGAGACACCAATGGTAATGACAGATCCGGTCGCAGACCTGCTGACCAGACTGCGCAACGCGAACCAGGCACAGCACGATTCCGTGTCCCTGCCTAGTTCCAAACTGAAGACCCACATTGCGGAAATCCTCGAGCGTGAGGGCTACATCGCCGGGTGGAAGGTTGCCGACGCACGCGTCGGAAAGACCCTCACACTCGATTTGAAGTACGGCCCGAACCGCGAGCGCTCCATTGTGGGCATCAAGCGCGTATCAAAGCCCGGTCTTCGGGTATACGCAAAGTCCACCGAGATCCCCAACGTTCACGGAGGCCTCGGTGTCGCGATTTTGTCGACCTCGTCCGGTCTGTTGACCGATAAAGAAGCGACCAAGAAAGGCGTGGGTGGGGAAGTCCTCGCCTACGTATGGTGATCTGACATGTCACGTATTGGTCGCCTTCCTATTGATGTTCCCGCTGGTGTTACCGTCACCATCGAGGGCCAGAATGTTGCCGTCAAAGGCCCCAAGGGTGAGCTTTCGCTCACCGTCAAGGAGCCCATTGAAGCCAAGCTGGTCGAGAACCAGGTCATTGTGTCTCGCCCCGATGACGAGCGTGAGTCTCGTTCATTGCACGGTTTGACCAGGACCCTGATCCGTAACCAGATCGTCGGCGTGACCGAGGGCTACCAGAAGTCTCTCCAGGTGGTCGGGACGGGATACCGTGTTGCCTCCAAGGGCCAGGCCATCGAGCTGTCTTTGGGTTACTCGCACTCCATCACCGTCGAGCCTCCTGCAGGCATCGCTCTGGCGGTGGAGGGTAACGACAAGATCCACGTGAGCGGCATTGATAAGCAAGCCGTGGGTGAGGTCGCTGCCAACATTCGCAAGCTTCGCAAGCCTGAGCCTTATAAAGGCAAGGGTGTGCGCTACGTCGACGAGCACGTCCGTCGCAAGGCTGGAAAGGCTGGTAAGTAGTCATGCCATTCGTTAGAGGAAAGAGCCGTTCCGCCGCGAGAGATCGCCGCCACACGAGACTCCGTAAGAAGATTGAGGGCACAGCCCTCAAGCCCCGCATGGTCGTGACTCGCTCCGCCCGTCACGTATTCGTGCAGGTTGTAGACGACGCGAAGGGTCACACCGTCGCTTCGGCATCGACCATGGAGCCCGACTTCCGGTCCTTCACCGGAACGAAGACCGAAAAAGCCAAGAAAATCGGTGGAGTCATCGCCGAGCGCGCAAAGAAAGCAGGTGTTGCCTCCGTGGTCTTTGACCGTGGCGGTAACCGCTATGCCGGACGTGTCGCCGCTATTGCTGAAGGCGCCAGAGAAAGTGGATTGGAACTGTGAGCGAAGAAGTTAAGGACGAGGCAGTGGTCGAAGAAACCACTCCAGCCCCCGAGCCCGAAGCAGAAGCAGCACCGGAGCGCGAAGCGCGCCGTGGCAGCCGTGAGCGTAACCCCAACGCTCGTGAGCGCGGTACTCGCGATAACGACAAGAGCCAGTTCCTGGAGCGTGTTGTCACGATCAACCGTGTCTCCAAGGTTGTGAAGGGTGGACGTCGGTTCAGCTTCACCGCCCTGGTGGTCGTCGGTGACGGTAACGGCATGGTCGGTGTGGGATATGGCAAGGCCCGCGAGGTGCCCTTGGCTATCTCTAAGGGTGTCGAGGACGCCAAGAAGAACTTCTTCAAGGTTCCCCGTGTTGCCCAGACCATTCCTCACCCCGTACAGGGTGAAGCTGCTGCCGGTGTGGTGCTCTTGCGCCCCGCAACGCCGGGTACCGGTGTTATCGCTGGTGGTCCAGTCCGCGCCGTTCTTGAGTGTGCCGGAATTCACGACGTGCTGAGCAAGTCGTTGGGTTCCTCCAACACCCTCAACATCGTCCACGCGACAGTCGCTGCACTGAAGATGCTCGAAGAGCCTCGCAGTGTTGCTGCTCGCCGCAACCAGGAGTTCGAGGACATTGCGCCCGCTCACCTGGTTCGCGCTGAAGCAGAAGCTGCCGCAGCAAAGGCAGGTGCCTAATGGCGAAGAAGCTCAAAGTAACCCAGATCAAGTCGCTCATCAGCGAGAAGCCCAACATTCGCGAAACCGTTCGCAGCTTGGGTCTCAAGAGGATCGGTGACTCCGTTGTTCGTGAAGACACCAGTGCCAACCGCGGATACATCCGCACCTGTGCACACCTGGTGAAGGTCGAGGAGATTGACTAATGGCCGAAGAGAAGAAGCCAGCGGCTAAGAAGCCCGCTGCGAAGCCCGCAGCAAAGAAGGAGACCGCGGCCAAGAAGCCTGCCGCGAAGGCTCCTGCTGCTAAGGCACCTGCGGCGAAAAAGCCTGCAGCGGCAGCAAAGCCAGCAGCGAAAGCTGCTGCTAAGCCTGCGGCCAAGAAAGAGACGGCAGCGAAAGCTCCTGCAGCGAAGAAGCCTGCAGCAGCCAAGGCTCCCGCCACCAAGACCGCAGCTGCGAAGCCCGCTGCTAAGGCACCTGCTGCAAAAAAGCCCGCAGAGGCTAAAGCTGCAGCCCCCAAGAAGGAGACCGCTGCGAAAGCAGACGCTCCCGCCAAGCAGGCTAAGTCCAAGAAGGCCGCTACGGATAAGGACGCTCGTCCCGGTGTGGTGAAGCTTCACCACCTGCGACCTGCTGCCGGATCGAAAAAGGCCAAGACCCGCGTCGGTCGTGGTGAGGGTTCAAAGGGTAAGACTGCCGGTCGTGGAACCAAGGGAACGAAAGCTCGTTACCAGGTTCGTCCCGGATTCCAGGGTGGTCAGCTCACCTCGGTGATGCGAGCTCCAAAGCTCCGTGGTTTCACCAACCCCTTCCGCGTCGAGTACCAGGTGGTCAACGTTGGCCGCCTCGGTGAGCTTTACCCCAAGGGTGGCGACGTTACTGTCTCCGATTTGGTGGCGAAGGGCGCTGTTCGCAAGAACCAGAAGGTCAAGGTTTTGGCCGATGGTGATGTGAACGTCGCGTTGACCGTGACCGTTGACAAGGTCTCGAAGCAAGCCGCTGAGAAGATCGTCAAAGCTGGCGGTTCCGTCAAGGAATAAGTTCTGTAGGTGTCCCAGCGGCGAGCTCTAGGGCTTTTCCGCTGGGGTCACCGAACAGGTAAGCTCGAATCCACGTGCCACCAGGCCGGAGCAGGGAGAAGACGTGTTTAGTGCATTAGGCAGAATCTTCAAGACGCCTGACCTGCGCCGCAAAATCTTCTTCACCTTGACGATGGTCGGACTCTTCCGTCTCGGCTCGTTCATTCCGGCACCGTTCGTGGACTACCGCAACGTTCAACAGTGTCTTGCGGGGACCAGCGGAACTGCGGGTCTCTATGAACTCATCAACCTTTTCAGTGGTGGGGCTCTCTTGCAGCTCTCCATCTTTGCGTTGGGGATCATGCCCTACATCACGGCGTCGATTATCACGCAGCTCTTGCGCGTCGTTATCCCGCACTTCGAGGCTCTCCACAAGGAAGGCCAAGCTGGCCAGGGGAAGCTGACCCAGTACACCCGTTACATGACCATTGGTTTGGCCCTCCTCCAGTCCACCACCTTGATCACGGTGGCCAGAAGTGGCGCTCTCTTTGGATCCTCAGGTGTGCCCGCCTGTAACCAGTTGCTCTCTAATGACGCTTGGTACGCCATCATGCTGATGGTCATCACCATGACCGCAGGTACTGGTCTCATCATGTGGTTCGGCGAAATGATTACCGAGCGTGGTGTGGGTAACGGAATGTCGCTCTTGATTTTCGTGTCGATTGCCGCAACATTCCCCTCGGCTCTGTGGGCCATTGCGCAGGCAAACGGTTTCGAGATTTTCCTCATCGTGTTGGCGGTGGGTCTGGTCATCATGGGACTCGTCGTCTTCGTGGAGCAGTCCCAGCGTCGCGTTCCCGTCCAGTACGCAAAGCGGATGGTGGGTCGCAGGGCCTATGGCGGTAACAACACCTACATCCCGATCAAGGTCAACATGGCTGGTGTGATTCCCGTCATCTTCGCCTCTTCGCTGTTGTATCTCCCCGCACTCTTTGCTCAGTTCAACCAGCCCACAGCGGGAGGCACTGCGTCTGAGTGGGTTGTCTGGATTCAGAACAACCTCACCTCCGGTGACAACCCGCTCTACATGGCTATCTACTTCTTGCTCATCGTCGGCTTTACCTACTTCTACGTGGCGATTATCTTCAACCCCGAAGAGGTTGCCGACAACATGAAGCGCTACGGCGGCTTCATCCCCGGTATCCGTGCGGGCCGTCCTACCGCGGAGTACCTGGACTATGTTCTGACTCGCATCACGTTGCCGGGATCGCTCTACCTTGGTTTGGTGGCTCTCATCCCGCTGATTGCGTTGGCCACGGTGAACGCAAACCAGAACTTCCCCTTTGGTGGCGCAAGCATCTTGATCATCGTGGGTGTTGGTCTTGACACGGTGAAGCAGATTGATTCGCAGCTGCAGCAGCGTCACTATGAGGGATTGCTCAAGTGACCAGTGGCACCCGTCTTCTCCTGATTGGCCCCCCTGGCGCAGGCAAAGGCACTCAGGCAGCGCAATTGTCTGAGGCGCTGGGTGTCCCCGCGATTTCTACAGGAGATATCTTCCGTCACAACGTGAAGAACGAAACCCCTCTGGGCCTGAAGGCGAAAGCCTTCATGGATGCAGGTGACAATGTCCCCGATTCCCTGACGAACGACTTGATCAACGATCGGCTCGAGCACGATGATTGTGCGGGTGGATTCCTGCTCGATGGTTACCCCCGCACCACAGATCAGGTTCGACACCTCGACGGTTTCCTCGCAGACCATGGCACTTCGCTCGACGTGGTGGTGCAGCTCGTCGCCGATGCCGACGTAGTAGTCGAGCGTTTGCGCAAGCGTGCTCTCGATCAGGGTCGATCTGATGACGACGAATCTGTTGTCCGCCACAGACTTGAGGTCTATGAAGAGCAAACAGCCCCGCTGATTGATGTTTATGGGAGTCGAGGGCTGGTTGTCGCGATCGATGGGATCGGAGAAATCTCCGAAGTCACCGGTCGCATTATGGACAAGCTCGCCGAGCGGGGAATTTCGGGCTCCTAAGCCTGACAAGTAGGACTTGTGCCGGCGCAGAAGCCGGTCTAAGATAGTGCTTTGGTGTCAAAAAGGCTCTTGTGGCTTTCTACCACCACGCATGACCAGTGCAACAACTCGTTACAACAAGATATGAGGCTATGGCCAACAAAGACGGTGTCATTGAAATCGAAGGCTCGGTTGTCGAAGCTCTTCCGAATGCGATGTTCCGCGTGGAGTTGACCAACGGTCACAAGGTTCTTGCCCACATTTCGGGGAAAATGCGTCAGCATTACATCCGAATTTTGCCGGAAGACAAAGTCATTGTGGAGCTCAGCCCTTACGACCTGACCCGTGGCCGCATCGTCTACCGCTACAAGTAAGCACTGAGAAGGAACGGCCCCGGGAACCACTGGGGCACGAGGCCAGCGAGAAAAAGGAAAGACCATGAAGGTTAGCGCCAGTGTTAAGCCCATGTGCGACAAGTGCAAAGTCATTCGTCGTCACGGCAATGTCATGGTGATTTGCGAGAACCCGCGTCACAAGCAGCGCCAAGGCTAAATAACTCAATACATACAAGGCAGGATCAAGAACCCATTCGTGGGGGACTCCTCGGGGGAAGGCCCGGGCGCAGATTCTGTCACAGACCTTCCAGTTCCACAGGAGAAATACCATGGCACGTCTTGCCGGAGTCGACATTCCCCGCGATAAGCGGGTTGAGGTCGCTTTGACCTACATCTACGGTGTGGGTCGTACCCGTTCCAAGCAGACACTCGAGAACACGGGCATTGACCCCAACACTCGCGTGAAAGATCTCAGTGACGAGCAGTTGCTCAAGCTGCGTGAGCACATTGAAGGAACCTACAAGGTGGAGGGTGACCTTCGCCGTGAGGTAACCGCCGATATTCGTCGCAAGGTGGAAATTGGTAGCTACGAAGGCCTGCGTCACCGCCGTGGCCTCCCCGTGCGCGGTCAGCGCACCAAGACCAACGCTCGTACCCGTAAGGGTCCTAAGCGCACCGTTGCTGGCAAGAAGAAGGCCAGCTAGACCCAGTTTTGGTTCACTAACCGACTAAGAATTACGGAGAGAAAACAATGGCAGCACCCAAGGCGGCAGCGAGAAAGCCTCGTCGCAAGACCAAGAAGAACATTGCTGTGGGCCAGGCCCACATCAAGTCGACATTCAACAACACCATCATTTCGATCACCGACCCCTCTGGATCTGTTATCTCTTGGGCGTCCTCCGGTGGCGTGGGCTTCAAGGGCTCACGGAAGTCAACCCCCTTCGCAGCTCAGCTGGCTGCCGAGTCTGCTGCCCGTCAGGCGCAGGAGCACGGCATGAAGAAGGTCGATGTTTTCGTCAAGGGACCGGGCTCCGGTCGTGAGACAGCGATTCGTTCACTCCAGGCCGCCGGCCTGGAGGTGGGCTCGATTACCGATGTGACCCCTCAGGCTCACAACGGTTGCCGTCCGCCCAAGCGTCGTCGCGTGTAGTTCCGGGAAGGACTGCGGGAGTATCCGCTGACCTTCTCACCCCCACCACAACCTCATAGTTCGTCGCGGCCCCGGTCGCATCCTCAACCAAGTGTCATATAGCGGACACTTAGCCGAAAGGAACACCACAGTGCTCATTGCACAACGCCCCACCCTGTCAGAAGAAACACTGTCCGACTTCCGCTCAGCCTTTGTGATTGAGCCCCTGGAGCCTGGCTTCGGATACACGCTCGGTAACTCCCTGCGCCGTACCCTGTTGTCCTCCATCCCCGGCGCGGCCGTAACCAGCATCCGTATCGACGGCGTGCTGCACGAGTTCTCCACTGTTGCCGGTGTGAAGGAAGACGTCACCGAAATCATCCTGAACATCAAGAACCTTGTTGTCTCCAGCGAGCACGACGAGCCCATCACCGCGTACCTCCGCAAGACAGGTGCCGGTGCTGTCAGCGCTGCTGACATTCAGGCTCCCGCTGGTGTGGAAATCCACAACCCCGAGCTGCACATCGCGACCCTGAACGCCAAGGCAAGCTTCGAGTTGGAGCTCACCATCGAGCGTGGCCGTGGATATGTGTCCTCGGTTCAAAACCGCAACGAGTACGCCGAAGCCGGTCAGATTCCTGTCGACTCGATCTACTCTCCCGTCCTGAAGGTGACCTACCGCGTCGAGGCAACTCGTGCCGGTGAGCGTACTGACTTCGACCGCCTTGTGGTCGACGTCGAGACCAAGCCCTCCATGAGCCCCCGCGACGCTGTTGCGTCCGCTGGTCGCACCCTGGTGGAGCTCTTCGGTCTGGCTCGCGACCTCAACCAAGAGGCCGAGGGAATCGAAATTGGCCCCGCACCTGTGGAGGCTGTCCTCTCCAGTGAAATGGCGATGCCGATCGAGAGCCTCGACTTGTCTGTGCGCAGCTACAACTGCCTCAAGCGCGAGGGAATCAACAACGTGAGTGAACTCGTCGCACTCTCTGAGCACCAGCTGATGAACATCCGCAACTTCGGTCAGAAGTCGGTGGATGAGGTCCGCGACAAGCTCATCGAGATGGGACTGTCCCTCAAGGACCCGATGCCCGGATTCGACGGAGCCGCCTTCTACAGCGGCCTGGAGTCAGAAGAAGAGTACTAAGAGTCGACCCCACGTCGATTCCCCTGTGAAACACGGAAGAGAACACAACAATGCCTAGACCCACTAAAGGACCCCGCCTGGGAGGCGGAGCGGCCCACGAGCGCCTGATGTTGGCGAACCTCGCAACCGCTTTGTTCACCCACGGTCGTATCCAGACCACGGAGACCAAGGCCAAGCGCCTGCGCCCGCTCGCCGAGCGCATGGTGACCTTTGCCAAGCGCGGTGACCTGCACGCTCGTCGCAAGGTGATGACCGTCATCCGCGACAAGTCCGCGGTCCACAAGTTGTTCATGGAGATCGCACCTCAGGTCGACAAGCGCGAAGGTGGTTACACCCGCATTGTGAAGACCGGCTACCGCAAGGGTGACAACGCCCCCATGGCCGTCATTGAGTTGGTTCTCGAGCCAGTCAACCCGAAGCCCAAGACAAAGAAGGCAAAGCCAGAAGCTGAGAAGCCCGCTGCTAAGCCTGTCGTGGCCGACGAGGTCGTCGAGACGACCGAAGCTCCTGAGGCAATCGAGGAGACCACGGAAGCAGTAGAGGCACCCGTGGAGGAGACCGAAGCAACGGATGCTCCTGCAGAGGAAGCACCTGCTGAGGATGTTGTTACCGAGGAGCCCGCATCAGAGGAGGCCCCCGCTGAGGAGCCTGTCGCTGACGAAGCTCCTGCTGAGGATGCACCGGCAGAGGATGAGGCAAAGGAAGACTCTAAGTAGTCTTCTGGCTCCTTCTCTACACTGTCTGAGGTGAGTACCCGCCTTCGGATAGACCTGGGGTATTTGGGCACCAATTTTTCGGGGTGGGCCATTCAGCCAGGTCTTCGGACGGTGCAGGGTTCCCTGGAAGAGGCGTTAGCGATTGCACTGCGGTGTGATCGAAAGCTCGTCACCTTGGTGGTGGCCGGGCGCACGGATGCAGGAGTTCACGCGCTGCACCAGGTCTGTCACGTGGATATCCCTGAGGGAGTGAAGCTGGGCAATCTGGAGTCACTCCAGAAGAGAGTCCAAGGCACCCTGCGGACCGACGACATTGCGTTGCACCAAATATCTCTAGCGCCCGAGGGTTTTGAGGCTCGTTTTTCTGCGCTGTCTCGAGAGTATGAGTACCGCATCGATGACCGGAGCTCCAAGCGCAACCCGCTGCACCACCTCTTCACCTATCGCAGCCCCTACGCACTGGACGATGCCGCCATGAACACGCTCAGCAGGAAATTGCGTGGCCTTCACGATTGGGCGGCTTTTTGCCGACCGAAGCCTGGGGCCACCACCATTCGCACGCTCACTCATTTCGAGTGGACGAGAGATGCCGATGGCATCCTGACCGGCTCTGTCATTGCTGATGCTTTCTGCCACTCCATGGTGCGTTCGTTGGTGGGCTCCGCTGTGGCAGTGGGGCGCGGAAAATTGAGCGCCACGGAAGTACTGAGGCTGCGCGATAAGGGAGAGCGAACGAGCGCGTGGACCACGATGCCCGCAAAAGGGCTGACTCTGATCTCGGTGGAGTACCCCTCCGATGATCAGCTCGCCCAACGTGCCACGGACACCAGGGCCAAACGAGGTCCCACCTCGGATTGACCCCTGGAATTCTGTCCTCTAAGCTAGAGCGCTGGTGTCAATCGCCGATTGTCATCAGGTTGAGCCCTCCACCGGGGAGTTCCTTAGTGAACACCCACCGGAGCGGGATTCACGAACAACTCGAACCGTAAAGGAATGTCGCATGACGCGCACATTTTCACCTAAGCCCGCTGATGTTCAGCGCGAGTGGCTGGTAATCGACGCCACTGATGTGGTGCTGGGACGCTTGGCGTCTCACGCTGCTGCTCTCCTGCGTGGAAAGCACAAGACCACGTTTGCCCCTCACATGGACATGGGAGACCACGTCATCATCGTGAACGCAGACAAGGTTGCCCTGACGGGGTCCAAGCTCACTCAGAAGATGGCCTACCGTCACTCCGGTTACCCGGGTGGACTTACCGCCACCAGCTACCAGGACCTCATGGAGCAAAATCCTGTGCGCGCTGTAGAGAAGGCCATCCGTGGCATGCTCCCCAAGAACACTCTGGGTCGCGAGCAGATGTCCAAGCTCAAGGTCTACTCCGGTAGCGAGCACCCCCACCAGGCTCAACAGCCCAAGCCTTACTCCATCGACCAGATCGCGCAGTAGCGCCAACACTAAGGACTTCATACCGTGGCTAACACCGACGAAACCCCCGATGTCACCGCTGAGGAAATCCCTCAGAACTTCACCACTGAGACCCCCGTCACGGAGGCAGTGGCTGCCAAGAAGCCTCGACCCGCACTCACCGTGGGTGGTCAGGCTGTAGGCCGTCGCAAGCAGGCAATTGCTCGCGTACGCCTCGTCCCCGGCTCCGGAAACTACACCGTGAACGGTCGCACCCTCGAGGACTACTTCCCCAACAAGCTTCACCAGCAGCTCATCAACGATCCGTTCACGGTTCTGGAGCTCGGTGGCAGCTATGACGTCATCGCCCGCATTACCGGTGGTGGACCCTCCGGTCAGGCTGGTGCGTTGCGCCTGGGTATTGCTCGTGCACTGAACCAGATTGACGAAGAGAACAACCGCGCGTCCCTCAAGAAGTCCGGCTTCCTCACCAGAGATGCTCGGGTCAAGGAGCGCAAGAAGGCTGGTCTCAAGAAGGCTCGTAAGGCTCCTCAGTACTCGAAGCGTTAATCGCTTCTGGAACCCGAGTCGACATGGGTCGCCTATTTGGGACAGATGGGGTTCGTGGGCTCGCCAATGGCGAACTCACGGCCGACATGGTCGTGCGCCTGTCGCAGGCAGCGGCATTCGTCCTCACCAAGGGCCGTCACGCTGAAGAGTTAAAGGCGGAAGGCCGCAGGCCCCGGGCTGTTATTGCACGGGATCCCCGGGTCTCAGGAGAGTTCTTGAGTTCCGCGGTGTCGGCTGGACTCGCAAGCTCAGGAATTGATGTGTGGGATGCGGGCGTGGTTCCCACACCTGCGTGCGCCTATTTGGTGCGTGATGGTGGCTTTGACTTTGGTGTCATGGTTTCGGCGTCCCACAACCCGGCACCCGATAACGGCATCAAGTTCTTCTCCTTTGGTGGAACCAAGCTGCCCGATGAGGTCGAGGACCGCATTGAAGGCGCGATGGCGAAACAGGCCCTCTCACCGACCGGCGCTGGCGTGGGACGCATTAAGCGTTTTGCGGATGCTGAAGATCGCTACGTGATGCACCTGCTCTCTACTTTGGATCGCGATCTGACCGGACTGCATGTGGTCCTGGACTGCGCTCATGGTGCTGCCTCTGGAATTTCTCCCCGAGTGTTTCGTGATGCCGGGGCCACCGTCACGGTCATCGGTGATGACCCGGACGGCTTGAACATCAACAAGGGGTATGGGTCCACCCATCTCGAGAATCTGCAGAGCACTGTTCTCTCCGTGGGAGCCGACTTTGGTATCGCCCACGATGGTGACGCAGATCGGGCGCTTGCCATTGATCACACCGGTCGCGTTATCGACGGGGATCACATCATGGCGATTCTCGCTCTCGGGATGAAAGAGGAGGGCACGCTGACCTCCGACACCCTGGTGGCGACGGTGATGTCGAACCTCGGGCTTCGCAAATCTATGGCCCAGCACGGAATCACTCTGATCGAATCAGCTGTGGGTGACCGTTACGTCCTCGAGGACTTGGCAACCAGCGGTGCAAGCCTTGGCGGAGAACAATCGGGACACATCATCCTGACCGAGCATTCCACCACCGGTGACGGGATTCTGACGGGCATCCAGCTCGCCCGCGAAGTGGTGAGAACAGGTAAGACGTTGGCAGAGTTGGCTGACGTCATGGATGTTTACCCGCAGGTCCTGATTAACGTCTCGGGAGTTGACCGTAGCCGTCTAGCCGATGATGATGAAGTTCAGGCAGCCATCGTCGCTGCAGAAGCTGAACTGGGAGACACCGGTCGGGTGCTGTTGCGTCCCTCGGGGACTGAAGCCCTGATTCGTGTCATGGTCGAAGCGGCAGACGAGTCCACCGCCACCCGAGTGGCCGAGAGTCTGGCGGCCGTCGTGAAGGATCGCCTTCAGACCTAGATTCGGCGGAGCAGAATCTTCCGAATGCGGTGATCTGCCTCTTTTTGCAAAATCAGGGATGCCCTCGGCCTAGTGGGCAGGATGTTATCCACGAGGTTGGGTTCATTGATACTCGACCAGATCCTCTGGGCCTCGGCACGAGCCTCTGATTCCTCCAACATCGCGTAACGGTGGAAATAGCTCTCGGGATTTTGAAACGCTCCCTGTTGGAGCTGGAGGAAACGGTCTTCATACCACCGGGCAATATCCGGGGTTCTCGCGTCCACAAAGATTCCAAAGTCGAAGAGATCACTCACGGCCAGGGCAGACGATGTCGCCGGCGGTGCGAGGACGTTGAGTCCTTCAATGATGAGAATGTCGGGTTGGTCTATGTCGATCGTCTCACCCTCGACCCGGTCATAACTCAGGTGTGAGTACACGGGAGCGCTGACCGACCCCACTCCGCTCTTAATCTGGGACACAAACCTCAGAAGGGCGCGGGTGTCATAGCTCTCCGGGAATCCTTTGCGCTCCAGTAGGCCCTGATTCTGCAGCTCCGCCAGAGGCAACAAGAAACCATCGGTGGCCACCAAGGCCACGCGCGGGGTGTCGGGATTCCTGGACAGAAGCTCCTGCAGGACTCGAGACGTGGTGGATTTGCCAACCGCCACACTCCCCGCAACACCAATGACAAAAGGGGTGTGGGACACATCGTCCCCCAAGAACTCCCTCGTGAGGGAATGAAGGTGGCGTGCTCCTTCGACGTAGAGCGACAGAAGCCTAGCCAGTGGCTGGTAAACCTCGACAACCTCTGAGGCATCGAGCATGTCGCCGACGGAGCGAACCCTCGCGATGTCGTCCTCTGAGAGCGGCAGGGGCGCTTTGGGGGCCAGATCTGCCCAAGTCTCTCGGTCATATTCGACGAAGGGGCTGCTGTTATCGCTACCGCCGGGGGGCCTTGCCATACTCACCAGGCTAGTGCGGAAGAGGCGGTGGCACCCCATCGCCTAGACTCGCTTGCATGTGTGGAATTGTGGGATATGTGGGCATGCGCCCCTGCCAGGACGTCCTGATGGGCGGCCTGAAGCGCCTCGAATACCGCGGATATGACTCCGCCGGCCTCGCCATTCTGGGGCCTAGCGGTGACTTGGTGAGCCACAAAAGAGCTGGCAAGCTCAGCATCCTCGCTGATGATCTGGCGACACGACCTCTGACCGCGGGAGGGACCGGTATTGCCCACACCAGGTGGGCCACCCACGGTGCCCCCAATGATGTGAACGCTCACCCTCACCTCGCGGATGGCGGCAAACTGGCCCTCATCCACAACGGCATTATCGAAAACTTTCAGGAGCTGAAAGCTGAGCTGCTCGCAGCGGGGGAAGAGTTCCTCAGCGAGACGGACTCCGAGGTTGCGGCACTCATGGTTGCCCACGAATTTCGCACACACGGTGACCTCACCCAGGCGATGAAGGCTGTCGTGGGGCGACTGGAGGGTGCTTTCACCCTGTTGGCGGTCCACTCCGATGCTCCCGATGTTGTCGTGGGCGCGAGGCGCAATTCACCGCTCGTCGTGGGGCTGGGAGAGGGAGAGAACTTCCTGGGCTCCGATGTGGCCGCCTTCGTTGCCTATACGCAAAAAGCTTTGGCCCTGGGTCAGGATCAGATTGTGACCATCACGCCCAACTCGGTGGAAGTCATCACCTTTGAGGGCGAAACTGTCACACCCGGTGAGTTCACCATCGACTGGGATGCTTCAGCCGCTGAAAAAGGTGGCTGGTCAAGCTTCATGGCTAAAGAAATTTCCGAGGAACCCGAAGCCGTCGCCAACACTTTGCGGGGCCGGATTGCTGCTGATGGTGTGGTGACTCTCCCGGAATTGAGCTCGCTCGTTGACGGTGATACCTCGCTGTCCCGAATTATCTTCATTGCGTGTGGAACGGCGGCCTATGCCTCCATGCTCGGCGCGTATGCGATCGAGAAGTGGTCGGGGATTCCCGTTTCGGTAGAGCTTTCGCATGAATTTCGTTACCGCGAACCCGCAGTCGGTCCCGAGACTCTCGTGGTTTCGGTGAGTCAGTCGGGCGAAACCATGGACACCCTGATGGCGGTCCGGTATGCGGCGGAGCGCGGCGCTAAGACACTCTCCATCTGTAACACTCAGGGCGCCACGATTCCTCGCGAATCGGACGCGGCTCTCTACACGCACGCGGGACCCGAGGTTGCTGTCGCCTCGACCAAGGCCTTCCTCTCCCAGGTGGTGGCCTCCTATCTTCTGGGAATGTATCTCGGCCAAGCCCGAGGCGTTCTTGGGGCAGAGGAGTCCAAGGCCCTGGCGCGAGACTTCGACGCCCTTCCGGCTCAGCTGGAGGAGATGGTGCAGACCGGTCCTCGGATCAAAGAGCTTGCCGGGTGGATGGCAGATACCCGCTCCGTTTTGTACTTGGGTCGCCACGTGGGCTACCCGGTGGCACTTGAGGGTGCACTCAAACTCAAGGAGCTCGCCTACATCCACGCGGAAGGCTTCGCTGCGGGAGAGCTCAAGCACGGGCCCATCGCGTTGATTGAGCCCGGCCAGATTGTTTTTGTGATTGTTCCGAGCCCCCGTGACCCCTCCTCCCTTCATAGCAAGGTGGTCTCCAACATCCAGGAGATTCGCGCCAGGGGTGCCAGAGTTATTGCTCTGGCGGAAAAGGGCGACGCTGCAGTGTTGCCGTTTGCCGATGAGGTCATCCCCATCCCGCTGGCCTCGACCTTCATGGAGCCTCTGCTAGCCGTCGTTCCCCTGCACATCTTTGGAATGGAACTGGCGGGAGCAAAAGGACTCGACATTGATCAACCTCGGAACCTGGCAAAGTCAGTGACGGTCGAGTAGCGAGCGCTTCGTCATGGTGGTGGGTATTGGAGTAGATCTGGTGGATGTTGAGCGCTTTGAGCGCGCACTCACCAGAACACCGAAACTCCGGGATCGTTTGTTCGGCAGCTCGGACCTGTCTCGCGAGGACCTGAGTGCACAATCTTTCGCCGCGCGATTCGCTGCGAAAGAAGCGACTCTGAAGGCCTTGGGGGGCCATCTCCAAGGCTTTAGCTGGCATGACATTCAGGTCACCGGTGAGGCGGGACAACCACCCACGCTGGTTCTGGCAGGCGCCGCACTTGCTCGGGCGCGCGAGCGGGGTGCGTCATCCTGGCATCTTTCCCTGAGCCATGACAAGGGAATGGCCCTCGCCTTTGTGGTGATGGAGGGTGTGCAGTGAGGGAGGCGCTGATTCGACCCGCCGCCATTTCCCACAACGTGGGTGTGTTAGCGGAGATGGCAAAGACCCCCAACCTCTTGATCGTGGTGAAAGCCGATGGTTATGGTCACGGTGCTCTCACAGCTGCGAGGGCCGCCCTCGAAGGTGGGGCGAATTGGTTAGGCACTGCGGACACCTCGGAAGCTCTCGAGCTTCGAGCTGGAGGTATTGATTCTCGGGTCTTGGCCTGGCTTTTTGGTCCTACCGAGGACCTCTCCCCAGCTCTCGAGGCAGGAATCGATTTAGGGGTGTCCTCACTCACACAACTGGATCAGGTCATCAGAGCGGTAACTCCGGGCAGGCCTGCTCGAATCCACCTGAAGGTCGACACCGGTCTGGGTCGAAGCGGCGCGGACCCCAGGGAGTGGGAAGCACTATTCCAGGCCGCAAAGTCGGCCCAGGACTCCGGCGTGGTCGTTGTGGTCGGGCTTTTCACCCACCTCTCGGGAACCTCGCCAGAGGCTGATGCCAAGCAGGGCCTGGTCTATGAGGACGCTCTTGCCGTGCTGGATTCTGTCGGGCTCCAGCCTGAGATCCGCCATGTCACCTCGAGTATTGGGACGAGTGACTCTCCCGCTCTTGCTCACGACATGGTGCGGGTGGGAGCTGCCGCGTATGGAGTTCCCGTGACTCCCCGCTATCACGAGGTGGGCCTTATCCCCGCGATGCGAGTCAGCGGTCAGCTCATCCTGGTGAAACGGGTCCAGGAGGGACTGGGGGTCGGCTATGGCCACACCTACCGCACCAGCTCGGAGACAACGCTCGCTCTCGTTCCGCTGGGCTATGCCGATGGAATTCCCCGTCATGCCTCCAATACGGGACCCGTCACTATTGAGGGTCAACGCTTCCATGTGTCTGGTCGTATTTCGATGGATCAGTTCACGGTAGACGTGGGTGATTCTGCCGTTCATGAAGGTCAGTGGGCCGTGTTGTGGGGGGACCCGGCACACGGTGAACCCAGTGCCAATGAGTGGGCAGAAGCTGCCGGCACTATTGCCTATGAAATCGTCACCCGGTTGGGATCCAGAATTCCTCGCGTGGTGGCGTAATGAAACTGGTCATCCCGACAAGCGCCGAGATGGAGAGCTGGGGGCAGCTCTGTGGGGCAGCCGCGAGAGCAGGTGATGTTCTGGTGCTGACGGGTGACTTAGGTGCCGGAAAAACTACTTTCGCGAGGGGTTTTGGTGAGGCACTGGATCTTGAGACCCCGGTGGCAAGCCCGACCTTCATTGTTGCGAGAACTCATTCCCGCCAGCAGCCCGAGTTGCCTGCTCTGGTGCATCTGGACGCCTATCGCTTGGGATCAGCAGCGGAACTCGATGAGCTCGACATTGATGTGGAGAATTCGATTGTTCTCGCCGAGTGGGCAGCGCCCTACGCTGGGGCACTGGCATCCTCCTGGGTGGAAATCTCGATTGCCAGGCCGGTGGGGGATTCGCCAGACCTGGACAGTGATGAACCCCGCGAGGTCAGCCTGAGTGCTCACGGCGATCAAGGGGACCTTTTCGATCGACTGAGAGCAGCAAGCGAGGAATTCCGTGTTTCTGGCAGTTGATTCATCTCTCGGGACGTCAGTCGCTGTGGTGTCCTCGGAAGGTCACATTCTGTCCGAGAGCTCCAGCGACGATACGCGAGGCCATGCCGAGAACATCGGTGCTCTCCTGCAGGACGCACTCACCAGCGCCGGAATAGCGGCGTCAGATGTCACCCACGTCGTGATGGGGGTCGGGCCGGGGCCCTTCACAGGTTTGCGTGTGGGGATGGCCGCTGCCGAAGCCTTCGCCCACTCGAGATCTCTTCCCCTGTTTCCTCTGGTGAGTCATGATGCTGAAGCTCTCGGTGCGGGTGATGTGGTCATCGTGACAGATGCGAGGCGCGGAGAAGTTGCCTACTCCGTCTATCAGGGGGAGTCCGTCTTCAGGCGAATCCTAGGACCAGCCCTTGCTCGACCCGAGAATCTTGAGCACGAGCTCGGGGAGCATAGTTCGCTCCCGCGCATCCAGGCGGAGACCATCTCTGCTGGGAAACTGGGGCAGGTGGCCAACGCCTACCTCACAGCCGGAGTCTCCCCTGAATCCAGAGCCCCACGGTACCTCCGCGCCCCGGATGTGACGGTGGCTCCATGACGTATGTGTTGAGTCAAGCCCAGCTCGAAGACCTGCCTCCGATGATTGAGCTAGAGGCTGCCCTGTTTGGGAGTGATGCCTGGCCACCGGAGCTGATGGTCGCGGAAGTTTCCTATCCCGAGAGCTACTACCTGGTGGCCAGGGAGCACGGTCGTGATGAGATTGTCGGCTACGGAGGTCTGCGCGCAGCGCGCCGGGATGCCTGGCAAGGAGACATTCAAACTCTCGCTGTGGTGCCGGAGCACCGTCGGACGGGTCTCGGTCGAATACTCCTCCGCGGGCTCCTTGCGGAGGCGTCAGCTCGTGGAGTTGGCGATGTCTTTCTCGAAGTACGTGCCGACAATGACGCTGCGGTGGCGTTGTATGAGTCGGAGGGGTTTGAAGCGATTGATCGGCGTGTGGGGTACTACCAGCCTGATGGGGTGGACGCGATCGTGATGCGCATGCAGAGTCTTTCACCCCAGGCTGGATGGGCGGTGGCTCATGAGTGAGCCCTTGGTGCTGGGGATTGAGACCAGCTGTGATGAGACCGGTGTTGGAATTGTCCGTGGCTCGACCCTCCTCGCCCACAGCGTTGCCTCCTCGATGGAGGAGCACGCTCGATACGGCGGGGTGGTCCCAGAAGTTGCCGCACGAGCCCACTTGGAGGCTCTTCCTCAGGTGCTCTCCGATGCTCTAGCGAAGGCTGGAGTCTCCTATTCGGACCTGGATGGGATTGCGGTGACGAGCGGGCCGGGCCTTGCAGGAGCGCTTATGGTCGGAGTCGGGGCTGCCAAAGCATTAGCCGTGAGTCTTGGGTTGCCTCTCTACGCAGTGAACCATCTCGTCGGTCACGTGGGGGTGGAGTGCCTGGCGGAGGGAGACGACGCTCTGGCAACGCCCACCATTGCGTTACTGGTGTCTGGTGGTCACACCTCGCTCCTATTGGTGCGAGACCTGGTCAACGATGTGGAGTTGCTGGGGGAGACCATCGATGACGCCGCAGGTGAGGCTTTTGACAAGGTCGCTCGCGTGCTCGGATTGCCCTATCCAGGGGGACCAGAAATCGACCGGGTTGCGAAAGAGGGCGATCCTGAGTTTTTCCGATTCCCTCGGGGTCTCACCGCGCACAAAGATCAAGAGAAGCATCGCTACAACTTCTCGTTCTCTGGTCTGAAGACCGCGGTTGCTCGCTATGTCGAGTCCGCGAGGGCTCGTGGCGAAGTGATCGATGTGCCCTCCATCGCCGCTTCTTTTCAGGAAGCTGTTGCAGATGTTTTGATCCAGAAATCGATTCAGGCCTGCCACGATTACGACACTCCCCGCTTGCTCTTGGGTGGGGGTGTTGCCGCGAACTCCCGAGTGCGGGGCCTCGCCCAGGAGCGCTGTGACCAAGCAGGGATTGACCTTCGGGTGCCACCTCTTTCACTCTGCACAGACAACGGAGCCATGATTGCGGCGTTGGGTGCTCAGAGGATGATGGCAGGGTTTGAACCCTCGTCGATCTCGAGTGGGGTCTTCTCGACTCTCTCGCCCTCCATCATTCAGCTCTAGGGTCTGCCTGGGTAGTCTGGGAGCATGAGCGACCAGTTGCAGCCCTCCGACAAGGAGTCACCCGAGGTCATTACCGAGGTCTCGGTGTCAGAAATCTCTGTGGAGCGCACAGGTTCGCTTCCCGCCCGGAGCGAGCCGAAAACCGGCAGCACGCTCTCCAGGGTTGCCTTAGGGGTCGGTGTTTTTAGTCTTCTCTTTGCCCCAGTTTTTGGCGTCGGCATTGTGCCCGCCATCGTGGGCATCATTCTGGGTCACATCGCCAGGCGCGGTGAGCCGGTGAGTCGTATTCGAGCCACCATCGGTGTGGGCCTCAGCTACGTGGCATTGGTCATCGGGACCGCGGTGTTGGTGTTGGTCGCACTGCCCATCGTCTTGGCCTTCTTGGTCAGCACGGGTTACGTACTCGCCGACTAAGCCACCCGATCGGCCAGGATGGCTGTCTTTTCACCGGCGACGCGGGTGAGGATGAGTGTGGCGGTGCTGGCTCCCCCGAGGGGAAGGGTTGTGCGCAATGCCGCTGGGTCCACATCGATACCGCGCTTCTTGATTTCCAGTGTTCCCAGGTCAGCGACGCGGATAAGTGCCTGAACGTTCTTGGTGGAATAGGGCACGCTCTCGCGCACTCGAAAGCACTGGACAAGAGGCGAGTCAACGGGCTCGGGGCTTGTCATATAGGCGATGGTGGGATCAATCATGTGAGCACCGTGCGCTCGGGCGAGGTCGCCAATCAGGCGGGCGCGAATGACGGCGCCATCGGGTTCCGACAGGTAGTCCTGGAGTTCACCTATCGGCGCATCAGGAGAATCCTTCGGGCCAGTGATCTCAGCTCCTCCACCATCTCTCAGCACCAAAGCGCTCCTGGTGATGCCCTCGCGCGCCAGTGCGCCGAACCAGAGCACTACCTCGACAACGCTGCCCTTCCAGGAGACCCACTGTGCTTCGCAGCCCTCGGGGATGAGGTCTCGATCCATCCCCGGGGCAAGTTTGATCCCGGTGGGGCGGGATCTGGCCTGCTGGAATACCCACTCCAGCGAGGGTGACCAATCTTCGGGGTTCTGGAAGCGAGTCTTTCCTTCGCGCCTCGCGGGATCGAACCACAGTCCTTCAGTGAGTGAGAGGTCCGCTGACTCAGCATCCCCGCGTTCGACGGTGACCGTGTCGAAGGGCTGCAGGTTATAGGCGGCGAGTGCTGCGGTGACGTCATCTCTTTCCAGCGCCCGAACGGTGAGTCCCGCTCCGGCAAAAGCAAGGGAGTCACCGCCCAGTCCGCAACCGGCATCGGTAACCGAGGTGACCCCTGTCTGGAGAAATCGTCCCGCGTGATGGCTCGACACTTCTAGTCGCGAGGCAACTTCGAGCCCTTCCGGGGAAAACAGCATCTGCTTCGCAAAATCTCCAAACTTGTCGTGCGCTTTTGCGCGCAGTGCGACCTGTCCCATGACAGCACTCACCGTGTCCAAGGAATGACCTTGTTTTCGCAAATGTGCCACGGTGCGGAGAACATCATCCGGGGAGTGTGGCTCGTCCATGCTGGCCAGAAGACGGAGAGCGTCCGGCGTGAGAAGTGCGTCTAGTTCGTGTCGCTCCACGGCCCCATTCTGTCAGGGCGACACGAACTGGCACTCGTATTGCGCGAGTGCTAATGGGTTCGCTACAGTTGGGTTAGCACTCGAATAGTGAGTGTGCTAACTAAGAGTCTCAGAAAGAGGTCAACCGTGTCGGTCTCCATCAAACCGCTCGAAGATCGCATTGTGATCAAGCAGGTCGAAGCAGAGCAGACCACTGCTTCTGGTTTGGTCATTCCTGACACCGCGAAAGAAAAGCCTCAGGAAGGCGAAGTTGTCGCGGTAGGTCCCGGTCGCTTCGATGACAATGGCAACCGAGTTCCCATGGATGTTGCTGTGGGAAATCGCGTGCTCTACTCGAAGTACGGCGGCACCGAAGTGAAGTTCGGCGCAGACGAGTATCTCGTCCTGTCGGCTCGCGACGTGCTTGCCATCGTGGAGCGCTAAGAGCGAAAACAACTGTAAAAGAAGGCCCGCACACTGTGTGGGCCTTCTGGTGTTAAGGCGATAAACCCGGGTATAGCCTGAGGCGGTGAATGAGTCCACCCGCCAGAGAGACGGTTTCCTTGCCGCTGCTGCGGCATATGGGCTCTGGGGGCTCCTCCCCGCCTACTTCGTGGCGCTCGACCCCAGTGGGCCCATCGAAATTCTTGCGTTTCGTATTGTCTTGTCCCTGATCTTTTGTGTGGTGATTTTGGCCATCATGCGCAGGTTGCCGCGAACGGCAGCGCTGCTGCGGGATCCCAACATTTTGAAGCTATCGGCAATGGCCGCCGTTTTGATCCTGATCAACTGGTCGGTCTATGTCTACGCGTCATTGAACCAATTCATCGTGGAGGCGGCGCTCGGCTATTTCATCAACCCCCTGGTGACGGTGGCGTTGGGTGTCGTCGTGTTGAAAGAGAAGTTGCGCCCCCTGCAATGGAGCGCTCTTGCCCTCGCTGTGGTGGCGGTTGTTGTACTCGCAGTCGGTTACGGATCAGTACCCGTGATTTCTTTGACGCTCGCGTTCTCATTTGGGTTTTACGGTTTTGTGAAAAACCGCATGGGGCCTACGGTCAAGTCTCTGGACAGTCTGACCCTGGAGACTCTCTGGCTGACCCCGATTGCCCTGGGACTGCTGGCCTGGGTCTACCTCAGCAGCGGCCTGACTCTGGGAACGCTTGGCCCCGGTCACACAGTGCTGTTGCTGATGGCGGGAGCCGTCACGTCTATTCCTTTGCTGTTTTTTGGTGCCGCGGCACGTCGTCTTCCCCTGTCCGTTATCGGCTTGATGCAGTATCTAGCACCAGTGATGCAGTTCACTTTTGGGGTGGCAATCATGGGCGAGCCGATGCCTCTGGAGCGCTGGATTGGCTTTTCTCTGGTCTGGGTTGCGTTGGTCATTCTCAGCATTGATGCCCTCACACACCGCCGGAACCGGTTGGTCAATCCCGCTAATCACTGACACGTGGGCTCATTGCAGGTTTATCCGGCTTTTGCCCGTTACAGGGATGTAACCAAACCAGCTTGTTTCCGCCACAAATTAGCCCTACGTTAGTTACTTGTGGCTGTGTTTGGCATGGCCACTTTCTTTACACCAAGTAAACATAAGGAGCATCATGAGCGTATTTTCGAAGGCTGGGAGTGGACTTGCCATTCTCGCTGCTTCGGCGCTAGTGCTCAGCGGCTGTGCAGCCGCTGAAGAAACCGAAGAGGCAGTAACTTCTACCGAAGAGGCTGTCGTTGGGGATTTGACCCTCAAGATCGGTACCGCACTTCCGCAGACCGGTAACCTTGCATTCCTCGGACCCCCCGAAGAAGCGGGTGTTGCTCTCGCCATCAAGGACATCAACGAGGCTGCCGCAGGCATCACCGTTGAGGTTGAGTGGGGCGACTCCGGAGACACTGACAACAAGGCATATGAGACCGAGATCCCCCGTCTGCTCAACGCAGGCGTATCGGCTATCTTGGGTGCCGCATCGTCGGGTACCTCCCTTCAGTTCATCGACCAGGTCATTGCAGCAGACGTAATTCAGTTCTCGCCAGCAAACACCTCGGCCGCATTCACCACCTACGAGGACAATGGTCTGTACTGGCGTACAGCTCCTTCCGACGTTCTCCAGGGTGAGGTGCTCGGAAACTGGCTCGCTGAAGACGGTCACCAGAACATCGCAATGCTCGTTCTGAACGACTCCTACGGCACCGGCCTTGCACAGTTCACCACGGAGACCTTCGAGGCTGCCGGTGGTTCTGTGCTCGCAGCGCCTACCTACAACACGGGAGACACCAACTTCACCTCTCAGATCAACGAGGTGCTCGCAGTTGACCCCGACGCCATTGTCCTCATCACCTTCGAAGAGGCCAAGACCATCATTCCTGAGCTGTTGAGCCAGTACCCCTCCGACCAGATTTACATGGTCGACGGTAACCTCGCCAACTTCAGCGAGGACTTCGCTGCCGGCACCATGACCGGCGCAAAGGGAACCCTTCCTGGTCTGGACACCAACGCAATCGGTGACTTCACCGTTCGCATGAACGACAACTGGGTTGCCGAAGGCAACGCAGACCTCGCTGGTGTCTTCGCCTACGGTGCTGAGTCCTACGACGCAGTCGTATTGCTCGCACTTGCTGCTCTCGCAGCCGGTGCAACCGATGGTCCTACTGTCGCTGGCAAGCTCCAGGAAGTTTCTGGTGGCACCGGTGGTGGCGAGAAGTGCACCAGCTTCGCTGAGTGTGCAGCCATCATCAACGCTGGTGGCGTTGCCGACTATGACGGCGTGTCCGGTCCTATCACCTTCAACGAGGTGGGCGACCCGACTGAAGCCAGCATTGGCAAGTACATCTACCTCGAAGACAACACCTACGAGCCTTACGCAGGCTAGTAGCACGTTGCCTCGATAGAGGTAAAAGTGTGGGCCCCGGGGCAACCCGGGGCCCACACTCGTTTAATCCCAAGTTGCAGCCGAGGATGTACGCAGGCAGACAAAAATGCCAACTCTTCAAAGAGGTTATTGCGCAGTAGGGGCGTTTAGGTTCCGAGGGTTCCGAGGTACAGGCTGATGACCTTAGGGTCATTCAAGAGCTCACGACCGGTGCCCGTGTAAGCGTCCGTGCCCTGGTCAAGAACATACGCCCGGTCACAGATCTGGAGACAACGCCTTGCGTTCTGCTCAACCATGATGGTGGTCACACCAGCTTTGTTGATCTCTGAAACACGGATGAATGCCTCATCTTGGCGCACAGGGGAGAGACCTGCTGAGGGCTCGTCCAGTAGAAGAACTTTGGGGTTCATCATCAACGCGCGGCCCATCGCGACCATCTGGCGCTCACCGCCTGAGAGAGAGCCGGCCCGTTGCTTAAGGCGCTTCTTCAGCTCGTCAAACAAGCTCATAACAAACTCGAGGCGCTCGTTGTAGTGCTGAGGCTCTTGGAAGATACCCATCTGGAGGTTTTCTTCAATAGTGAGGCTGGGGAACACGTTGTTGTTCTGGGGAACCATTCCCACACCGCGTTCAACGAGCTTGTTGGCCTTGAGGCCTGTGATGTCATCACCATTAAGGGAGATGTGACCACCGCGGATGTTGACCTGGCCGAAGATCGCTTTAAGCAACGTGGACTTTCCCGCACCGTTGGGGCCGATAATTCCAATCAACTCGCCTTGGCGCGCCTCAATGGAACATCCGTTCAGGATGTTCACACCGGGGAGGTAGCCGGCGATCAGGTTGTCGACGTGGATGACGGGGGTGGTGTTCTCAGCCATTTAGCTTCTCGCTCTTCTGTATCCGGCTTATTCGGAAATCTTTGGGATTCGTCCGGTCACAGTGCCCAGGTCGACGTCCTGGTGTGATCCTAGGTAGGCGTCAATCACGGCAGGATTCTTCATGACCTCGGTGGGTGGTCCTTCTGCCACAACACGGCCCTCAGCGAGAACCACAACCCAGTCTGCGATGTGGCTGACCATGTGCATGTCGTGCTCGACGAACAGTACGGTCATGCCCTCTTTCTTAAGGTCGAGGATGTGGTCCAACAATGACTGGGTCAGTGCAGGATTCACACCCGCCATAGGCTCATCCAGCATCACGAGTTCCGGATCACTCATGAGCGCCCGCGCCATTTCAAGGAGCTTGCGTTGGCCACCGGAGAGGCTGGCTGCAAAGTCATCCTTCTTGGCGTCAAGCTTGAACTTCGTGAGCAGGCGCATTGCCTTCTCTGCAATTTCATCGTCCTGCTTTTTCCACAGGAAGGGGAAAAGTGACCTGAGGAAGCTTTCACCCTTTTGGTTCTTCGCGCCCAGCTTCATATTCTCCAGTACTGTCAGCAGCCCAAGAGCTTTGGTGAGCTGGAAAGTCCTGACCTGACCCATCTGGGCAAGCTTGAACGCAGGAACACCGGCGATGTTGCGACCATCGAACGTCCATTCACCTGTGTCTGGCTTATCGAACCCCGTGAGGAGATTGAACAGCGTCGTCTTTCCCGCTCCATTGGGCCCAATGAGCGCTGTGATAGCACCTCTAGGGATCTCGAGGTGCTCGACGTCGACGGCTGTCAGACCACCGAACTGGCGGTGCACGTGGTCCATCGAGATGATCGCATCGACCTTTTTTACGCCTGGCTCAATTGTGCCAACGTGAAGGCCGGTGGTCTTCTGTACTTTTTCGGGGCTGCTATTACTTGACAAAGGTCAACTCCCTCTTATCGCCAAGGATTCCTTGCGGTCGGAATATGACCAGTAGTACAAGTCCTAGCCCCACCAGCACAAAACGCAGCGTTGCTGCCTGCTGAGAGGAGACCATAGGAAGTAATCCTGAGGACACTAAAGCCGGCAGAAGGTTGGACAGGAAAGACTGGAGGACCCAGAAGAGAACTGCACCCAAGAGTGGACCAAATACCGTGGCAGCTCCACCGAGCAAGAGTGCAGTCCACACGAAGAACGTCAACGACGTCACATAGACGTTTGGGTTCACCGCACTTGGGAGTGCGTAGACAATTCCACCTACCGCGGCGATGACACCACCGATGATGAGAGCCTGCATCTTGTAGGCAAAAACGTTCTTACCCAATGCCCGGACGGCGTCTTCGTCTTCTCGAATTCCTTTAATGACTCGACCCCAGGGGCTGTGCATTAGACGCCAGACAAACAGTGCGGCGAGTGCCACAAGGACAAGTCCAATGACGAGAACCCAGAATTCGACCTCGTTATAGGTCCAGGGGCCAAACCCGTAGGTCCCCTCGGGGAAAGGATTCGAAGCACGGAAGCTGGCGTGGTAGCCAAACAGACCGTCGGCTGAGCCTGTGACTTCCTCGAACGCTGTAGTGAGGAAGAGTAAGCGAAGAATTTCCGCTGCCGCGATAGTCACGATGGCCAGGTAGTCGCCTCTCAATCGCAGTGTCGGGACACCCATGATGATGGCGAAGACCACCGATGCGCCCAATCCCACCAACGCGGCACCCCACCAGGGGAGACCGAACGTGAGAATTGAGATCGCATAGCCATAGGCGCCCACGGCCATGAAGCCAGCGATACCGAAGTTCAGCAGGCCCGCGAAGCCGAAGTGAACCGCAAGTCCGAGTGCGGCAAGGGCAAAAGCCATCGTCGCTGGACTCAGCAGCGATTGGGCCGTATTCGAGAGAATTGATCCCCAGTCCATGTGCGTCCCCTAACCTATGCGTTCTTTTCGGCCCAGAAGACCCTGGGGTCTTACGAGCAAGATTGCGATGAGCAGAACTAGCGCTCCGACGTACTTCAGGTCGGATGGAATCACCAGCGCAGATGTCTCCACCAGGATTCCGACAATCAGCGCGCCTATCAGAGCACCAAACGCAGTGCCCAGGCCTCCAAGGACGACCGCAGCGAACATCAGGAGAAGGATTTTCTCTCCCATGTCCCACTTGATTCCTGGACGGAAGTAGGCCCACAAGATTCCCGAAAGACCAGCGAGCATGGACGCCAAAATCCAGACTATTCTCACCACTCGATCGACATCGATCCCTGAGGCGGCTGCGAGAGCTGCGTTGTCGGAAATGGCGCGGGTAGCTTTACCGGTCTTGGAGTAGAGCAACCACAGTGCCAGCAAGATGATGACGACCAAGCTGATTGCCATGCTGGCCAGATCCACAGTGCTCAGAGCCACGGCGCCAAACAGCGGAATCTTTGTCGCGCCGGACCCAGGAAGCTGCATCGTGCCACCGCCGACGAAGAACTGGAACACATACCGAACGGCGAGGGACAAGCCGATGCTGACGATCATCAACTGGACCAGCCCTAAGCCGCGCACCCGCAAGGGTTTCCACAGGCCCGCGTCTTGGACCCAACCGAGACCAGCGCTAGCGGCAACTGCCAGGGGGAATGCCAGCCACAATGGCAAAGCAAGCACCACGCCGAATGCGTATGCCATCAACGCGCCGAAGGTGACTAGCTCAGCGTGAGAAAAGTTTGAGAGCCCGGTCGTCCCGTAGACCAGTGATAATCCGATAGCAGCAAGACCGAGCATGAGCCCGAAGTTGACGCCATAAATCAGGCGCTGAACTAGTTGGTCAAAGAGTGTGATGACCACGCGTTCACCCTCGCCGATGAAGAAATTCTGAACGACGCTCCCGCTGGGACCGATCTCGACGGACTGCGTTGCTCCACCTTCAAGGACAGCGATTCCCTCGGGCAAGGTCGACTCATCCAGAGTTACCTCGTAGATGGCGCGCTCGGGGACTCCAATGGCCCACTTGCCATCTGCATCTGTGACAACCTCAGCGCTGTAGCCATCACCGGAAACCACAATCCGAACAGAGGCGAGAGGCTCGCCTTCATTCTTGACGTTTCCGGATATCCGGTAGTCGTGTTCTTCGCCCACGGTGTCAGCAAGCGCGGGGGAGGCAACCATGAGGCCGAGGAAGCTCAGGAGGAGCACAAACACCGCGATTACGGCCCGTTTGGAGGAAGAAATTCCTCGGTCCATCACGCTTTCCACGGTGCCTCCTGGTGCTGGTGCAACAGACAACCGGAACCGGTTTCTCTGTGCGTCGTCGTTGACACGATCAGTATGGGTCATATGTGTTCTGTCTTTGCCTCACAGTAAACAGTTACCCCATTATGCCGATGTATCGCGCTGGGGTCGAACCAGTTACGATGGAGACACACCACAGTGAGCGCTTTCCGGGCATAAACCCGGCGATAAATCGGGGTCAGAACAATGGCAGATGAGAATCCATTCGGTTTCGTAGGGCTGACCTATGACGATGTCATGTTGCTCCCCGCGCATACCGATGTGATCCCGAGCGAAGCTGACACCTCGTCCCAACTGACGAAAAACATTCGCCTGTGGGCGCCCTTGCTCTCCTCTGCCATGGACACAGTCACCGAAGAGCGCATGGCTATTGCGATGGCTCGCCAAGGTGGAATTGGCATCTTGCACCGCAACCTCTCCATTGAGGACCAAGCCTCCGCCGTGGACAAGGTGAAGCGCAGCGAGTCGGGCATGATCACCAACCCCGTCACCATAACCCCTGACGCCACCGTTGCTGACGTCGACGAATTGTGCGCGACCTTCCGAGTCTCCGGAGTCCCGGTGGTCGAGGGCGATGGACTTTTGGTCGGAATCATTACAAACCGGGATATGCGTTTTGTGCCGCGCGAGAAAGCCCACACCACCCTGGTCAAAGATGTGATGACGAAGGGCGACCTCGTCACGGGGCATGAAGGCATCTCCGCCGACGAAGCACTGGCAATTTTTGCGACCAAGAAGATTGAGAAGCTACCGCTGGTCGATAAGAGTGGTCACCTCAAGGGACTCATCACCGTCAAGGACTTCGATAAGAGCGAGAAGTATCCCCACGCCACGAAAGATCCCGAGGGTCGACTTCGCGTGGGGGCTGCCATTGGATTCTTTGGGGATGCCTGGGATCGAGCCGGCGCACTCCTGGAGGCAGGAATTGACGTGCTCGTCGTGGACACCGCCAACGGTGATTCGAAGGGTGTCCTGGACATCATCCAGAAGATCAAGAAGGACAAAGCTTTCCGCGGTGTGGATGTCATCGGCGGCAACATCGCGACCAAAGAAGGAGCACAGGCGATCATCGATGCCGGCGCGGACGCTGTCAAGGTAGGTGTGGGTCCCGGGTCCATTTGCACCACCCGTGTTGTAGCCGGAGTGGGAGTGCCTCAGATCACCGCTGTGTATGAGGCATCTCTTGCGGCAAAGAAGGCGGGTATTCCTCTGATCGCCGATGGTGGCCTCCAGTACTCCGGCGATATCGCCAAGGCCCTTGTGGCCGGGGCGAATACGGTCATGCTCGGGTCCCTGCTTGCGGGAACCGATGAAAGCCCCGGTGACTTAGTTTTCGTGAACGGTAAGCAGTTCAAGAACTACCGCGGAATGGGGTCACTCGGCGCTCTTCAAACCAGAGGAAAGAAGACCTCCTACTCGAGAGACCGCTACTTCCAAGCCGATGTTCCGAGCGATGAGCAGCTGATTGCTGAAGGCATCGAAGGTCAAGTGCCCTACCGAGGCCCCTTGGGCTCGGTGGTGTACCAACTCCTGGGTGGGCTTCGTCAATCGATGTTCTACACCGGAGCTGCCACCATTGAGGAGCTGAAGAAGCGCGGCAAGTTTGTGCGCATTACTCCTGCGGGGCTCAAGGAGTCGCACCCGCATGACATTCAGATGGTCATCGAAGCCCCCAACTACAAGCGATAGTCCCCGGGTAGGGTAGAGCACGTGAATGAGGTCGAAATTGGTCTGACCAAGCGCGCCATTCGGGGGTACTCCTTCGATGACGTCGCGGTGGTCCCCTCCAGGAGAACCCGAGACCCAGAAGATGTGTCGGTGAGTTGGAGCATCGATGCCTTTACGTTCTCCATGCCCGTGATCGCTGCCCCCATGGACTCGGTGATGTCACCTGAAACAGCAATCGCTGTGGGAAAACTTGGTGGTTTGGGAGTTCTCAACTTAGAGGGCCTGTGGACGCGGTATGAAGACCCCTCCTCCGCTTACGAGGAAATCGCGAACCTCACCGAAGAGGATGCCACCGAAGGTTTGCAAAGAATCTATGCGGAGCCCATTAAAGAGGAGCTCATTACCGCCAGGCTGCAGCAGATCCGTGATGCCGGAGTTCCGGTAGCAGGAGCACTCTCGCCTCAGCGGACTCAAGAATTTTCCAGCACAGTTCTCTCCGCCGGGGTGGACCTGTTTGTCATTCGTGGCACCACCGTGAGCGCCGAGCACGTGAGTCAGAACCGCGAGCCTTTGAATTTGAAGCAGTTCATTTACGACCTCGACGTTCCCGTCATCGTCGGAGGTGCAGCGACCTACACCGCAGCTCTCCACCTGATGCGCACCGGAGCCGCTGGCGTACTGGTCGGCTTTGGTGGGGGAGCAGCGTCCAGCACAAGAGCTGCACTGGGCATCAATGCCCCCATGGCTACCGCCATCTCCGACGTCGCGAGCGCTCGTCGTGATTACTTGGATGAATCCGGTGGGCGCTACGTCCACGTCATTGCCGATGGTGGTCTCGGTCGAAGTGGAGACATCGTGGCAGCCATCGCAACCGGAGCCGACGCAGTCATGCTCGGGTCTACTCTGGCTCGCTCCCATGAAGCTCCGGGACGCGGCTGGCACTGGGGTCCAGAAGCTCACCACCCCACTCTGCCCCGGGGCTATCGCGTCCACGTCGGTGTTGATGGAAGCCTGGAACAGGTTTTGCTCGGCCCCGCGCACTCTGCTCACGGACGCACAAACCTGGTCGGGGCGCTTCGTCACTCGATGGCAACCTGTGGTTACTCGGACCTCAAAGAGTTCCAGCGCGTCGACGTCATCGTCCAACGCTAAGGATTCGGGTCACACCCAGCCACGAGCTCTAGCCTGGAGGCTGTGAAACGAGGGGGTCGCTTGTGTGGCGTGTAGCGACGCGTCCGAAATGGATTGCGGCACTCTTCCTTGCCCTTGGTGTTGCCTCCATTTTCGGCCTCCTGGGCCAATGGCAACTTGATCGCAGTATTGAACAGGCCACTGTTCTGGAGCGCGACACGGAGACTGTCGTCCCGCTGGAGTCGGTGGCCACACCCCAGAGTGTGACCACCTCGGAGGCCTCTGGCCGGATGGTCAGTGTGGAGTGCCACTATGTCGAGGGTGATGATGTGGTGCTCACCAACCGGCGAACGCTCCAAGGTGTTGGTGAGTGGCTGGTGCGCCACTGTATGACAGAGGATGGTTCATCGCTGGCCGTCGCGGTGGGGTTCGCGCCCTCCGGTCTGACCGAGGGAATGCTGCCGGCAGGGACAACAACCCTCATCGGGCGCTATGTACCCACGGAGTCTCCGCAACAGTCCAACTTCATGGACGGGGAAATGTCCACCGTCGCTATCCCCGAGCTTCTGAACCTGTGGGAAAACCCGGGACCCGTCTATGGCGGCTATGTGGTTCTCGCGAGTGCTCCCGACGGTCTCTCCACGATTGGCACGGAACCACCTCCCACCGAGAGCGAGCTCAACTGGTTGAACCTTTTCTATGCGATGCAGTGGGTCATCTTCGGGGTTTTCGCGCTCTACCTGTGGTGGCGACTGGTTCGTGACGAGTGGGAGCGTGAAGCCGAGAATCCTCCCACCCGAGCCCCCTAAACTTGTGACATGACCACGGATTCTCCCCGCACCCCTACCGTGGTTCCCGACAGGCTGCAGACGGCCCTCAAGTGGTATCGGATTGCCGCCTGGATTACGGGAATTTTGCTCCTCCTTCTCGCCGTCGAAATCATCGCCAAGTATGGCTACGGCTATGAGGTAGAGATGTTCGGTGATCAAGGTCTGTTTGCTCTCGTTCCCAATGACACCGTCCAAGCGTTCAACCTGTCCCAGGCAACCGTCATCGCCCATGGATGGTTCTATGTTGTCTATCTTTTTGCGTGTTTTCGGGTGTGGAGCATTCTGCGGTGGCCTTTCTGGCGCTTCCTCTGGTTGGCTTCGGGTGGACTCCTCCCGATCCTCTCCTTCGTGATTGAGCACTATGCCACCAAGACTGTGACCGCCATCGTGGTGGACCTGCGAGGTGGGGAGTGACTCTGAGCGAAGGGCCCCGCCCAGTTTTGGTTGTCGATTTCGGCGCGCAATATGCGCAGCTCATTGCGCGCCGGGTCCGTGAAGCTGGCGTGTATTCAGAAATCGTGTCCCACGAAGCCAGCGCCGACGAGATCCGGGCGAAGGATCCCGTTGCCATCGTTCTCAGTGGTGGACCCTCCAGCGTCTATGAAGAAGGATCGCCCAGCCTGAGCCCGGGAATTCTCGAGCTTGGAATCCCCGTCTTCGGTATTTGCTATGGATTCCAGGTCATGGCGAGGGAATTGGGTGGCGAGGTTGGCAAGACCGGGTTGCGGGAATACGGTGCCACCAGTGCGTCTGTGAAACCCGAGGCAAGCCCGCTGTTTGCCGGTCAGCCCGAGAACCAAACGACCTGGATGTCCCACGGCGACCAAGTCCAGAAGGCGCCTCCCGGATTTGATGTTCTCGCCTCCACCGATGCGACCTCGGTCGCGGCGTTTGGGTCATCGGAGAAGAAAATGTTCGGTGTGCAATGGCACCCCGAGGTCAAGCATTCAGAGCATGGCCAGGCAGTGCTCGAGAACTTTCTTCACGACATTGCAGGACTCCCGAATGACTGGAACAGCGGCAATGTCATTGCCGCTCAAGTTGACGCCATCTCCACACAGGTGGGCAGCGCTCGAGTTATTTGTGGTCTCTCCGGTGGGGTGGATTCGGCTGTGGCAGCGGCGCTCGTCCATGAAGCAGTGGGGGACCAGCTGGTGTGTGTGTTCGTGGACCACGGACTTCTGCGCCAGGGCGAGCGCGAACAGGTAGAGAAGGATTTTGTGGCGGCCACGGGCGTGCGACTGGTCACTATCGATGCGGAAGCCCAGTTCCTGGAGGCGCTTGCCGGTGTGAGCGACCCCGAAACTAAGCGCAAGATCATCGGTCGTGAATTTATCCGCACGTTCGAGAAGGCAGCAGCGGACTTAGTCGCTGAAGCTGCCGAGGAGGGTGGCGAGGTCAAGTTCTTGGTCCAGGGAACCCTCTATCCCGACATCGTCGAGAGTGGTGGGGGCTCAGGAACCGCCGTCATCAAGAGCCACCACAACGTGGGGGGCCTGCCCGATGACCTGGAGTTCGACTTGGTCGAACCCCTTCGCACACTCTTCAAAGATGAGGTCCGTGCAATTGGTCGCCAGCTGGGTCTTCCTGAAGAGATTGTTGGTCGACACCCCTTCCCTGGTCCGGGTTTGGGAATCCGAATCATTGGCGAGGTGACGAAGGAACGCCTCGACACTTTGCGGGCAGCCGACGCGATTGTGCGAGCCGAGCTCACCCTGGCAGGACTGGATCCAGAGATTTGGCAGTGCCCCGTCGTTCTCCTCGCGGATGTCCGCTCGGTGGGTGTTCAAGGCGATGGCCGAACCTACGGACACCCCATTGTGCTGCGACCGGTCTCGAGTGAAGACGCCATGACCGCTGATTGGACCAGGCTCCCCTACGACGTGCTCGCGAAAATCTCGAATCGCATCACCAACGAGGTGGCGGAGGTCAATCGAGTCGTCCTCGATGTGACCTCAAAGCCCCCCGGCACTATTGAGTGGGAGTAGAGCTACTCCCCGCGGAGAATGGCGAGCAGTCGCAGAATCTCGACGTAGAGCCAGACAACGGTGACCATAATCCCAAAGGCAGCCTGCCAGCCGAATACTCGAGGGGCGCCCTGCTCAACACCGGCCTGAATGGACTCAAAGTCCATCACCAGTGAGTAGGCGGCGAGGAACACAACCAGGATTCCGAGGAAAACTCCCAGCGGAATTCCGAAGATTTCCATGCTGCGAAGACCGAACATGCCATCGGTGGCGCCGAAGACCATGAGGCCGAAGTTCACCAGCGAGAACACCATGTAGCCGACCATGGCCACCAACACAATGCGGGTCATGCGAGGTGATGTGCGGAACTTTCCATTGAGGAAGAGGAACAATGTCACACCGATGACCGCGAGGGTTCCAAAGACTGCCTGGGGAACAATGCCTTCCCACATTTGGGAGAAGATGGCGGAGAGCCCACCGACGAAGAGTCCCTGGAAAGCCGCGTAGGTCAGGATGAGGCCCCTCGAGGGCTGCTTTTTGAAGATGTTGACCAGGGCCAAGACAAAACCGACGATGAAGCCGGGGATGGCAAGAACAGGGACAATCCATCCGACAATGGCGCCGGCCACCAAGATCCCGAAAGAAATCAGGGTCTTCATGATGGTGTCCTCATAGGACATGCGGCCGGTGTCTGTGCTCGACGCGGACGGACGACCATACATTTCGTCGAGTTGGTCGGCACTCGGGGTCGCCAGAGAGCTCTCACGGAACGCGAGGGAACGCGCAAATGCGGGGTTGGAGTTCGACATTGTCTGCCTTTTCGCTCGACCAATAGGGACATTCCTATTGTAGAGAGCTTGCTTGAGCCTTGCTGAGGAATTCCCTAACTACAGCTGAAGCCAGGTAGCACCGAGCGTGACGCCCAGAACCACCCATCCGATGGTCCAGAGCCATCCCAGTCCCACCGATAACCAGGCAAGTGCTTCACCTCGCTGGCGGGATCGTCGAGTTTGTCCGACCGCGATGTAGCCAAAGACCATCGCGAACGGACTGAGCGTGAACGCCAAAATCAAGGAAATGACGGAAAGGATGTTGAGTCCGGTCCGGTTGGTCTCCTGGCTGGGCTCCGACTCGATGGGCCCGTCGGAGCTGCTCTCGCGGGGGGCTGAGTCAACGTCGAGGGAATCTGACTCTTGGCTGTCCTCTTCGAGGTCAGGAATCTGGAGTGATCCGGTGTCTCTCAAAATGCGCCCGGTGTCCAAGGACCCGAGATCGACAGTGGGCGCAGGGCGTTCCGGTTCGATCAGACCTGGACCTTCGTCGGGAGAAGCAGGGGGAGGGGGCATGCTCACGTCCCCAGGGTATCTTGGGCCATCAGATGTGGGCTTTAGACTGAGCCAGCTATGTCAGATTCCCCGTCCCCCTTGGTTGAAGGGTTGAACCCTCGGCAGGTGGAGGCGGTGGAGTATCGGGGGCCCGCCCTCTTGATTGTGGCGGGTGCCGGCTCGGGAAAGACCAGTGTTTTGACCAGGCGGATCGCCGGTTTGCTGCAGACCCGGGACGCGTGGCCGAGCCAAATTCTTGCCATCACCTTCACCAATAAAGCTGCTGGAGAAATGCGTGAGCGCATCAGCGGATTGATTGGCGATGCGGCAACGGGAATGTGGATCTCGACCTTCCACTCGGCGTGCGTTCGAATCCTGCGAGCAGAACACGACCGCTTTGGGTACTCGAGCTCCTTCACCATCTATGACTCTGCTGACCAGCGAGCTCTGGTGAAGAGGATCCTCAAAGAACTTGGGGGCGATGATTTTGGGCTCACCCCTAACGCCGTCATCGGCAAAATGTCGAGGCTGAAAAACGAGCTGGCCGATGTGGAGTCGTATCGTCGCACCTCCAACTCCCAGGACCCTGCCGATGCGCTATTCATTGAGGTGTGGGATCGATACCAGCGTCAGCTGCAGAGATCACAGGCGTTTGATTTTGATGACCTGATTGGTCAAACCGTGTACCTCCTGCGGGCGTTCCCCGATGTGGCCGCCCGCTACCAGGCACGTTTTCGCCACGTGCTGGTGGATGAGTACCAGGACACTAACCACGCGCAATACGCGCTTATTCGAGAACTCACCAGACCCATCCCGCCAGAGCGCGTTCCCGAGAAGCCCGCCGTCCAACGCGCGGACGATGGGTCTGTCCCTGGCGCTTCGCTGACGGTGGTCGGCGACTCAGATCAGTCGATCTATGCGTTCCGAGGCGCCGATATCCGCAACATCACCGAGTTTGAGCGGGATTTCCCCGGCGCGAAGGTTGTTCTTTTGGAGCAGAACTATCGCTCAACGCAAAATATCTTGGATGCCGCCAACGCGGTGATTGGGAACAACTTTGATCGGAAGGCCAAGAACCTCTTTACCGATTTTGGTGCGGGCGAGCAGATTGTGGGATTTACCGGGTACAGCGCTCACGACGAGGCGCAGTTTGTTGCCGACCAGATCGTCCAGCTCTCCTCGGAAGGTCTTCCCTACTCCGAAATGGCGGTGTTCTATCGCACGAACGCCCAGACCAGAGCCCTGGAAGACATCTTCATTCGCTCGGGCATCCCCTACCGGGTCATCGGGGGAACCAAGTTCTATGAGCGTGCGGAGATCAAGGACGCTATTGCCTATTTGGTGACGATTGCGAACCCCGCTGACTCTCTGGCGTTCCGCCGCATCTTGAATACTCCCAAGCGAGGTATTGGTCCTGCGACCGAGAATGCTCTCGTTCTCCTGGCAGAGAAAGAAGACATCACTCTGCGCGAGGCACTTCGCCGGAGTGGAGAGCTGGGGCTCGGTCCCAAAGTCACGCAGGCCATGCTCTCCCTGGCGGAATCACTCGATGAAGCCGAAAAGCTCTCCTACACCGAACCCCCGGTGGCAACCCTGGAGAAGATTCTCAACAACACCGGGTACCTCGCTCTGTTGCAAAACTCTCGTGACCCCCAAGATGAAGCCCGCGCAGAAAACGTGGGAGAGCTCTTGGCTGTCACCCGAGAGTTTGGACGCAACAATCCCGATGGCACACTCAGTGATTTTCTGACCGAGGTGTCTCTCGTGGCAGCTGCGGACGAGCTCGATGATGCCACCGGGACGGTATCGCTAATGACCTTGCACACCGCCAAAGGCCTCGAGTTTGATGTGGTGTTCCTGACTGGGTTGGAGGAGGACCTCATCCCGCATCGGATGAGCGCTCATGAGCCCGGTGGTCTTCAAGAAGAGCGTCGTCTGCTTTATGTGGGCATTACTCGAGCCAGGCAACGCTTGCACCTGTCGTTAGCAATGACCAGGAGCACCTTTGGGGACACCGCGATTGCCTCACCGAGCCGGTTCCTCGCCGAGATTCCGCAAGAGCTCATCTCCTGGAGGGAATCTCGGGCGGCCACCGGTGGCTCCGGTCATGAGCTTGGAGGGCCGATTCGCAGCTCGGGGTGGCAAGGGTCAGGAACCGGCGGTGGTCGATCGCTGACGATGCGGGATCAACTTCCCCCAGCACCCAAGAAGTCCACTGCCTGGGCCAATCGCGTCACGTCGAGTGTTCGTGACAATGGTGATCTCACCCTGGTTGCGGGTGATCGCATCGAGCACGATGACTTTGGCCAGGGGAGTGTTCGCCAGGTCAGTGGTGAGGGGGCTAAGCGCATCGCCGAAGTCGACTTTGATACTGCCGGGCGCAAACGCTTGCTGATCAAGATTGCGCCGATAACCAAGCTCTAGGCGCGCAAGGCGTGACTCCTCACCGGGTAGGGTTGAGGAGGTTCCGCGCTCTCACCGGTGCGAGTCTTTGGCGGAATCATCTCCCAACCGACATAACCGGAAGGACCTTCGGGCGTGGATTTATACGAGTATCAAGCCAGAGACATGTTTGAGCGACACGGTGTTCCCGTGTTGGCGGGCCTCATCGCCGACACTCCTGAGCAGGCGAAAGCAGCGGCCGAGAAGCTCGGCGGTCTCACCGTCGTGAAAGCCCAGGTCAAGACCGGTGGTCGAGGCAAAGCCGGTGGAGTCAAGGTTGCCCCCACAGCTGAGGACGCTTTCACCGCCGCACAGGCAATCCTGGGACTCGACATCAAGGGCCACATCGTTCACCGTGTCATGGTCGCCGCCGGTGCCGCAATCGCCCAGGAGTTCTACTTCTCGGTGTTGCTGGATCGTGCGAACCGCAACTACCTCGTGCTCTGCAGCTACGAGGGCGGTATGGAGATTGAGCAGCTTGCCGAGGAGCGTCCGGAAGCGCTCGCTCGCGTTGCCATTGATCCCTCTCAGGGCATCGACCTAGCGAAGGCCACCGAGATTGCTCATCAAGCCAAGTTCCCGGCTGAGCTGGTCGACCTCGTCGCCCCTGTGTTTGTGAAGCTCTATGACGTGTTCGTGAAAGAGGACGCCACCCTGGTGGAGGTGAACCCCCTGGTGTTGACCGAGTCCGGCGACATCATCGCTCTGGATGGCAAGGTCACCCTGGATGAAAACGCCGAGTTCCGTCAGCCTCACCACGCTGAGCTTGCGGATTCCGCCACCGCGGACCCACTGGAAGAAAAAGCCAAAGCTCACGACCTGAACTACGTGAAGCTCGATGGTGAGGTCGGGGTCATCGGAAACGGTGCCGGGTTGGTGATGTCCACCCTCGACGTCGTGGCGTATGCCGGCGAGAAGCACGGGGGTGTGAAGCCCGCGAACTTCCTCGATATCGGTGGTGGAGCATCCGCCGAGGTCATGGCCGCTGGGCTCGATGTGATTTTGGGAGACCCGCAGGTCAAGAGCGTCTTTGTGAACGTCTTCGGAGGCATCACCGCCTGTGACGCGGTGGCTAACGGAATCGTCAAGGCCCTCGAGATGATTGGCGAGGGTGCGACTAAGCCTCTCGTTGTTCGTCTGGATGGCAACAGTGTCGAGAAGGGTCGCGAGATTCTTGCGGCTGCCAACCACCCGTTGGTCACTCTCGCCGACACCATGGATCAGGGCGCGGATCGCGCCGCCGAATTAGCGTCGAAGTAAGGACAGAACGTGTCAATTTTTCTGACTAAAGATTCCAAAGTCATCGTTCAGGGCATCACCGGTGGTGAAGGTTCGAAGCACACAGCACTAATGCTGGCCGCGGGTACTCAGGTCGTGGGCGGTGTGAATGCTCGTAAGGCGGGCACGACCGTGACTCACGGCGATGTCGAGCTCCCAGTCTTCGGCACGGTGAAAGAGGCCATGGAGAAGACCGGCGCAGATGTGTCAGTTGCCTTTGTGCCTCCTGCTTTTGCCAAAGATGCCGCCATCGAGGCAATCGATGCCCACATTCCCCTGCTGGTGATCATCACCGAGGGCATCCCCGTTCAAGACACCGCCGAGCTGTGGGCTCACGCGGGAAGTGTCGGCAAGACCCGCATCATCGGCCCGAACTGCCCCGGCATTATTACCCCCGGTGAAGCGCTCGCCGGCATCACCCCGGCAACAATTACCGGTAAGGGACCCATCGGATTGGTGTCCAAGTCGGGAACACTGACCTACCAAATGATGTTTGAGTTGCGCGACATTGGCTTCTCCACCGCTATTGGTATCGGTGGTGACCCGATTGTGGGGCCCACCCACATCGATGCACTGGAAGCTTTTGAAAATGATCCAGAGACGAAGGCGATTGTGATGATTGGTGAGATTGGTGGCGACGCCGAAGAGCGCGCTGCCGACTTCATCAAGGCTCACGTGACCAAGCCCGTGGTGGGTTACGTTGCGGGCTTCACTGCGCCTGAGGGCAAAACTATGGGTCACGCGGGAGCCATCGTGTCAGGGTCTGCGGGAACCGCAGCTGCGAAGAAAGAAGCTCTCGAAGCTGCTGGCGTGAAGGTGGGGAAGACTCCTTCGGAGGCTGCCGCACTGATGCGCGAGATTATTCAGTCGCACTAGTGTCGGGCCTCCTGTGGGGGGCTAGCGATAGGCTCATGTCGCCATGAATGCCCGTCTTAATGCGCTTGCCACCGTGCTGGATGTTGTGGTGCTGGTGGGCCTCGGACTGGGGTTGTTTTTTGCACCCCTGACGCTCGTGTGGGCTTTTGATGATGGTTTTGCCACCGATCTCTTGTTGTCCTGGGCCATCGCGGTGGACGGTTGGATGTTGGGCCACGGTGTTCCCCTGACGTTTACGTTGGACCCCCTGCTGGCGCAGTCCCTGTCGCTCGGGGACACCAACAGCAACTTTGTGGTTGACGTCGCGTTGTTGGGTGTGGGGCTGCTCACTCTTCTGTGGGGCTACCGCATCGGTCGACGCAGTGGCACTCGCATTTATCCGGTCTCTACCTGGTTCTTGGCGGTGGGGACGCTCGTGGCTTTGAGCTTCGCCATGGTCTTTTTCCTCCCCGCGCACATGGTCTCGATGGAGCTCATGGATGCTCTGGTGAGGCCAGCCCTGTTCCTCGCGGCCGGACTTGCACTTGCCACCTGGGTGGGGTCGAGAGCTCCTGGAGGGCAAGTCTTGGAGGGTGTCCTACCGGAAGGCCTGCTCGCTGTTCTTCGAACCGGAGTCAAAGCGGGCGGGGCGTCTTTGGTTGGTCTCGTGGGAGTTGCGGCACTCAGTGTCGCGGGTCTTGTCCTGGTGTCGTTTGGCACCATGATCACCCTCTATGAGTCTTTGCAACCGGGAGTGTGGGGCATCATCGTGTTGTCGATGGCTCAACTGGCACTCTTACCCACCGCCATTGTGTGGAGCGTGATGTGGATGGTCGGCCCTGGCTTCGCTCTGGGAACCGGAGCCTTGGTGTCTCCCTTGGGCTCGACTCTTCAAGCTGTCCCAGCGCTGCCGATATTGGGCATTATTCCGGCGAATCCCCCGGTGGGCGCCATCATGGTTATCGCCATTCCGTTGGCGGTGTCCTTCATTGCAGGAGTCGCTGCCACCGCCATGCTGCTGGGCGAGAAGCCCGGCAGCCTCTGGCGCAGCGTTCAGAGCACCGAGATTCACCAACAACCGCTGCTGCGGATTGTTGCAGCCTCCGCCTTGGCAGGCGGCCTCGGCGCCTTCGGTGGTTTTCTGCTCGCTGCGATGACGAGTGGTGCTGCCGGACCTGGCCGATTCCAGAATGTTGGTGCTGACCCAGCGCAGATCGCGCTCTGGTGGGGCGTGGAAATCTTTGTCGGAGTGCTGTTGGGCCTGGTCTCGGGCGCTCTGGGGCGTCGCAGCCAGATGGCTGCTCGATAGGCTGTGAGGGTGCGCCAGAGACTTGTTGTCCTCATTTCCGGGTCTGGCACCAACCTTCTCTCCCTGCTGGAGAACCTGCCTCAGATGGACATTCCTGCAGATGTGGTGGCCGTAGGGTCCGAGACTCACGCACCAGGGCTTCGTTATGCGACGGAGCGCTCACTGCCCACATTTGTGGTCCCACTGAGCGAGTTCTCGTCCAGAGAAGAGTGGGGAGTAGCGCTGGGGGACGCGCTCGACTCCTATAGTCCTGACCTGGTTATCCTCAGCGGCTTCATGAAACTTCTCCCCGCAAGCGTGGTGAGTCGATTCGCCCCCCGCATCCTGAACACTCACCCGGCCTATTTGCCAGAATTCCCTGGAGCGCATGCGGTGAGGGATGCGCTGGAGGCGGGAGTCTCCCAGACGGGGGCGTCAGTGATTGTCGTGGATGAGGGAATTGATACCGGGGAAATTCTTGCCCAAGAACGGGTGCACCTTGAGCCGGGTGATGATGAGTCGGCTCTGCACGACCGGATCAAGGTCGTCGAGAGGCGACTTCTGCTCCAGGTGCTGGCCAAACTGTGTTCGGAGAAGGGAAACTAGCCACCATGACCGATGAACGGATAATGCCTCGACGCGCGCTGGTGTCAGTGAGTGACAAGACCGGTCTGCTCGAACTAGGACAGGCTTTGGCGCAGGCTGGCGTGGAGATTGTCTCCACCGGCTCGACTGCCCGCACACTGCGCGATGCCGGCGTGCCCGTCGCGGAAGTGAGCGAGGTTACCGGATTCCAAGAAGCTCTCGATGGTCGGGTCAAGACCCTGCACCCCAGTATTCACGGAGGAATCCTCGCGGACCGGAGAAACCCCGAACACGTTGCCGCTCTCGAGGAGCTTGGCATCACGGCCATCGATTGGGTGATCGTGAACCTGTATCCGTTTGTGGAGACACTCGCCTCCGGCGCGGAGGACGAGGACATCATCGAGCAGATCGATATTGGCGGTCCTGCGATGGTGCGGGCCGCAGCGAAGAACCACCACAGCGTCGCCATTGTCGTCAGCCCCTCACGCTATGACAACCTCATCGAGTCTCTAGCTGAGGGTGGGACGACGCTGGAGTGGAGGCGCGAACTCGCCGGGGAGGCTTTCACGCACACCGCGCGATACGACAGCGCGGTGTCTCAGTGGTTGACCGGGGGCGAATCCCTCAGCTTCCATGCGACCAAGCAGGGCGAGCTTCGCTATGGCGAGAATTCACACCAGGCCGCATCCGTCTATACCGGGTACGCGATGGCACCGGGGCTTGCTTCGGCGACGGTACTTCAGGGCAAAGAGATGTCCTACAACAATTACCTCGATGCTGATGCGGCGCTTCGCGCAGCTCTTGATCACGAGGGTCCCGCCATTGCCATCATCAAGCACCAGAATCCTTGCGGGATAGCGACTTCGGAGTCGCTGGTCGCAGCGCACGAGCTCGCCCACGCGTGTGACCCGGTGTCTGCTTTTGGAGGAGTGATCGCCGCCAACCGAGTACTGGATGGTGACACTGCCCGCTCTATTGTTGAGATCTTTACCGAGGTAGTGGTGGCTCCCGGTTTCACCCCCGAGGCCCGCGAGGTCTTTGCAGCGAAATCTAATCTCAGGATTGTCGAACTACCCGAGGGTTTCGAGCAAGCCACGACTGAGTGGCGACACATCTCCGGTGGAGTGCTCGTTCAGGACGTAGATCGACACTTTGCTGATCCCTCCACCTGGACATTGGTCGCCGGTGATCCGGCTGACCCCTCGGACCTTGCGTCCCTGGAGTTTGCGTGGCGAGCAGTCCGGGCCGTCAAATCCAATGGAATATTGCTCGCCCAGGGTGGCGCGAGTGTGGGCATTGGAATGGGCCAGGTCAACAGAGTGGATTCTTGTCAGCTCGCAGTGTCGAGAGCGGGAGAGCGGGCCACCGGCAGCGTCGCTGCGTCCGATGCCTTTTTCCCCTTTGCCGATGGCCTGCAACTGTTGATCGATGCGGGAGTGCGGGCTGTGGTGCAACCTGGCGGGTCTGTGCGGGATGACGAGGTGATTGCTGCAGCGCAGGCTGCCGGCGTCACCATGTATCTCACTGGTGAGCGCCACTTTTTCCACTAAAGAGTGAGCGATCCGATCGTGTCACCGTATTCGGTGCTACCCGTTTCGTGGAATCCGAGGTGACGGAAGAATTCTCCTGGGCCTTCTTCGCCGCCTGACCACACTGCCTGCAAGGTGGTGAATCCTTGCGCGCGGGCCTCCTCGGTGACGGCATCAATAGCGAATCGGCCCACGCCTTGTCCCTGCACGTTAGCGGCAACACTCACCCGCCACACACAACAGCGCAGCGCCTCATCAGGGTGAGTGGAATCAAAATACGCGCGAATGAAGCCCACCACCTGGTCATCAAGGGTGATGACGCGACTCCACGTTTTGGAGTGATCAAGGCTTGCGTCAGCGTTGGCATAGGTAACCGGGGTTTCAAATTGCTCCTGCCCTGGCCTTAACTCGAGCGAGTTTGCCTGCATCGCGGTGTCGGCAGAGAGTTCCCGAAGAATCAACCCAGTCATGAAATCAGCGTAGAGCGTTTGCGTGAACATCCGGTAAGTATCTTTATGTAAAGATATATACGGCGCCTTTCGAGATTAGACTTTCTCGGGCCAGAGCGCCCGTTCGTAGAGAAGGGATTCCCCGTGGAAAAGATCAAGGTTGATGGCGTCGTCGTAGAGCTCGATGGCGACGAAATGACACGTATTATTTGGCAGGCCATCAAGGACCGCCTCATCCACCCCTACCTCGATCTCACCCTGGAGTACTACGACCTGGGAATCGAGAAGCGTGACGAGACGGACGACCAGATCACCATCGACGCTGCTCATGCCATTCAGAAGCACGGAGTCGGCGTCAAGTGCGCCACCATCACTCCTGATGAAGCCCGCGTGGAAGAGTTTGGTCTCAAGAAGATGTGGCGCAGCCCCAACGGGACCATCCGCAACATCCTCGGCGGCGTGATTTTCCGCGAGCCGATCATCATCTCCAACATCCCCCGGCTCGTTCCCGGCTGGAACAAGCCCATCATTGTTGGACGTCACGCGTTTGGTGATCAGTACCGCGCCACGGACTTTGTGTTCGAAGGACCGGGAACGCTCACCATTAGCTTCCAGCCGAAAGACGGTGGCGAAGCCCAGAGCTTCGAGGTCTTTGAGGCACCCGGTGGCGGTGTTGCCATGGCGATGTATAACCTCGACGCCTCCATCCGCGATTTCGCTCGTGCATCCTTGAACTACGGTCTGAACCGCGGATACCCGGTCTACCTCTCGACCAAGAACACCATCTTGAAGGCCTATGACGGACGCTTCAAGGACATCTTCCAGGAGATCTTCGAAGCAGAGTTCCAGGACAAGTTTGAGAAGGCCGGCATCACGTATGAGCACCGCCTCATCGATGACATGGTGGCAGCTGCCCTCAAGTGGGAGGGTGGCTACGTCTGGGCTACCAAGAACTACGACGGTGACGTCCAGTCCGACACGGTGGCCCAAGGGTTTGGATCTCTCGGCCTGATGACCAGTGTGCTCACCACTCCTGACGGCGCAATTGTCGAGGCGGAGGCAGCTCACGGAACGGTGACACGTCACTACCGCGAGCACCAGAAGGGCAACCCCACCTCGACAAACCCCATTGCCTCGATCTTCGCCTGGACACGGGGTCTAATGCACCGCGGGAAGCTCGACTCGAACCAGGCCCTGATTGATTTCGCCCAGACGCTGGAGGACGTGGTCATCAAGACTGTGGAGTCTGGAGCCATGACGAAGGACCTCGCGATGCTCGTCGGTGGCGACCAGAAGTGGCAGACCACCGAGGACTTCTTGGCCACCTTGGATGAGAATCTGAAGGCACGACTCGGCTAGTAGCCAAAATACCCCCAGGGGTATATACTCTGAGAGTCGTGATTACTTCAACACTCAAGGAGAACCATCGTGTGTAGCCCAGCGCGTTGTAACCGCTGCAGCAAGGTCACCTGGACCGGTTGCGGAGAGCACATTGAACAGGCTTTGGCTGGTTTCGGACCAGACGAGCTTTGCAAGTGCGCCTAGTCCTTAGCTGACTCTCTCATCCCTAGGCCACGGCCTAGGGATGAGTCATTTAAAGATGATGGTGCGCACACCATCGAGCAAGATTCGGTGCTCAGCAAACCACCGCACGGCCTGGGTCAGGGTGCGAGATTCCTCATCCTGGCCGATAGCCCGAAGCTCTTCGGCAGAGTGAGAGTGATCCACCCGCACCACATTCTGCTCAATGATGGGTCCCTCATCGAGTTCCGTCGTCACAAAGTGTGCGGTCGCGCCGATGAGTTTCACACCCCGTTCGTGGGCTTGGCGATAAGGGCTCGCTCCCTTGAAGCCGGGGAGGAACGAATGGTGGATATTAATCATGCGGCCCTCGAGTGCTGTACACAGTTCAGGGCTCACGATCTGCATGTACCGCGCCAACACGACCAACTCAATGTCATGCTTCTCCACCAGAGCGAGGACTTCCGCCTCAAACTGAGCTTTGCTGGCCTGGTCGGTAATCGGAAGTGCTCGGAAGGGAACGCCATAGAACTGTGCGACAGGCTCGAGGGCGTCGTGGTTGGAAAGAACCTGGGGAATATCAATTGTGAGGTGACCATCTCGCTGACGCACCAGAAGGTCGGTCAGACAGTGGCCGGCGCTTGAGGCAAGGATCAGAGTTCGAAGGGGTCGCCCCACGGTGTTGATCTCTGCGGTCATGTCATAGCGCTCAATCACAGGGGCAAGAGCGGCCTGGAAGCTGTCATAGTCCGAGGTGGTTTCCACCTGCACCCGCATAAAGAAGCGCCCCGTGTCCTCCGAAGAGAACTGTTGAGACTCGGTGATGTTGCCCTTGGCTTCGACGATTGCCCCGCTGACAGCGTGGACAATACCGGGCTTGTCATCACAGACGAACGTCACCACAAAGTGAAAAGGAGAGCTTGGCACCCCCCTAGCTTAGGGTTTTCGCGTGGTCCACCGGGGTGCTCCCAGCGACCTCGGTTAGACTGGTGCTACGCAACTGGCGTAATGATGGATAACCATCGGGGAGCGTAAGGAAGCGTGCTGGCCGTACGCCTGGGCTGACACGACAATTCCATATCCGTGTAACCAAGGGAGAGCCCCGTGAACCCCACAACAACCCCAGCACTCGACGCTTTTACTGCAACGCTCGCCGAGATCGACCCCGAGATTCAGGATGTCCTGGATAAGGAACTTGGTCGCCAGCGCGGCACGCTGGAAATGATTGCCAGCGAAAACTTTGTGCCCCACGCAGTCTTGGAAGCCCAAGGCAGCGTGCTCACGAACAAATATGCCGAGGGCTACCCCGGTAAGCGCTACTACGGCGGCTGCGAATTCGTGGACATCGCCGAGAACCTCGCGATTGAGCGGGCAAAAGAACTCTTCGGTGCCGCGTATGCGAATGTCCAGCCTCACTCGGGTGCGAGCGCCAGTGCCGCTGTATTGCACGCACTCGCGCAGCCCGGCGACACCATCTTGGGTCTTGAATTGGCTCACGGTGGTCACCTGACTCACGGTATGAAGCTCAACTTCTCCGGCAAGGTCTACAACGCCACCTCCTATGGCGTAGAGCCCGACACCTTCTTGATTGACATGGACAAAGTCCGTGACAAGGCCCTGGAGCACAAGCCCACCGTCTTGATTGCGGGCTGGTCGGCGTATCCCCGTCACACTGACTTTGCGGCATTCCGTGCCATCGCCGACGAGGTGGGAGCAAAGCTCTGGGTCGACATGGCGCACTTTGCTGGCTTGGTCGCAGCGGGTCTGCACCCCTCGCCCATCCCTCACGCAGATGTTGTCTCGACAACCGTTCACAAGACCCTCGGTGGTCCTCGCTCTGGAATCATCCTGAGCCGGGATGAGTCACTGGCTAAGAAGCTGAATTCCGCGGTGTTCCCGGGACAGCAGGGTGGACCTCTCATGCACGTGATCGCGGCAAAAGCGGTCGCCTTCAAGCTCGCCATGACTCCTGAGTTCCGCGATCGTCAAGAGAGAACCATCCAGGGCGCGAAGCTCCTGGCCGAGCGCTTGGTCCAGGACGACACCAAGGCTGCCGGAGTGGACGTTCTGACCGGCGGAACTGATGTTCACCTTGCCCTCGTGGACTTGCGGAACTCGCCCGTGGACGGGCAGCAAGCCGAGGACCTTCTGCACCACGTGGGAATCACCGTGAACCGTAACGCGGTTCCCTTTGACCCCAGGCCCCCCATGGTCACCTCCGGTGTGCGCATCGGAACCCCAGCGCTCGCGACACGAGGATTCGGTGAGACGGAATTCACCGAGGTGGCGGACATCATCGCTCACACTCTGATGCCAAACCCCGATATCTCGGCTTTGCAGGGGCGAGTGGCGCAGTTGACCCAGGCGTGGCCGCTCTATCCCGAGCTTTCCTAGCCACCTATGAGAGCAACCACTCTTGATGGGACCGCTACGGCCCAGGTCATCAAAGCGGAAATTGCTGACCAGGTCCGTGTTCTCCACGAAGTGGGAGTGACTCCGGGCCTGGGCACAATTCTGGTCGGAGAGGACCCGGGGTCAACGTGGTACGTCGCGGGGAAACACAAGGACTGCGGCGAGGTGGGAATTGAGTCCTACCGAATCGATTTGCCCGCAAGCGCAACCCAGGACGAAGTCCTCGCGGCGATTGACGAGTTCAATGACAACCCCGGTGTGACCGGCTACATCGTTCAGCTTCCACTGCCGGATCACATTGACCAGGACGCTGTGTTGGAGCGCATCGACCCCGTCAAGGACGCCGATGGGCTGCACCCGATGAACTTGGGTCGTCTGGTGAATCAGGTCGGTGGCGACATGGACTCACCCATGCCCTGCACTCCTCAAGGAATCGTGGAGCTGGTTGAGCGCCACGGAATTTCGTGGTCGGGCAAACACGTCGTGGTGCTGGGGCGCGGTGTGACAGTGGGTCGACCGATCGGTTTGTTGTTGACCAGGCGCGGGCTGGATGCGACGGTGACTCTCACTCACACCAAGACAGCCAACCTCGCTGAGTTGGTTGCTCAGGCCGATGTGATTGTGGCGGCTGCGGGGGTTGCAGGCATCGTGACTGCAGACATGGTGAAGCCAGGCGCGGTGGTCTTGGACGTTGGAGTGAGTCGAGTGGTGGTTGGCGGGAAAGCTCAGGTTGTGGGGGACGTCGCTCCGGATGTCTGGAAGGTTGCCGGGTATGTCTCGCCAAACCCCGGGGGTGTCGGGCCCATGACGAGAGCTCTTCTTCTTCGGAATGTGGTGGAGATTGCCCAGAGGGGAGTAGCTGGTCGTGGCTAAGTTGTATTTCCGCTACGGAGCGATGAATTCCGGTAAGTCAACAGCGCTGTTGCAGGCTGCTCATAACTATGAGGAGCGTGGGCAGAGAGTTGTACTCGCGAAACCCATGGTCGACACTAAGGGCGACCGCACGATTGTCTCGAGACTGGGGGTGTCGCGAGAGGTTGACCTGATCATTGGTCCCGCAACCGATGTCGTGAACATGATCGACAACGAAGCAGATGTCATCGCACGCCAGACCGGGGAGACAATTTCCTGTCTCCTCGTTGATGAGTCCCAGTTCTTGAGTCCCCGCCAGGTCGATGACCTGTTCATCATCGCGATTCGTCGCAACATTCCGGTGTTGGCCTACGGAATCCGCACCGACTTCCAGACGGTGGCTTTTCCCGGTTCGAGGCGCCTCTTGGAGATTGCCCATTCCTTGGAAGAGCTCAAAACCATCTGCCGTTGCGGGCGAAAAGCTGTCTTCAACACCAGGAAAGTGAATGGTCAGTTTGTCTTCGATGGAGCGCAGGTCGCCATTGATGGCGGCGAGGTCACTTATGAATCGCTGTGTGGGGAGTGTTACTTGGACGAAAGTGGTGGTCGGCTTGCCAGTGGCTACGTCCCGCAGGAGATTATCCAGGAGCTAGCGGAGCCGGACCCAGACTTCAGTTAGTGGTCGGGGTGACAGGATTTGAACCTGCGACCTCGTCGTCCCGAACGACGCGCGCTACCAAGCTGCGCCACACCCCGCGATGTGGAAGTGCCCTGTGAGGCAGGGCTCAAGCGTACCCGATGTCGTCCGCCACGAGCGTGACGAGTACGGCTTCGGGTGGGCAGAACAGGCGCACCGGCGCGTAGATGCTGGTGCCAAGACCAGCGGACACTTGGAGGTAGGACGCTTTGCCCGCGTGGGTCCACACATGGACTCCAGAGGCCATCGACGTGGGGAGATCGCAGTTGGTGGTGAGCGCTCGCCCTCCAGGCAAACACACCTGTCCACCGTGAGTGTGCCCCGCAAAGATGACCTCAGCACCGTTGTTCTGGAGGGCGTTGAGAACTCGTTGATAGGGGGCATGTGTCACACCCAGTGTCGTGATCGAAGTGGTGCCGGCTTCGGTTTCCTCCCGCTCCTTATCGAGCAGTCCGGGAAGGCCAGGAAGGTCATCGAGGCCATAGTGGGCGTCCCCCACACCGACCCACTCCAGCGAGCTGCCGCGAATGTCCATGCGAGCGACACCGTTGTCAATGTCGCTCCATCCCAGCGTTTGGTAGAGCTCCTGAAGACCTGCAAAATTCA
>JANQZT010000075.1 GCA_030728325.1 Pontimonas sp.
GCGCACCTGCATGGCATGCAGGGGGTCAGGGGTTCGAGTCCCCTCAGGTCCACAACATTGATGGAGGTTCTCGTTGACGACAGATCCTCTCGCGAAGCGCCAAGATTATGGCTCTCTCTCCCTCGAGGAGGGCGCTCTCCTGCCCGATCCGATTGAGCAGCTTGGTCTATGGGTGAAGGAGGCTGACGAGGCAGAGATCTATGAGCCCAACGCCATGGTTCTCTCCACGATTGATCCCGATGGCGAACCCTCCTCCCGGACGGTGCTTCTGCGCGGCATCGATGAGCACGGGCTCTACTTCTACACCGACTACGGCTCTCGCAAGGGTCTGGCCCTCCTGGCGAATCCCTCTGTCTCGGTGGTGTTCCCCTGGTATCGCCAGCACCGCCAGGTTCTCATCTACGGTCACGCCACCCCGACTGATCCTGAGGTGTCTGATGCATATTTTCAGACCCGCCCCAGGGGTTCACAAATCGGAGCCTGGTCCAGCGAGCAGTCTCGCCCGGTTGAGTCCAGGGCAGCCTTGGAGGCAAAAGTTCGAGACATGGAAGCCCGCTTTGAGGGTGAGGATTCCATTCCTCGCCCAGAATCCTGGGGCGGTTTCTTGATTGAGCCCCAGCGAATCGAATTCTGGGCCGGTCGAACCTCGCGATTGCACGATCGCATCAGTTTTGTTCGGGAGGCCAAGGGCTGGTCGACTACTCGGCTCCAGCCCTAGGGAATATTTCTCCCCGGGATGGAGTTACTTCTGTCATTCGGTCAGTGTGACCTGGTACTTTCAGCCCACGCAGTGATTCAGGAGAAGAGACCATGAGTGACGTTCAGTTCGGCCTTGGCACCTTTGGTGATGTCACCTATGGTCCCGGTGGAGTTCCACTTCCCTTCGCCGACGTGATTCGCAATGTGGTGGCGGAAGCTGTCCGCGCCGATGAGGTGGGTGTTGATGCCATCATCTTGGGCGAACACCACCGCGATGACTTCGCCATCTCCACTCCAGAGACGATTCTTGCCGGTATTGCGACAGCCACGTCCCGCATCCTGTTGAGCTCTGGAGTGACCGTGCTGTCCTCGGATGACCCCATCAGAGTGTTTCAGCGATTTGCCACCATCGATGCGCTTTCTCACGGCCGCGCTGAGATCATCGTGGGGCGCGGTTCGTTCACCGAATCTTTCCCACTCTTTGGCTACAAGCTGGAGGACTACCAGGTCCTGTTTGAGGAGAAACTTAATCTCTTCGCCGAATTATTGAAGGAAACCCCGGTCACCTGGAAGGGGAGCATTAGGCCTCCGCTGGCCGACCAGGAGGTCTACCCCAAGTCACACTCTGGCAGCATGCGCACCTGGGTTGGCGTGGGCGGAAGCCCTGAGTCAGTGGTGCGTGCAGCGGGCTATGGCTTCCCCTTGATGCTCGCCATTATCGGAGGAGCCCCCGAGCGCTTTGTGCCCTACGTGGAGCTTTATCACCGCGCCCTTGACCAGCTGGGTAAACCCGTGCAACCCATTGGCGTGCACTCGCCTGGCCACATCGCCCAGACTGACGAGCAGGCCATCGAAGAACTCTGGCCACACTACGAAGCCTCGTTTGGCCGCATTGGTCGCGAGCGCGGGTGGGCCCCCATGACCAAAGAGCACTATCTCAACGAAGTGCACAACGGTGCGCTCTTCGTGGGATCACCCGAAACGGTGGCCCGCAAGATTGCTCGGGCGGTTAGTGCGCTGGGACTCACGCGATTTGATCTCAAATATTCGACCGGCCCGATGTCTCACGAGACCCTCTTGGACAGCATTGAGCTCTATGGCACGAAGGTCATTCCCATGGTGCGGGACATGCTCGCTAGCGGAGTACCCGCTAGCGAGGCAGCCGCACGCTAATTGATGACGGGTATTCCGCTGTAGTTGCTCGCCTGCTCGACGCTTCCACCGTTAATCATGCTGGTGAAGCCCATATTGGACATCTGCGAGATGGCCTGACCGGAACGGTTACCGGACCGGCAGTAAATGAAGTACTCCTGGGTCGGGTCAAGCTGGCTCACCTGAGCCGCAAAATCGGGGGACTGGACGTCGATGTTGAGGGCACCCTCGAGGTGTCCACTGGCGAATTCACCAGGAGTTCGTACGTCAATGATCACGGTTCCCTCTGCCAAGCCCACTTGCTGGGAAGTTGTGGAGCATGCGGCAACGCTAAGAGTAACGCCGAAAACGAGAAGGAGGGCGGTCAGGATTTTCTTCACGAGGGACCTTTCTGGGTGAGCAGTGAATACCCCAGACTATATCAAATACCCCCCGGGGTATCAAAGTCTTAAGCCTTGAGAATCCCCAGTTTTCGTAGCTCAGAGGCAAGTCCAGCACCGTTAGGGGCCGAAACCCAGGGGATAGACACCGGGTTGTGGGTTCGATCAAAGTGTCGGCGGCCACCAGCAAACAGGGCTTCGGGGGCTAGGAGTTCCCGAATTGCGATGGCCCGAACACTCTCCGGGTGCCCCATAGCAAGTTCCGCGTAGAGGGTCTCGTCATGCTGGCCGTCGTCACCGATAAGAATCCACTTGATGTGGGGAAACTCCCGGGCCAACCGTGTGAGATTCGCCCGCTTGTGGGCGCGACCGCTGCGAAACCACCGATCGTGAGTGGGCCCCCAATCCGTCAAGAGCAGTGGTCCCATCGGATAGAGGTGGCGAGAGAGGAACCTTGTCAGGGTGGCCGCCACATTCCAGGCACCGGTAGAGAGATAGATCACCGGAGTATCCGGGTTATCGCGTTGAAGCCTGTCCAGCAGGACTGCCATTCCAGGAACTGGTCGTCTCGCGTGCTCGTCGCGGACGAAGGAGTTCCAGGCGGCGAGAAAGGGGCGGGGGAGAGCGGTCACCATAACCGTGTCATCGACATCGCAGATGATGCCCAGTGACGAAGCTTCTGAGACAACTCGAATGTCTGCCGTCACGGGGAGAGAGTCATCACTGGAGAGGGTGATGGTGTGCCATCCGGGTGGCAGGTCAACAGGAATGACCTGGTCGATGACCCCTCCGCGATCGGCAGTGACCTCAAAATCTTCGTCGCCAATCTGAATCCTCACGAGTGCTCCCGCTACAGGCACCCCGGTGAAACTTCGCCAGCCTCGGACCTTGCGTTGCTTGCCGGTGCGACTCGGGCGGGGTTTCAGCAGCAACACTCGAGAAAGTACGCGTATCCACCCCTCCGAGCCATAGCCAGTGAAGGGCATGACATGGGTGGTGTGTCCGCGAGAACGGGCCCACTGCGCTCGGCGGCGCTGAAACCAGTCCTCCAGCGTGGATGCTCGGTGGGCTTTCCCAGCTGGTTCTGGGGAAAAGCTCGAGAGGTCTTTTTCCACAAGTGTTAGTTTCGCAGACAGCGACGAGCCCCGGGAGTCACTACGCTTACGGTGACCTCATTGCCTCTGCATACTTTGAATTAGATTCACGCGAGCCCGGTCACAACATCCTCGTCACCGCAGTGCAGTAATCCCATGGAAGGGTGTGTTCACCATCAACATCGTCGACAATCCCGTCAACTACTCCGCGTCAACCCCCATTCGAGTTGAGCCTGTTCAGGCCCGCAGCGCTGCCAGGGTGGGGGCTTTGCTTGATGCCGCCTGCCACACGATGCACGAGGTGGGCTATGAGCAACTCACCACAGCCATGGTCGCGGAGCGAGCGGGTGCCTCCATTGGCACCGTGTACCGATACTTTCCCGATCGCGTCGCTGTCCTCCAGGCTGTGGCTGCAAGAAATCTAGTAAGAGCCACCCGCGCGCTCCGCGCAGACCTTGAGAGAGACAATCCAAGCTCTGTGAGTGGAGCACTCGCTACAGCACTCGACACCCTTACTCGGTTTTTCCGGGAGGAACAGGGCTTTCGTTCTCTGCGAGTAGGAGATGTTCTCGATATTCGGCCACTGGCGGGAAGTCGCGGAGGTAACGCAGAAATTGCTGCGGTGATCAGGGATTATCTGCACGAGGTTCACGACGTTCGCTTGGACTCTCCGGCGCGGGTGGCCATCGAAACTACCGTCGATGTCATCGATGCGCTCCTCGGGAGAGCGTTCATGCATTCCGATCGAGGGGACAGCACAGTGCTCTCGGAGGCTCGCCGGGTCGCCGAGAGCATCGTTCAAGAGCTCTAACAACGACGCCTTCGCGAGTGAGACCACTCGCTCTTCCCTGAACGTCCCATGAGAGTTAGTCACTCTCGGGTCGCGTCCTAGAGCAAGGGCTGGTTGACTGGGGTTTCCCGTCACCTCGAAAGCCTTGCGGAGAGTAGTCATGATTCAGTTCAGCTCCGTGCGCAAGGAATATCCCCGGGGGGCAGTGGCTGTCGAAGATTTCACCCTTACAGTGCCCACAGGGTCTGTGACCGTCCTGGTTGGGTCCAGTGGGTGCGGAAAAACCACCCTGTTGCGCATGGTTAACCGTATGGTGGACCCCTCTGCCGGTGTTGTGTCCATTGATGGCACCAGCGTGGCGGAGCGAGATCCAGTAGAGCTTCGACGCTCGATTGGTTATGTAATGCAGAGCGGCGGTTTGCTTCCACACAAGAGCGTGGCCGACAACATCCAGACCGTCGCCAAGCTCCGCGGTGTTCCGCGGCGAGAGCGAGAAGCTCGGGTTGACGAGCTGATGGCCACGGTGGGACTGGATCCTGAGTTGGCCGATCGCTATCCTGCGCAACTCTCGGGTGGGCAGCAGCAGAGGGTGGGCGTCGCGAGGGCTCTGGCAGTGGACCCCAACATTTTGTTGATGGATGAGCCTTTTGGCGCGGTGGACCCTCTGGTTCGATCTGATCTTCAACAAGAGTTGCTCGAGCTTCAGAGGACACTGGCCAAAACCGTCGTGTTTGTGACCCACGATATTGACGAAGCGTTCCTGCTGGGGGACTACGTCGCCATCTTGGAGGTGGGCGCGAGAGTCGTCCAGCACGGCACACCGGAAGAAATTCTGGCGAACCCGGCGAATGATTTTGTGGAGGCCTTCATCGGAGCTGATCGTGGTGCACGGTCCTTGCGGGTGGTGGAGCGCTCCGGTCAGAAAATTGTCGTTGATGGCACAGGCCGGGTCGCTGGTCGCCTCAGCGAGAGCTAACGCCATGGAGTGGTTTCTGGCAAATAGTTCACTGGTGTGGTCCCTGACGCTTGATCACATGCGCATCTCCCTCATTCCGATTGTTGTGGGATTTCTTATCTCCGTGCCGATCGGGTGGTTGGCTCAACGCTTCCCCGCGACCAGGGGACTGGTGCTGGGGGGTGTGGGGATCTTGTACACCATCCCCTCTCTCGCTCTCTTCATGATCTTGCCCCCGCTGCTCGGAATCTCAGTACTCTCTGAAGCCAATGTCATCATTGCGCTCACGATCTACGCAGTGGCGATCATGGTCCGCACGGTGGCTGAGGCTTTTGCGAGCATTGAGCCACAAGCCTTGCGGTCCGCCACCGCCCTCGGATATGCCGAATGGGGGCGCTTTTTTTCCGTCGAGTTGCCGCTCGCCGGCCCGGTGTTGCTCGCCGGATTGCGAGTCGTGGCGGTCAGCACCGTGAGTTTGGTGACGGTGGGTGTCTTGGTGGGTATCCAGAGCCTTGGGTACCTCTTCACCGATGGCTTCCAGCGCAGAATTATCCCGGAAGTGATGACCGGTGTCGTCATGACATTCCTCGTGGCACTCCTGTTTGATGCGCTTCTGGTGTTGCTCGGTCGCGTCATTCTCCCGTGGTCACACCTGGCTCAACAGCCAGCTCAGGCGGGTGCCTAATGGATCTCTTTCTCGAGGCCTTAGTGTGGCTGTTCTCCGCTGAGCAATATCAGGGCGAGGGCTCCATTCCGCAGCGGACTATGGAGCACCTCGTCTATAGCTTCGGCGCAACCCTCATTGCAGCGGTGATTGCGGTGCCCATTGGCTACTTCATTGGGCACACCGGTCGTGGAGGCACCTGGGTCGTGGGCATGACGGGAGCTGCACGCGCATTGCCGTCTTTTGGGCTCATCCTGTTGCTTGTCCTTCTCTTGGGAGTCTCAGAGCGCGTCACCGCGTCACTCGTGGCCCTTGTGTTGCTCGGAATTCCCCCGTTGATGGCGGGAGCCTATTCCGGAATGCACCAGATACCTCGCTCCACCATCGATGCTGCCCGCGCGCAGGGTATGACGGAGTGGCAAATCATCTGGACAGTGGAGATTCCGCTGTCGCTCCCTTTGCTCCTCGGAGGGCTTCGAGGGGCCGTCCTCCAGATCGTGGCTACCGCAACACTCGTCGCCTATGTCGGCCTCGGCGGCCTGGGATATGACATCATCCAAGGAATCCCTCTTCGCCGGTTTGACCAAACAATGGGGGCAGCGCTTGTCATTGTCGTCGTAGCGCTCACCCTGGATGTCCTGCTCGCCGCAGCGACAAAGTGGGTGACTCCCCGTGGCGTCCATCAAGGGCGCCTTGCAGATGTCCGTGCGAGAGACTCAGTGTCTCGCACGGACCCAGTGGCCACGGTGGTCGCTAGCCCAGAAAAAGAGATATCACAGCAAAGGAACACATCATCATGACGAGAAAAAGAATGACTGGACTGGCGGGGCTTACTCTCACCGCCGGTCTCGTGTTGAGCGGTTGCGCCGCAGGCGGAGCCTCCGATGAGCCGATCGTGGTCGGTTCGCAGGCCTACTACTCGAACGAGATCATCGCTGAGATTTACGCTCAAGCGCTCGAGGGAGCTGGCTTTGAGGTGGAGCGACAGTTCCAAATTGGTCAGCGCGACGCCTACCTGCCTGAGTTGGAGTCTGGAGCGGTGGACCTGTTCCCCGAGTACACCGGAAACCTTCTGCAGTATTACGCACCCGACACCATGGCCACGCAGGCCGATGAGGTCTATGCCGAGCTGGCTACCGCACTCCCCGAGGGTCTTACTGCCCTCGACATGTCGCCGGCGACCGACCAGGATTCCTACAACGTGACGGCGGAGTTCGCTGCGGCCAACGGTCTGGTCAGCATCGCCGACCTTTCCGGAGTTGACGGTCTCATCTTGGGCGGGAACCCTGAGCTCGAAGAGCGCCCCTATGGACCCCGGGGACTCCTGGAGACCTATGGTGTGACTGTCGCGTTCGATGCCACCGGTGACATCACCGTGGACGCTCTCCTGGAGGGCGTTATCAACGTCGCCAACGTCTACAGCGGGGACCCCCGAATCGCAGACTTTGGCTTGGTGACCCTGGCGGATCCTGAAGGACTCTTCTTGGCCTCCAACGTGGTGCCGATTGCCTCGAGCGATGTTGCTGATGCCATTGCCGAGGTCATCGACCCGATCAGCGCTGCTCTGACACCAGAGGGCCTGGTTGCACTGAATCTCCAGAGCACGAAGGACCAGATGTCGGCTGCAGAGATTGCCACTGAGTGGCTGGCTGCTAACGGCTTCTAAAGGCTCCAACAAAAAGTGTGGGGGTGGCTTCTGGCCATCCCCACACTGCGTTAAGAAGCAGTGCCTTCGTCGTCATCGTCGTGAGCAAAGCGATTGAGCAGTTGCTTGATGATGAAGAGGAGAAGCAGTGAGATGACAAAAATGCCGATAAATATCCATCCGGCCTGGTCGAGCGTGTCCTTGAGTCCCCGATATGTCTCAGCGGCACCGGAGCCAATCGAGACGTAGAGAAACGCCCAGATGATCGAAGCGGGAGCGAGCCAGCTCATGAACGTCCGGTAACGCATCACGGACATTCCGGCGGTCAGCGGAACGACAGAGTGGAAAACCGGCAGGAACCGGGAGATAAAGACGGCGATACCGCCCCGTTTCTTCACGAAACGGTCAGCTTTGCGCCAGCGGTCTTCGCCGATTCGAACGCCCAACCAACTCCCACGAAGTTTGGGCCCAAAGATGCGTCCTATCCAGAAACCGAAAGAGCTCCCCAAGAGTGCTCCGACAACGACCGCCACGACGGTGAAGATGAACTCTAGGACAGTCGTTACGCCGGTGCTGGAGAAGAGCACAACTGTGTCGCCCGGGACGATAAGACCGATCAACACACTGGTTTCCAGCATGATGGCGATCCCGGTGAGGACTACACGCAGCACCGGGGGGACATCCTCGATAAACCCGAGGATTGCATCGAGGATTTCGTTCATTACCGGGGGAGTCTATTGGTAGCGACGTGTGAAAAAGCCTTGCTTATCCGCTACGCACTGGACGAGCTCGCGCCAGCCACTGGGCTTGCCACTGTTCTCTCCGCCCGGGCGCCACAGTCAACCTGGGACCGGCCACAAAACTGGTCGCTACTCGAATCCCGTGGAGTGCGCTGAGAATCCAGACCTCCGCTCCGTCGAGATCCGAGACCAGGAGGTTGTGGTCTCGCACCTCGAGCCCCTGGCTCGCGGCAATCTCTCGCATCTCTGCTTCTGTGATGCCGGGAAGGTGCGGGGTTGAGAATGGAATGAAGGTGGGCACCTCGTCGCCGTCTCGCCAGATCATCAAGGTGCTGTACGCACCCTCGACCAGCCCGTCATCAGCCGTGGTGATGATGGCTTCCTGCGCTCCGAGCGGGGCTACCTGAGTACGAAGCGCCAGGAGGGCTTCCAAGTCTGGACCCTTCAGGTGGGGGTATCTTCTCGGGTCATGTGGTGCGCGTGCAATCACCAGCTCTGTTTCCCAGGCAGGCGCCGGGCGTTGTCGATACCGAAGCGTCGCACCTCCAGGAGTGGCGACTGCTTCTAGACGGGGAAACCAAGAGCCCTCATCGGGCAAAAATCCAGGTATCGCTGCCAGGAAAGCGTCCAGAGTGTCGTCTGAGACATCGGTGTGGGCAGCAACGGAGGCAGAAAAACGCTGGAGGTGGCTCTCGAGTGCCACCACGAGACCGTCCTCTAGGCGGAATGAGTCAGCGACCAGGGTGGTCCCTCGGGAAGGGTCGCACCACTCGATGGGCGAGAAGCGCCCTTCAGAGAACTGGTACAGAATCTGACTCATAGGCTAAAGGCTATGACGAAGGGCGTTTCGAGGCATCCTTTGCGCCACCGGGCAACGCCCCACGAAGTTTTTCGCGCTGTGTGTGGAGAGCGCGCTAATGCTCTATGGCTCGATCACCACGGTGAGCGGGGAAGTGGGGTGTCTTTCATCGCGCAGGGAACCCCGGTGACGCTCACCCCCCACTGGCGAGCGGAGGTCCGCGCAGCCTGGCAGAAGCTGGCTCTCGGCAGCTCTGGAGATCTAGAGGGAATTCCCTTGGGGGTTCACCTGGTGTTGCCCTACGAACTAGCTGGCGAGACTCTCGGCGTTCCAACACATGAGGAGGCCATTCCACGCGCCCTGGTTGTGACTCAGCTGATGGCGATCTCTCACGACACCGGTGAGGTTGTTGCTTATTCTCTAGGGCCCAAGGATGAACTCACCGAGTGGGCCGACAGCATTGATCAGGCCCTTGAGGCGAGTGCTCCACTTCCCCTCCGGTCCCTCACCACTTTGGGCACGGTGTCGTGGCGAGACTCTGAGGAGCGCTACCTCGAGATGATTCGCCGTGCTCAAGACTTCATCGCCCAGGGCGATGCTTACCAATTGTGTGTCACCACGTCACTGACCCTCCAGGGAGAAGTGGACCCAGTGGAGCTCCACCGGGTGATGCGCGAATCGAACCCCACGCACCATCAAGCCCTCATCCGCTTGGCGGATGTGACGATCGTGTCAGCCTCGCCGGAGACCTTTGTGTCACTATCCCGCGAGGGCGTGGTCAGCACCAGACCCATCAAAGGGACGAGGCCTCGCGGGAGCACCCCCACGGAGGATAAGGCCCTCGCCCGCGAGTTGCTGCAGAGCGACAAAGAACGGGCCGAGAACCTGATGATTGTGGATTTGATGCGCAATGACCTCTCCCGAGTGTGTGAGACGGGCACTGTTCGGGTCCCGGAGCTCTTGGTTGTCGAAAGCTACGCGACCGTCCACCAACTGGTGAGCACCATCACCGGCCAAGTTCGAGAAGGACTGGACGTGGTGGATCTGCTCGAGGCGACCTTCCCTGCCGGTTCGATGACGGGCGCTCCCAAGAAACGAGCGGTGGAAATTCTTCAGCAGTTAGAGGGCCACCCTAGGAGTCTTTACTCCGGAGCGTATGGGGTCTGGCGAGCAGATGGCAGCGCTGAATTCGCGATGACCATTCGGACCGCGGTGGTGGGACCTGACTCCCTCGCTATCGGTGTAGGAGGTGGAATAACAGCGCTCAGTGAACCATCAGAAGAAATTCGTGAGGTCGGCATCAAAGCAAAGGCTTTCCTCCGTGCGCTTGGCGCCGAGCAAGTTGGCTATTCTTGACCGGTGATGACTTCGAGTGGTGCGCCTGAATCTGACGGCGAGGGAGGCTATGACCCCCAGGCACTCGAGTCCAAATGGTCGGCCTACTGGGATGCGACCGAGCCCTTCACTGTTCCCCAGGATGGCGATGACCGTCCTCGGAAGTATGTGTTGGACATGTTCCCCTACCCCTCGGGTGACCTCCACATGGGTCACGCCGAGGTCTATGCCTTAGGTGACGTTGTCGCCCGTTACTGGCGTTTGCAAGGTTTTCAGGTCCTCCACCCGATCGGCTGGGATTCCTTCGGCCTCCCCGCGGAGAACGCCGCCATCAAGCGTGGGGTAGACCCGAGGGAGTGGACCTACTCCAACATCGACCAGCAGAAAGCGTCGATGAAGCGCTACGCCGCGTCCTTCGACTGGTCCCGGGTGCTCCACACCTCAGACCCTGAGTACTACAAGTGGAACCAGTGGTTGTTCCTGAAGATGTATGAAAAGGGCCTTGCCTACCGCAAGGATTCCTGGGTCAACTGGGATCCCGTGGATCAAACAGTGCTCGCGAACGAGCAGGTTCTTCCTGATGGCACGTCTGATCGCAGTGGCGCCATGGTGGTCAAGAAGAAGCTGACTCAGTGGTACTTCAAAATCACCGACTATGCCGACCGGTTGCTGGATGACCTCAACCAGCTAGAAGGCCGTTGGCCCTCCAAAGTCTTGGCGATGCAGCGGAACTGGATTGGTCGCTCAGAGGGCGCTGAAGTGGATTTCGTCATTGAGGGCAGAGACGCTCCGGTCACTATCTTCACGACGCGTCCGGACACACTTTTTGGTGCGACCTTTATGGTGGTTGCCCCGGACTCTGATCTCGCTGCAGAGCTCGCAGAGGGCTCGAGTGCCGAGGTCCAGGCAGCTTTCGCCCAGTACCTGGAGGTCACACAGAAGGCGACAGAGATCGACCGCCAGGATGCCTCCAGGGATAAGACCGGGGTATTCCTCGAGCGGTATGGCATCAATCCCGTCAATGGGGAGCGCTTGCCGATTTGGGCTGCGGACTATGTGCTCGCGGATTACGGGACGGGTGCCATCATGGCCGTTCCCGCTCATGACCAGCGCGACCTCGACTTTGCGCTGAAATATGAACTCCCGGTTCGGGTAGTGCTCGACACCAACGCCCCGGTGACCGGAGCAATCCCGGTAGTGACCGAGGAGATGCTCGACTCGGGAGACATTCCGCCCGCGGATCCTGTGAAAACGGGGGAGGCGCTGGCCGGGGACGGCCGAATGATCAACTCGGGACCGCTCGATGGTCTCAGTAAACAGAACGCGATCACCAGGATTGTGGAGCTTCTGGAGGAAGCCGGCACGGGGCGCCGGGCAAAAACGTATCGACTGCGCGATTGGTTGATTTCCCGCCAGCGTTATTGGGGAACCCCCATCCCGATCATGTACGACGCCGACGGTCATGAGATTCCTGTCGCTTTGGACCAACTCCCTGTGACCTTGCCGCCGAGTGAGGGATTGGACCTGAAACCCAAGGGTTCCTCGCCGTTAGGCGCGGTGACGGACTGGGTCGAGGTGGAGCAGGATGGCAAGACCCTGCGTCGGGATGCTGACACCATGGACACCTTTGTCGATAGCTCCTGGTATTTCTTGCGATTCCTCTCCCCGCACGATGACAGCCAAGCTTTCGATGTTGCTCAGGCGGAGAAATGGGCACCCGTAGACCAGTACGTCGGCGGTGTGGAGCACGCCATCTTGCACCTGTTGTATGCGCGCTTTATCACCAAAGTTCTCTTCGACCTGGGTTACGTGTCGTTCACGGAGCCCTTTACCTCCCTGCTCAATCAGGGAATGGTCATCCTTGATGGCGCCAAGATGAGCAAATCCAAGGGGAATCTCGTCTACTTCACGGAGGAACTCGATTCCTATGGTGTCGACGCCGTTCGCCTGACGATGGCGTTTGCCGGGCCACCCGAGGACGACATCGACTGGCGTGATGTCTCACCCGTGGGATCGCAGAAGTTCTTGGCTCGTGCCTGGCGACTCTCGGGTGAGGTCTCCAGTGACCCTGGCGTGCACGTCAGTGGTGGCGATGTGACACTGCGACGTCATGTTCACCGGTTCCTGGCGGATGTTCCGGGTTTGATCGAAAGCTTCAAGTTCAATGTGGCGGTCGCTCGGACCATGGAATTGGTGAACCACACCAGGAAAACCATTGATCAAGGGCCCGGAGCAGCTGATCCTGCGGTCCGGGAATCTGCAGAAGCCATTGCCATTGCGTTGTCGATGTTCGCCCCCTACACCGCGGAAGACATGTGGGAGCGTTTGGGACATGAGCCTTCTGTGGCCCTCGTGCGCTGGCCGAAAGCCGACCACACTCTTCTGGTCGAGGAGTCCGTCACCGCGATCGTGCAAGTGAACGGCAAAGTCCGTGAGCGCCTCGAGGTACCTCCCGCTATCGGAGGAGATGAGCTCGAAAAGCTGGCTATGGAATCACCGGCGGTGGTGCGGGCGCTGGAGGGAAAGACTGTTGTGAACGTGGTGGTTCGGGCACCGAAAGTGGTCTCCATCCAGGTCACCGACTAGTCCACACAGTCCTCAGGGAGAGAATTCTCCCCATATCCACTCTTCTCGCGGACGCCGCATCCCACCTCGCCATAGCGTCCACGGATGGGCGTAGCGAAGACACTGTGGGAAATTCTTGACCATCAACAACAAGAACCGGCCATTCTTGACTCCCGGGATGCTGGAACGAGCAATCATTTCGCCAAGGCTCGGCCTTTTCGCTGGAAGGTAGGGATGCGTGCGGCTCTCG
>JANQZT010000076.1 GCA_030728325.1 Pontimonas sp.
CGTTGCCCTGCCGAAACTTCAAGCCACGAAAGCCTATGGAGCTGATGTCGTGCTCGGTGGCGATGACATGCTGGAGCCTTTCCAGAAAGCCAAAGAGTTTGCTGAGACCACCGGTGCTGTTCGTATTCCCCCCTTTGACCACCCCGACATCATTGCCGGGCAGGGAACAGTGGGGTTGGAGATTTTGGAGCAGCAACCCGATGTTCGCACCGTCATTGTTCCGATCGGTGGTGGAGGACTCATCGCGGGTGTTGCTAGCGCCATGAAACAACAGGCCGCAAAGCTTGGTCACAGCATTCGCATCATCGGTGTTCAAGCCGAGAACGCTGCCCCGTACCCCCAGTCCCTCAAAGAGGGACACCCCATCGAGATTCAGGTGAAGCCCACCATCTCCGATGGAATTGCCGTGGGGAAGCCAGGAGCACTGAACTTCGACATCGTCAAAGACACCGTCGATGAGGTCGTCACCGTCAGTGACGACGAAACCGCCCGGGCCATTCTGGTGTTGCTGGAGCGCGCGAAGATGGTCGTTGAGCCCTCCGGAGCAGCGGGTGTTGCCGCCATCTTGGCGGGCAAAATCAAGGCTGAGGGCCCCACAGCCGTCATCTTGAGTGGCGGAAACATTGACCCGATGATCATGGAGCGCGTGATCTCGAGGGGACTAGCCGGTGCTGGTCGATACCTGAAGATGCGTATTCCGCTCCCTGATCGCCCCGGTCAGCTCGCCGTTACTTCCAAGATCGTCTCGGACAACAACGCCAACGTCGTGGAGGTCCTCCACACACGTCACGGTACTGGTTTGCAGATCAGCCAGGTGGAACTGGAGCTCCATATTGAAACTCGTGGACCCGAGCACGCAGAACAGGTACTGAAAGCCCTGCGCGATGAGGGCTATGAACCAAGGACTGAGTTCTAGGGAATAAAGGTCTCGACGTCGATGATCTCGACGGCGATCTCGGCACCATTGGGTGCTGTGTAGGTGCTGCTCTCGCCAATTTTGAGTCCCATGATGGCCTGGCCCAGGGGGCTCTGCTCGGAGTAGACATCCAAGTCGGTGTCTCCAGCGAGTTCACGGGACCCCAGCAGGAACTTCTCCTCATCACCGTGGATGTGAGCGGTCACGACGGTGCCCGGCTCCACCACACCGGAGCTGGCGGGATGGTCCCCCACAATGGCGTGCTTCAGCATCGCGGTGAGGGTGCGAATACGGCCCTCCATTTTGGCCTGCTCGTCCTTAGCCGCGTGGTAGCCACCGTTCTCTTTGAGATCGCCCTCTTCGCGGGCGATCTCAATGCGCTTGGAAATCTCGGCACGGCCGACAGTGGTCAGCTGCTCTAACTCGAGGGCAAGACGGTCATACGCCTCTTGAGTGAGCCAGACCGTGTTCTCAGACTCGGTGGATGCCATCAGTGTCTCCTCGTAATGAAGAAACCGGCCTCACCGTGGGGCCGGTTTGTGTTCCCCGGCAGATTACGGCAACCAACACTCGTAGAGCAACCCGGTCACAGCAGGTTCACTGGTTCGAAGGGTGGTGTCAAAGACCCTCGTCCAGCGCTCACTCACGGGAATGTCCACGATCCGCCAGCCGACAATTCCGTAGGAAGCATTCAGTGCTTGAACAGCACAGGTGACCTCGGTTCCAGGAGCAGCGGTGATCTCATATGTGACTGAGACTTCGGTCTCATCGACGATGGTGTGTGCCACATCCCGATACTGCAATTGAGACGGTGTCTCCAACACCCCACCCCACCACAACCATGCACCGAGCACCATGGTGAATCCCACAGCGGTGACGATGCCAATGGCTTTGTTGTTCCGGGAGGAGCGGGCAGTTCTGCCGTAGCGCTCATCCAGGCGGGTTGGTGTCTCGGTCATCTCCAGGTCTTCTCTCGCTACGCTAGAACCAGAGTAGTAATCCAGCGTGAGAAGAAGCGGGGAATCACCACCATGAGGTTTCTAACCAGCCTTGTTCTGATGGAGGAGGACCTTATTCCCGCCATTGAGGTGGACCCCAACTCCGTGACACCAGGTGTCATTGGTTTCATCATGACCTTCGGGGTCATGATTGCGGTCTTGCTTCTGGTTCTCGACATGGTGCGTCGAGTTCGACGCGTCCGCTATCGCCAAGAGATTGCGGACAAGCTCGATGGTGTTACCCCGACAGCGGAGGATCGATAGCGATCAAGAGCACTGCGGTCCAGTGCGAGAGAAACGCAACAACGGTCAGCACGTGAAAGATCTCATGGAACCCGAAATGCTTCGGGCTGGGGTTGGGCTTCTTCATCCCATAGACCACAGCACCCACTGAGTAGGCGAGGCCTCCGACAATCACCAAAATCATGGTCGCCAGGTTTGCCGCAAAAAGATCCTGGATGTAGAGAACGGCTGCCCATCCGAGCCCCAAATAGATCGGCACATAGAGCCAGCGCGGTGCATTGATCCAGAACACCCGGAAACCAATCCCCAACAGCGCCCCACCCCAAATGAGGCTCAGCAGAAGCACTGCTTTGTCTTGGGGGAGTGCCAACCAGGCAATCGGCGTATACGTCCCTGCAATGAGCAAGAAGATGTTCGCGTGATCCAGGCGCTTCAGGATTACCTTGGCACTCGGACCCCAGTTGAAGCGGTGGTAGGTGCCAGAAATCCCAAAGAGTAACCACGAGGACGCGGCAAAGATGGCGCTGGTCACGGTGGCTCCCACCCCATCGGCTAGAACAATCAAGACGATTCCCGCGGCAATCGCCAGCGGGAGAATCCCCAGGTGAATCCACCCTCGCCACGAGGGCTTGGGCTCGGCCCTCTCATACGCGAGTGATTCCTCGAGCAGGGGAATATGCAGACCATCGGTCGTGGTGTCGTTGTCCGTGGGCTCGCTCCCGGTCGTACTCATGCCTTCACTGTATGGCTAGACCCTAGGAATTTCAGACGTTGTTGTAGGCAGTAACCAAGCCAGAAAGAAAGTACTACCGTTGTTCTGTGAAGTGGCTTCGGTATCTCCTAGGTGAAGGTTTGCTCTATCGCCTCTACCGCCGACGCATCATCAAAGAAATTGAGGGGCTCGCTAAGCCCCACCACGTCGCCATGATTCTCGATGGCAACCGGCGCTGGGCAAAACTGCGAGCGCTGGAATCCAGCGCTCACGGCCACCGCGCTGGAGCCGACAAGATTCTCGAGTTCCTGAGCTGGTGTGAAGAGCAGGGTGTTGAGGTTGTCACCCTCTATTTGCTCTCCTCTGACAACCTTGGAGCCAGGGACCCGAGCGAGCTTGACGACCTAGCCCTCATTATCGAGAACCTCGCTGATCAACTCTCCAGGTTCTCCAACTGGCGAGTGAAGCACGTGGGAAATCGAGAAGCCCTCCCGCCTCACCTGCAAGACACCCTCTCGGGTGCCACGGAGCGCACTTCTCGAAACTCAGGACTCCACATCAACTTGGCGGTCGGCTATGGGGGTCGAGAAGAGATCACCCAAGCAGTGGCGAGGCTCGTGGAAAAACACAAAGACTCCGGGGGGACACTGGCGAATCTTGCCGAGTCCATTAGCGTTCAGGCCATTGCCGATCACCTCTATACCCAGGGGCAACCCGATCCTGATCTAGTCATTCGCACCTCAGGGGAGCAGCGTCTCAGTGATTTCATGCTCTGGCAGAGCGCTCACTCCGAGTTCTACTTCGTGGAAGCGCTCGGCCCAGACCTCCGAGAGATTGACTTTCTCCGCGCTCTTCGAGACTTTGGCACGAGGCAACGGCGTTATGGGCAGTGACTCCTCCAAAAGTTAACCTTCGTCCAATAGTTGAAGGCGTGTCACTCACCTCTGTTCTTTCGTTGCTCGCGTATTTTCTAGTCATCGGTTCTCAACTTGGCTAAGGAGCCTTCGTGGAAAAATCCGCTACCCCTACAACGTCAAAATCCACAAGCAAGAAAAAGAAGACGGGGGAGCGGACTTACGTCCTCGACACCTCGGTGTTGCTCTCAGATCCGAGAGCCATATTCCGCTTCGCGGAACACCAGGTTGTCCTTCCGGTGGTGGTGATCTCCGAGCTCGAGAAGAAGCGCCACGATCCAGAGATTGGTTATTTCGCCAGGCAAGCTCTGCGGAACCTGGACGAGCTTCGCTCGAAGCACGAGCGTTTGGATTTCCCGATTGCGGTGGGGGAGGGTGGCTCACTGCGGGTGGAGCTGAATCACTCCAACCAGTCTGTTCTCCCGAGCGGTCTCCAGTTGGGAGATAACGACTCCAGAATTCTCTCTGTTGCTTTGAACCTCGCCAACGAGGGCCTCGAGGTGACGGTGGTCTCCAAGGACCTCCCCATGCGCGTCAAGGCCGCCTCAGTGGGTCTTGCCGCAGAGGAATACCGGGCCGAGCTTGCCCCCGAGTCCGGCTGGACGGGTATCGCAGAAATCGCGATGGGTGCCGATGAGATGGCGGAGCTCTATGACGCCGAGACTATGAAGTCCAAGACCGTCAAAGACATGCCGGTCAACACCTCCCTTGTCATCTCCTCCGAGCGCGGGTCCGCTCTTGGTCGCGTCACCTCACCAGGGGTCATCTCTGTGGTGCGAGGGGATCGTGACCTGTTTGGTCTCAATGGCCGCTCTGCGGAGCAGAGACTGGCTATCGACGTGCTTCTCGACCCCACCATTGGCATTGTGTCTCTCGGTGGACGTGCCGGTACAGGTAAGTCAGCGTTGGCTCTCTGCGCAGGCCTCGAGGCCGTGCTGGAGCGCCAATTGCACCGCAAGATCATGGTGTTCCGCCCCCTTTACGCCGTGGGCGGCCAGGACCTCGGTTACCTGCCCGGCGATGCCACCGAGAAGATGAACCCGTGGGCTGAAGCCACCTTCGACACCTTGAGCTCCGTGGTGTCTCACAACGTGGTGGAAGAGATTATGGACCGAGGTCTCCTCGAAGTTCTCCCCCTCACCCACATCCGAGGACGATCCCTCCACGATGCCTTCGTCATCGTGGACGAGGCTCAGTCTCTGGAGCGAAACGTGCTACTCACGATGCTCTCTCGTATCGGGCAGAACTCTCGTGTTGTCCTCACCCACGATGTTGCTCAGCGAGACAACCTGCGGGTGGGACGCCATGACGGTGTCGCCAGCGTTATCGAAGCTCTGAAGGGTCAGTCTTTGTTTGCGCACCTGACCCTGATGCGCTCAGAGCGCAGTGCTATCGCTGCTCTGGTGACCGATTTGTTGGAAGAGGGAAACCAGGTCGCCTAAAGACCGGGTGCCGTCATCTTCAGCACATCGAGTGCCAAATCAAGCTCTGCTTCGGTGATCTCCCCGCGCTCCACAAAACCCATCTCGATGACCGATTCCCGCACGGTCTTCTTGTGTTCCACAGAGTATTTGGCCACCTTCGCAGCAGCTTCGTAGCCAATCACGCGATTCAGCGGCGTCACGATCGAGGGTGACGACTCCGCGAGAGCGCGAGCGCGCTCCTCGTTGGCCTCGAGGCCCACGACCGTCTTGTCGGCCAGCACCCGGGTGGAATTCGCCAGCAGGCGAATGGACTCGAGCACCGAGGTTCCCATCACAGGGATGGCGACGTTGAGTTCAAAGTTTCCTGACGCTCCGGCCCATGCCACGGTCTGGTCATTACCGATCACTCGTGCGCACACCATCAGGACCGCTTCGGGGACGACAGGGTTCACCTTGCCGGGCATGATGGAGCTCCCTGGCTGCAGGTCAGGGATGTGAAGCTCTCCAAGGCCTGTGTTGGGGCCTGAGCCCATCCACCGGATGTCATTACAAATCTTGGTCAGGGACACCGCAATAATGCGAAGAGCACCCGATGCTTCCACCAGACCATCTCTCGCCCCTTGGGCTTCGAAGTGGTCTTTCGCTTCGGTGATGGGCAAAGAAGTCGCCTTCGCAAGCTCGGAGATGACTTTCTCGGAGAAGCCCAGGGGAGTGTTGATTCCCGTGCCGGTTGCGGTTCCCCCAAGGGGCACCTCGGCAACGCGAGGAATCGCGCTCTCGATGCGCTCAATGCCGAGTCGAACCTGTCGCGCATAGCCGGCAAATTCCTGGCCGAGCGTTACCGGGGTGGCATCCATCAAGTGGGTGCGACCGGCTTTCACCATGGTCTTCCACTGCTTCGCCTTGTCCTCCAAAGCTTTCGCTAGGTATTCAAGGGCTGGGATGAGGGAGTTCAGTAGCGCTTCAGTGACCGCCACGTGCACAGACGTGGGGAACACGTCATTGGAGGACTGTGAGGCGTTCACGTGGTCGTTCGGGTGAACCTCCACACCACCGTGGGTGGTGGCAAGGGTGGCCAGCACCTCATTCATATTCATGTTGGACGAGGTGCCGGACCCTGTTTGGTAAGTGTCGACGGGGAAGTGGTCGTGGTGAGCTCCACCGATGATCTGCTCCGCCGCAGCCACGATCGCATCGGCGATGGCGGCATCGACGATGCCAAGCTCCTTGTTGACGATTGCTGCTGCGCGCTTGATGTGAGCCAGTGCCACAATCTGAGCGGGCTCGAGGCCCCGGCCTGAGATGGGGAAGTTCTCCACGGCGCGCTGGGTTTGCGCCCGGTAGAGGGCATTGACGGGGACTTTGACCTCACCCATGGTGTCGTGCTCGATACGGAACTCAGTCGACTCGCTCATGAGGTCAATCCTTGATCTTTCTACTCGTCCAATGCGCCGATGACCACTGACGGGGACACGCGCCCCTCCGCCAGGGTGTAGTTGGCTCCCACCACCGCAAGCTTACCCAGTGCCACTGCGTCACTGATGAGCTCACTCGAGGCCAAGAGCACTGACACCGTGTCTCGCATGTGCTCCTGCCCCACGGCTTCGGGGTCGTCGAGTTCACCGGGTTTGAGGCCCCGGGATAGCCGGACTCGAGTGACCGCAGGAGCAATTGCATCTGTGATGGCGGCAATATGGGGTGGCAGGGGTGTGGACTCCGGATGGTCTTGCTCCAGAGCGGCGGATACGGCCCCACAGTTGTCGTGGGAGAGCACCACAATCAGGGGAACCCCTACAATCTCGACGGCATACTCCAGGGACCCGATCACCGAGGAGGAAATCACCTGCCCGGCGTTACGCACCACAAAAAGATCTCCGAGGCCCTTGTCGAAAATGATTTCCGCCGCGATGCGCGAATCTGCGCAGCCAAAGACTGCTGCTTGGGGGGACTGAGAGCTCTCAATCTCACTCCGGCGCTCAGCATCTTGGCGCGGATGGCGCTGAACACCCTCAATAAATCTGTCGTTGCCGGCTTTCATCCTCCGCCACGCGTCAGACGGGGTCAGTGTTGGCGCGGTCACCGAAGGCTGTCTTCTGCCAGGCGCCAGGACACTTCGTTCGCGACCTCGTTCACCCCTTTGGCGTTAGTTCCTCCGACCACCACGATGCTGTCATCCTGTTCCAAAACAACGACGTAGGCGTTATTGCCGCCAGGATCAATGTCTCGTCGGTCATATTCCACCCACTCGACTTGGTTGGGGCTGTACCCCAAAAGGACTGCGCCGGTGCTGGCGGATTGCTCCACTCGCTGCGCTACCCATGCTTCGTTAGCGCCAAAGCCCTGGTCGACAAAGACGTAGGTGTCCTCTGGTCCCAGCAAACCAATCGACCAGGTGACCTCGGACCCCGGTTCTGAGGTCACCTCGGCCCTGTTCGACGTCCACAGATCAGAGAGCATGGGGGTGACAGGGTCACCCGGGAGCTGGTCTGCGCTTTGCTCCGCCACCTCTCGCCAGTCAATTTGTTGCACGAGGTCTGTGTCGGGGCGCACGACCACAATCACCAGCAGTGCCACGACGCCCAAGGACGCCAACATCGACCACACCAGATTGCGCATATTCTGACGGGCTTTGCGTTCAGCGCGAGCCTTGGCCAACCGTGCTGCCTTGTCCTCCGGGTCTTCAGGCCCCGAGGTGATGATGGTTCGGGCCATTAGGACTCTTCGCGGGCTTTCTTGGCGGCGTCAAGGCGCGCTCTGGCGCCCACGAGCCATTCTTCACAGCGAGCGGCGAGAGCTTCGCCTCGTTCCCACAAACCAATGGATTCCTCCAGGGTGATGCCACCCTGTTCGAGTTTCCCCACCACTGCGACCAGTTCATCCCGGGCCTGCTCATAGGACATGGCCTGGATCTCATCGGGTGTGGTCTTCTCGCTCATATCCCTCAGTCTAATCGGCGGGCTCTAGTCCACATGAGTGTCAATCTCACCCTCACTGACTCGGAGACGCAGAGCATCTCCCGAGCTGACCTGCTCAGCACGGGAAATGACGTGACCGTCCTTATCCCGCACGATCGCGTAGCCGCGATCGAGGGTGTTCTGGGGGGAAAGCCCCCGCAAGGATCCAGTCAACTGAGCCAACTGGGCTTGATGACGCTCGATCACCAGAGAGGAGATGTCAGTGCCCCTGGCGACTATTTGGAGGAGCTCCTCTGACTTTCGGTCAATCAAAGTGTGAGGGTCGGCAAGCGCTGGTCGGGTGCGAAAAGAATCCAGCCGTTCGATTTCAGATTGAATCAATGCGGAGAGTTTCGTATCGAGACGGTGTCTGGCCTCTTCGATCAACTGCTTTTCGGCCTGAACATCGGGAACCACGCGTTTTGCTGCGTCGGTGGGGGTGGAGGCTCGCAGGTCGGCGACGTCATCCAGAATCGGTCGATCGGCTTCGTGCCCGATAGCGCTCACGAGGGGCTTCGTCAGGGTCGCGGCCAGGCGGATGAGCCGCTCGTCACTGAACGGGAGGAGATTCATGAAGTCCCCACCACCACGCGCCACGATGATGACCTCGACGTCGGGATTGTTCTCGAGCTTCTCCAGAGCGGCCATCACTTCAGTGACAGAGCGGTCGCCTTGAACTGCAGCATGCTCGATCACGAACTCCACTTCGGGCCAGCGAAGCCGTGCGTTGGTCAGGACATCTTTTTCCGCATCGGAGTCTTTTCCCGTGACGAGACCAATGACACCTGGGAGGAACGGCAGTGTCTTTTTCCGCTCCGGATCGAATAGCCCTTCTTCGGCGAGCTGGGTTCTCAGCTTCGCGAGCTTTTCCAAGATTTCGCCGATGCCGGTGTGACGCATCTCCAGCACATTCATGCTGAGTGTTCCACCCTTGACCCACCAGCTGGGCTTGATCTGGGCGATCACCCGATCGCCCTGGTTGAGCCCCTGGGGAATGTTCTCCTGGGTGCGACGCCAAATGGTGATGGAGACTTGGGCGTCGGCCTCCGTGTCGGAGAGTTTTCCGTAGATGTTTCCTGCGGATTGTCCCCACTGGGTAATCTCTGCCTCCACCCACACCGGGCCCAGACGCTCGATATACCCGCCCATCAACTCGGAGAGCTTCTGGATCGACCAGGGAGCTTCCGGGGAAGAGTCATTCGAGGTGGCGGACATCACGTCCCAGGCTAAGACACTCAGCCCGCTTCCCGGTAGCGCCCTCTACACTGAAGCCCGTGAGTATTAGCAATGGTGGTGTGGCAACACTGGAAGCCCCCCTCATCCCCGAGCGCAGGGACAAGCTTCAGCCCACCTCGGTGACGGGTCACCGCCGCATTCTCTTGGCAGCCCCTCGCGGCTATTGCGCGGGTGTGGACCGTGCGGTCATTGCCGTGGAGAAGGCCTTGGAGCGCAATGGCGCTCCGGTCTATGTTCGCAAGCAAATTGTTCACAACATTCACGTCGTGCGGGAGCTCGAATCCAAGGGCGTCATCTTCGTCGATGAGGTCGCAGAGGTTCCCGAGGGCTCCAACATTGTCTTCTCCGCCCACGGGGTGTCACCCATGGTCGTTCAAGAGGCTGAGGACCGCTCTCTGAACGCCATCGATGCGACGTGTCCTCTCGTGACGAAGGTGCACCGAGAAGCGGTGCGCTTCTCCGGTCAGGATTACCACATCCTCCTCATTGGTCATGAGGGCCACGAAGAGGTTGAGGGCACCATGGGCCACGCCCCCGAGCACACCACCCTGGTCAATGACCCGGATGAGGCGGACCGTATCGAGGTCCCAGATACCGACAACCTGATTTGGTTGTCCCAGACCACGTTGAGTGTGGACGAGACTATGGAGACCGTTCGTCGACTGCGTGGTCGCTTCCCCCACCTTCAAGATCCCCCGAGCGATGACATCTGTTACGCGACCCAGAACCGTCAGGTGGCCATCAAGAAGATTGCACCAGAGTGCGACCTGGTGATTGTGGTCGGATCGCCGAACTCTTCCAACAGCGTTCGCCTGGTCGAGGTTGCCTTGGAATACGGTGCCAAAGCTTCCTACCGGGTCGACTACGCCAGTGAAATCAAGCAGGAATGGCTGGAGGGTGTGGAGACCATTGGGGTGACCTCAGGCGCGTCAGTTCCCGAGATCCTGGTGGACCAAACGCTCGCTGACCTCGCCGACGCCGGATTCACGGAAGTCGAAGAAGTCCGCACCGCAGAGGAGGACCTTCAGTTCTCTCTCCCGAAGGAGCTCCGTAAGGACGCTGAAGGCAACGTGGATCGCACCACGCTGGGTGGTCGCAACCGCTCCTAGAGCTTGTTGCCCGCCGAGCCCAGCTGCTTCGTGGCTTCCACCACGCGTGCTGCCATGTGGGTTTCCGCCGCTTTACCCCAGGCCCTCGGGTCATAGAGCTTCTTGTTGCCCACTTCGCCATCAATACGCAGCACTCCGTCGTAGTTGGCCATCATGTGACCAGCAACAGAGCGGGTGTAGGCGTACTGGGTGTCGGTGTCGATGTTCATCTTGATGACACCGTTGCGCACTGCTTCGGCAATTTCTTCGTCGGTGCTGCCAGATCCGCCGTGGAACACCAAATCCATCGGCTTCTCACCGGTCCCATACTTCGCCTGCAGGCCTGCCTGGATTTCTGCCAGAAGCTCAGGGCGCAGTTTTACATTGCCTGGCTTATAGACACCGTGGACGTTGCCAAAGGTCAGTGCTGCCATGTAGCGACCCTGCTCGCCAAGGCCCAGGGCCTCCACAGTCGCAATCGCGTCATCAATGGTGGTGTAGAGGCTGTCATTGATGTCGTGACTGACACCGTCTTCTTCGCCACCGACAACACCGATTTCCACTTCCAAAATGGAGTGGATGGCTTTCATGCGGGGGAGCAGGTCTTTGGCGATCTCCAGGTTCTCCGCCAGCGGCACTGCAGAGCCATCCCACATGTGGCTTTGGAAAATCGGGTTGCCTCCAGCTTTCACGGCTTCCTCGCTCGCAGCAATGAGGGGCATCACGAAGCCATCAAGAGCGTCTTTTGGGCAGTGATCAGTGTGGAGGGCCACCTTCACGGGGTAGTTCTTTGCTACCTCGGTGACGAACGCGGCAAATGCCAGGGCGCCCGATGCGCGGCCCTTGACGGTGTGACCGGCAAAGAAATCTGCACCTCCCGTAGTCACCTGGATGATGCCATCCGACTCTGCCTCGCTCAGGCCCTGAAGCACCGAGTTGATCGTCGAGGAGCTAGACACATTGATCGCCGGGAAAGCGAACCCTTTGTTCTTAGCTCCATCGAGCATGGCGGCATATTCTTCGGGAGTTGCAACAGGCATGTGGTCCTCACAGTGGGGTACAGGGCAGACTCCAGCTTATCCCGGTGGTGGGGGACCTTCGAGGTCTAGTCTGGTGGCAGACAATGTTCGCTCCATCCCCTGGAGGATTCCCCATGTCCGGTGCCGAAGCGGCAGAACTTTTCGTCCATCCTGACCGGAACCTCGCCATGGAGTTGGTGCGCGCCACTGAGGCAGCGGCCATCCGAGCGACACCGTTTATTGGACGGGGCGACAAGAACGCTGCTGACCAAGCAGCCGTTGACGCTATGCGGAAATTCCTCTCCACCGTGAACTTCCAGGGCTTGGTGGTGATTGGTGAGGGCGAGAAAGATGATGCCCCGATGCTCTTCAACGGTGAAGAGGTTGGCACCGGTCATGGACCGAAGTGCGACATTGCTGTGGACCCCATCGATGGGACATCGCTGACAGCTGCCGGTCGCTCCCACGCCATTTCGATGATTGCGGTGGCGGATCGCGGCTCCATGCTCGATGCCTCCAGCGTTTTTTATATGCGGAAGATCGTGACGTCCCACGAGGGCATTGGTGTTGTTGACATCCAGAAACCCATCGGGGAGAACATCCGCGCTTTGGCGAAAGCCAAAGGCAAGCCCGTCGAGGAGATGCGGATTGCCGTGTTGGATCGTCCTCGCCACGAGGATTTGATTCGAGAGATACGTGAGGCGGGTGCTGGAACCCGGTTGATCCTCGATGGTGATGTGGCCAGCGGTATCAACGCAGCTCGCCATGACACCCGCATTGATATGTGTGTGGGGATTGGGGGAAGCCCCGAGGGCGTCGCCACTGCGTGCGCGATCAAGGCACTCGGTGGCTTCATGCAGGGTGTTTTACACCCCACGGATGATGACGAGAAGCAGCAGGGCATTGATGCGGGCCTGAAGTTTGATCACGTCTACGGCTTAGATGACCTCGTCTCCAGCGACAACACCTTCTTTGTCGCCACCGGAGTGACCGACGGCGAACTGGTGCGCGGTGTTCGCAGGAACGGTCCCCTGATTAGCACCGAGAGCATCGTCTTGCGGGCCCGCTCAGGGACACTGCGCCGAGTGTCAGCGGATCACCAAGCCAGTAAGTGGCTCGACGACTAGTCCTTTTCTGGTTTTTCCGTCAGCTCGGGTGCGCTCAGCTCACGCGGCATGGACTCGATTCCCT